>JAIXQM010000125.1 GCA_027485735.1 Sphingomonadales bacterium | reverse complement strand
CGCTCTGCACGGCTGGAAGAACTGCTGGGCGAATTCAACATCACCCGCCTGCGTGCAGCGCCGGCTATGGCGCTTTCGGGCGGGGAGCGGCGCCGGGTGGAGATTGCCCGGGCGCTGGCTGCCAATCCGTCGATCATGCTGCTCGATGAGCCGTTTGCCGGCATCGATCCCATCTCCATCGCCGATATCCGCGCGCTTGTGGTGCAGCTGCGCGCCCGCGATATCGGCGTGCTGATTACCGATCACAATGTGCGCGAAACGCTGGAAATCGTGAATCGCGCCTGCATCATCTATGATGGCCGCGTGCTGTTCGAAGGCACACCGGAAGCGCTGGTGGCCGATGAAACCGTGCGCCGTGTCTATCTGGGCGAGGATTTCACCCTGTGATCTGGCTGGGGCACAGCGGGGGCTGAGATGGGCTTGGGGCCGCGCCTTGAGCTGAGGCAATCGCAGCAGCTGGTGATGACCCCGCAGCTGCAGCTGGCGATCAAGCTGCTGACACTGACCAATGTCGAACTGGAAGGCTGGATTGCCGAGGAGCTGGAGCGCAACCCGCTGCTGGCCAGTGGCGATGCTGCCGAACCGCAAGAGCCGGCCGGGCCAAGCGGTGTGGACGCGCCGCCCGATGCCCTGCCCGCGTTTGACGATGCCAGCAGCGCCGGGCTGGAAGCCTTGCTGCGTGATGGCATCGGCGGCGGCGATGGCCCGTTGGAAGCCGATTACACCGGTGAGCGTTTCCATCATGACTGCACGGCGGACCAGCCCGCGGATTGGGGCGAGCGCGCGGCACAAGCCAGCGGCGAGGACGATGGCCCGGATTTCGAGCGCATGGCCGGCGGCGAGGCCGGGCTGACCGAAGTGCTGGAAGCACAGGCAACAGCCCGCTTTGACGGCATCGATCTGGCCATTGCCCGCTTCATCATCGATGGGCTTGATGAAGCCGGCTATCTGGTCGAACCGCTGGAGGAGATTGCCGACCGACTGGACGTGTCGCCGGCGCGGGCCGAAGCGGTGCTGCGCGACGTGCAGATGTTCGATCCGGCCGGTGTTGCCGCGCGCAGCCTATCGGAATGCCTGATTGCCCAGGCCCGCGCCGCCGATCGCTGCGACCCGGCGATGGAAAAGCTGCTCAACAATCTCGATTTGGTGGCGCGCGGCGATATGAACGGCCTGATGCGACTGTGCAAACTGGACCGCGAGGATATCGTGGACATGATCCGCGAACTGAAATCCTATGATCCCAAGCCCGGCCTGCGTTATGGCGGCGAAACCGGCACGCCGGTGGTGCCCGATGTGTTCGTGACGCGCGGCACGGATGGCAGCTGGCAGATCAGCCTGAACCAGGCGACGCTGCCGCGCCTGATCATCGATCGCGACTATCACAGCGAGCTTGCCGCCGGTGCCGACAAGGCAACCCACGGCTTCCTGAATGAATGCGTGGCCAGCGCCAACTGGCTGCTGAAAGCACTCGATCAGCGCGCCCGCACCATCATCCGGGTGGCCACCGAAATCGTGCGGCTGCAACAGGGATTTTTCGAGCAGGGGGTCAGCCAGCTGAAGCCGCTGACCCTGCGCCAGATCGCTGAGCTGATCGAAATGCACGAATCGACCGTGAGCCGGGTGACGAGCCACAAATATCTGCTGTGCGAACGCGGCCAGTATGAGCTGAAATATTTCTTCACCTCCGGTGTCAGCTCCGGCGATGGCGAAACCGCGTCGGCCTTGGCCGTGAAGGACCGCATCGCCCGACTGATCGCAGCCGAGGGCGAGGATGTGCTCTCGGATGACAAGCTCGTCGAACTGCTCAACGGCGAGGGTTTCGACATCGCCCGTCGCACGGTGGCCAAATATCGCGAATCACTGGGCCTTGGGTCGTCGGTGCAGCGCCGCCGGGCGCGGGCACTCAAGGCGGCCTGAAAAACCGGCAGCGGTTCGTTATAGCCGCACCCCTTCACCGCAAGTTCAACTATGCTAGGCAAGGGGAAGACGCATGCGCATCCTTGTTTCTCTGCTGGCGCTGGCCTTGGCGCTCCTTCCCGGCCCGGCCTGGGCGCAGTCCATCCTGCGCGACGCCGAAACGGAGGCGTTTTTCCGCGAGATTTCACGGCCGCTGATCGATGCGGCGGGGCTTGATCCGCGCAGCGTGCAGTTCGTGCTGGTGGGTGATCCTTCCATCAATGCCTTTGTGACGGGTGGGCAGAATGTGTTCATCCACAGCGGGCTCATCACGGCGGCCGACAATGTGAACGAGCTGCAGGGCGTGATCGCGCACGAGCTGGGCCATATCGCGGCTGGCCACAACGTGCGCTTTGGCGAAGGTGCCGGGCCTGCCAGCAAGATTTCGCTGCTGTCGTTGGTGGGGGCCGCGCTGGCGGTAGCTGCCGGTGCGGGCGAAGCCGGCATGGCGATTTTGGGACTGGGCACCGCAGCGGCACAGGGCAAGTTTCTCGCCTTCACCCGCGATCAGGAAAGCCGTACCGATCAGGCCGGCGCCGTGTTTCTGTCGAAGTCCGGGATTTCGGGCAAGGGCAGCATCGCCTTCTTTCGCAAGCTGCAGGGTCAGGAGTTTCGCCTCGCCATCCCTCAGGACAATGAATATGCGCGCACCCACCCGCTGTCGTCGACGCGCGTCGCCAATCTGCTTTCTGTGTATGAGAAGGACCCAGCCTGGAACACGTCGCCCGACAAAGCGCTGCAGGCCAAGTTCGAGCGTATCAAGGGCAAGCTGATCGGCTTTGTAGAAGAGCCGCCGCGGGTGATGCAGCAATATCCGGAGGGCACCAACACCGCCGCGGCACTTTATGCTCGTGCCTACGCGTGGCACCGTTCCGGCCACCCCGATCAGGCCATGACGGAAGCGGCCCGGCTTGTCGCATTGAACCCCTACGATCCCTATTATCTGGAACTGGAAGGCCAGATCCTGCTTGAATCCGGTAAAGTGGCCAACAGCCTGCCAGTGCTGCGCCGCGCAGTCGAGCGGGCGCCATTCGAGCCGATGATCATCACGTTGTTGGGCCACGCGCTGGTGACGAGCGAAGACCCCAAGCTGCAGGCCGAAGCCGAGCCCTTGCTGCGCAAGGCCGTGAGCCTGGACCGCGAGAATCCCTTCACCTGGTACCAGTTGGGCGTGATCTATGATCGGCGTGGTGACAAGCCACGTGCGGCGCTGGCAGCGGCAGAGCGCTTCAGCCTGGAAGGCAATGCCATGGGGGCGATGATGAACGCGCGCCTAGCACGGTCGGGCTTGCCGGCCGGCACGCCCGACTCTATCCGGGCAGACGACATCATGCTGGTGGCCGGCGACGCGCTGGAACAGCAGAAACGGAAGAAAAGATAATCTTATGGCAGGATTCTGGAGCCGGCAGTTGAGCATGGCCGCTGTTGTCGCGGTGGGATTGGCCAGTGCGGGGGTGGGTGCCGGCGCGGCGCTGGCCGCCGGGCAGACAAAAGAGCGCCCCGATCGGGCCGAGATCGAAGCCATCGTGCGCGATTATATCCTGAATCACCCGGAGATCATTCCGGAAGCCGTCGCCCGGCTGGAGCAGGCCGAGGCGCGCAAGGCACTGGCCGCCAGCCGCAGCGCGCTGGAAACGCCTTTCCCGGGTGCGACCGCCGGCAATCCCAATGGCGATGTGAAGCTGGTGGTGTTCTTCGATTATGCCTGTCCCTATTGCCGGCAGGGCCACGCCGATGTGGCAAAGCTGGTGCGTGAAGACCCGAAGCTGATGGTGATCTATCGCGATTTCCCGGTGCTGTCGCCGGCCAGCACCGAAGCGGCGATGGCCAGCCTGTCGGCAGCGACACAGGGGGGGTATCGCAAGTTCCACGACGCCATGTTCGACAGCCCCGGCCGTGTGAGCCTGGCCCGGACCATGGGCATCGTGAAGGGCGTGGGCCTTTCCGAAGACAAGGTGACCGCCGATCTGAAGAATGCCGCGCTGAAGGCCGAAGTGGACAAGAACCTGGTGCTGGGCCGTGAGCTGGGGCTGACCGGCACGCCGAGTTACATCATCGGCAACCGCATCCTGTCGGGCGCGGTGGGATTTGACCGGCTGAAGGAAGCCGTGGCCGCTGCCCGCGCCGAAAAGGGCCGGTAATGGCGCAACCCCGTTTTGGCGGCTTCGACGGGGCGGAGATTGCCGTTGTCGAAATCGGCGAAGGCCGGCCGATCATCCTGCTGCACGGGCTGTTTTCCAGCGGCGAGATGAATTGGCGGCGCTATGGCGCGGCGGCCGAGATAGCCGGCGCCGGCTATCGGGTGATCATGCCGGATTTCCGCGCCCACGGGCACAGCGCCGCGCCCCATGATGCCGCCGCCTATCCACCCGACGTGCTGGCCATGGATATCGAGGCGTTGATTGCCCAACTGGGCCTGACGGATTTCGATATCGCCGGCTATTCGATGGGCGCCCGCACGCTGGTGCGGCTGCTGGCGCGCGGGCTGCGGCCAGGCAAGGCGATCATTTCCGGCATGGGGCTTGAAGGGCTGATCGGCGGCACCCAGCGGGCGGATTTCTTCAAGCAGGTCGTGCGTCAGCCCGATGGCTGGCCCGGCGGCAGCCCGGAAGCCTTTGCCGCGGCCTTCATGAAACAGAACAAAGTGGACACCACAGCCGTTGGCCTGCTGCTCGACACGTTTGTTTCGACGCCGATCGAAATGCTGCGCGGGATCGAAACCCGCTGCCTGGTGCTGTGCGGGGTGGATGACAAAGACAATGGCTCCGCACCAGCGCTGGCCATGGAACTGCCCAACGCCGCGCTTGTCGAAATTGCCGGCAACCACATGAGCGCCGTCACCAAGCCCGATTTCGGCACCGCCATCGCCGCCTGGCTGGGCCATCCGCTCTAGGCTTCGCGCCCCACCCAGTGCAGCGCGGCGCCATGCCGGGCGAGCCAGCGTCGAGCCTCGCCAGCGCGCGGATCAAGCTGGCGGTTCAGGGCGTGGAAGGACGGGCTGTGATCCTGGTGAACCAGATGCGCCGCCTCGTGCGCCACGATGGCAAAGCGCACCCATTCGGGCGCACACACCAGCCGCCAGCTGTAGGCGATGCGGGCGCCGTCACCTGACCGGGCGCCGGCACAACTGCCCCAGCGGCTACTGGTATCGCCCAACGAAATCCGCGCCAGCGGCCGGCCGAGCTGATCAGCGAGGCGGCGGGTGGCAGGTTCCAGATCGGCCAGCGCCCGGGCCTTGAGCCAGCGCTCGATGCGGCCGGACAGCAGCGACAGCGGCCCACCAACGCGCAAGGCATCGCCGGCCAGCACCGGGGTGCGAGGGTGATCGGCCTGCCAGTCGATGCGCACCGGCGCGCCATTGACGGGGATGATCGCACCGGGCGCATACGGGATCGGCGCTGGCCATTTTGCCACCTGCGCTTCGATCCACGCGTGGTGAGCCTTGAGCAGGGCGGCACCCACGTCCTCCCCGCCTCGCGGCGGCAGGCTGATCTCGATGCGGCCCTTGATGGCGCTGGCGCGCAGCCGCACGCCGCGTGCCGTCGGACGCCGGGTGGCGACCACCGGCACAGGGCGGCCGGCGATGATCAGTTCTTCGGGCAATTGGGGGCGTCGCCAGCGCAGCATGAACGGGTCTTACAGCGGCTTGTCGATGATGAAGTCTTCAAGATCACCAATGTGATCTTCGCTGATCACACGGCCAGCAACGGATTGGCCGGCACGGTGGATGGAATCGCGATCACCGGTAATCAGGTGGTGCCACGGTGCCAGTCCCTGGCCGCGGTGAACCCGCAGGTAGGAACAGGTTTCCGGCAGCCAATCGAGATCATCGAGCTTGCCTGGCGTGAGCCGCACGCATTCCGGCACCAACGCCTTGCGGTTGCGATAGTCGCTGCACTGTGCGGTGCGCGTATCAAGCAGGCGGCAGCAAACGTTGGTGGGGAAGACCTCGTTGGTGTCTTCATCTTCCAGTTTGTGCACGCAGCATTTACCGCAGCCATCGCACAGGCTCTCCCATTGCGCCCGCGTCATGTGGTGAAACGGCGTGGTTTCCCAGAACGGTTTATCGGACATGGGTGGCCAGCAATGCGGTGACGGCGTCTGCCGTGAGCCCCTGATGCGGCAAGAAAGCGACCGGCTTGCCTTCCGGGTCGAACAGATAGACCATGGCGCTGTGATCCATCAGGTAATTCTCGGGGTCGCCGGTGTCCATGCGCTTGGCATAGACGCCAAAGCGGCGCGCCACCGCTGCAATCTGTTCGGGCGTGCCGGTCAGGCCAACAAGGCGCGGGTGAAAGGCCGCCACGAACGGCTTCAGCACGGCCGGTGTGTCGCGCTCCGGATCAATGGTGATGAAAATTGGCGCCACATTAGCTGCGCGGCCAGCATCCTGCGCTTCGAACGCCTGCAGACCGCGCCCGACCAGCGCCAGATCGGTGGGGCAAACATCGGGGCAGAAGCCATAGCCGAAATAGATCAGCCGCCAGCGCCCGGCAAAATCCGTGTCGCGCACCGTTTGCCCATCCTGATTGGTGAGCGTGAACGGCCCGCCCAGGCTGGCGCCCGCCAGATTGCCGGGCGGCGCTGGAGGCGTGGAAAAGCGCATCCAGCCCAAGCCAGCCGCGAGCAGCAGCGCCACCACCAGCACCAGCCAGAGCCGCAGATTCTTGGACCTGTTCATGGGCGATTGATGGGGCTATGCGCTATCATGGCCTTTAGGGGCATAGGCAAAAGGTGGAAGCTTGTCGATGATGTGCCAAGGACTTCTGCAGCGACTTCTGGTTCTGGTGATGCTGGCAACAGCGATGGTGGCGGCTACGCCGGCCGCCGCGCAGTTTTCCGACAGCTACAACTTCATCAAGGCGGTGAAAGACCGCGACGTCAACAAGGCCATCGAACTGTCCGACCAACCCGGCACCACCGTGGTGAACACCCGCGACGCCGATACCGGGGAAGCCGGCATCCATATCGTCACCCGCCGCGGTGATCTTGGTTGGCTGGGCCTGCTCTACCAGAAGGGCGCCAACCTCAACCTCAAGGACCGCGAGGGCAACACCCCGCTGATCCTCGCCGCCATCAGCCGCTGGAGCGAAGGCGCCGCGACCCTGATCCGATTGAAGGCGCAGGTGAACGCCCAGAATCGACTGGGCGAAACCGCGATCCTGAAAGCGGTGCAGGCGCGTGATCTAGCCCTGACCAAGGCATTGATCGATGCCGGTGCCAATCCCGACATTGCCGACAACAGCGGTATCAGCGCGCGCGCAGTGGCCACCAACGACCCCCGCGCCGCCAGCATCGCCAAACTGCTGAAAGACGTTCCGGTGAAAGCCACCGGCCGGGTGCAGGGGCCATCGCTCTGAGCGTGCTTGCACAGGCGGCACGTGGAACGACACGCCGCATGTGCGAACCGGCTTGCGGCGGCTAGGGCATGAAGATGGAACGTCCCTCCATCGCGGCTTCCGCCTTTGATCGCCCCGGGGTGCGCGTGCGCACGCTGGCCGGCATCCGCTGGATCGCGATTCTGGGCCAGTTCACCACGCTGCTGGTGGTTGGGTTGTGGTTTGGCTATCCATTGCCCTGGGGATCGCTGCTGGCCGCCGTGGGCGCGTCGGTCATCCTCAACTTCGGCCTTTCGACGCTTTACGAACGCACGGAACGGATGACCGGGCGCGAACTGGCGCTGCACCTGTCGTTCGATCTCATCCAGGCCGGGGTGCTGCTGTTCCTCACCGGCGGGTTGGCTAATCCATTTTCACTGTTGCTTATCGTGCCGGTCACCATTGCCGCCACCCTGCTCACCGCGCGGGAAATGGCACCACTGCTGGCGCTGACACTGGCGGTGCTGGTGGTGATCTGGCTGTGGGCGCAACCCCTGCCATGGAACGGGCCACCGCCAGAATTTCCGCTGATCTACCGCGTTGGCGACGTCATCGCCTATGGCCTCGCCATCGGTTTCCTGGCTGCCTATCTGTGGATGGTCTCAGCTGAAGCGCGCACGCGGGCCCGGGCATTGGTGGCAACTGAGGCCGCGCTCACCCGCGAAGCCCGCATGAACGCGCTGGGCAGCCTGGCAGCGGCGGCAGCGCATGAACTGGGTGGGCCGCTGGGTTCGATCAGCCTGATCGCGCATAGCTTGGAAGAAGAATTGGGTGATGATCCCGAATTCGGCGAGGACATCCGCCTGCTCGCCGCCGAGGCCGCGCGCAGCCGGCGCATCATGAAAGATCTTTCGACCCGCGCCGAAGCCGAGGATCCGTTCGCCATCCTGACGCTGGATCTGCTGCTGCACGAAGTGGCGCAAAGCGTGAAGCCGGCGCGCGTGCCGGTGCAGGTCGTTGTCTCCGGGCCACAGCCGCTGGTGCAACGCTCACCCGAACTGCTGCATGCGCTCAACAATCTGGTCTCCAACGCCGTGCGCCACGCCGGCACCGAAGTGCGGATGGAGACCTTCATCACCCCGTCTGAAATCCGCGTCGCGGTGGTTGATGACGGCTTTGGCTTTCCGCCCGATCTGCTGCCCCGCCTGGGCGAGCCTATCCTGGGTCCATCGCGGTCGAAATCCGATTCCACCGGTCTTGGCGTGTTCATCGCCACCACGCTGATCGAGCGCACCGGCGGCCGGCTGGCCTTTTCCAACCAGCCAGAAGGCGGTGCCCGGGTGGAGGTGCGCTGGCCAAGGGAAGAGTTTGAGTTTAATGACCCCCAGGGGCAAGGACAGGAGAAATGACCATGGCCAGTGTACCGGAGACCGAGGGCCGCCCGCTGTTGCTGGTGGACGATGATGCCCCCTTCCGGCAGCGGCTTTCCGTGCTGCTGGCACGCAAGGGCTTTGCCGTCACGTCGGTTGGCAGCCTGCAGGAAGCCCGGGTGGAAGCCGCTCGGCTGAAACCGGCTCATGCCGTGGTCGACATGCGTCTGGAAGACGGCAATGGTCTTGATCTCGTTGCCGAACTGCGTGCGATGAGCCCGGATGTGCGCGTCGTCATGCTCACCGGTTATGGCAATCTCGCGACCGCTGTTGCGGCCGTAAAGGCCGGCGCCATCGATTATCTGGCCAAGCCGGCCGATCCGGAAGACATTGTGCGCGCTCTCTCCGCCGATGGCAGCTCCCGCCCGGAAGCGCCGCCAGAACCGATGTCGGCCGATCGCGTGCGCTGGGAGCATATCCAGCGTGTGTATGAACTGTGCGATCGCAACGTGTCGGAAACCGCGCGGCGGCTGAAAATGCACCGGCGCACCTTGCAGCGGATCCTGGCAAAGCGCAGCCCGAAGTAAGTCTGAGCGGGGCGGCACATTGCCCGAATCTGGTTTGACGTCACGCGTCACTCGCCCCTTTCCAAATCGGCGGCAGGCTGCTTCCATGCAGCCATGCTGAACCGTCGCACCACGCTTGGCCTGCTGGCCGCCCTGCCCGCCGCGCCTGCGCTTGGTTTCGGGGCCACGGCCTCGGCCAAGTTGGCTGACCTGCTGACCCGTGCCGCCCAAGCCGATGCCGCGCTGTCGCCCACCGGCCCGCCGGGACGCCGCCGCCCGGCCGAGGAGCCGGTGTTCATCGATCCGCTGTCAGACGAATGGGCGACAGCCACGCTGGCCAACAAGCGGCAGGCAGCAGCCGAGCTCGCGGGCATTGACCGCGCCGCGTTGACCCCGGCCGAGCGCATCGCCTTC
The DNA here is from genome assembly GCA_027485735.1 of Sphingomonadales bacterium. GTDB lineage: Bacteria > Pseudomonadota > Alphaproteobacteria > Sphingomonadales > Sphingomonadaceae > Sandarakinorhabdus. Next base: position 2,924 of record JAIXQM010000125.1, on the reverse strand, counting down.
GACGTGTTTGCCCGCAATGTTCAGCAGGCGATCCAGCTGCATGAAAGCGGCCTGTTCGCCATTCAGCGCCGGCTGGCGCTGAACCCCAGCTTCGGGCTGCACGTGGAGTTGCCGGATTTTGTCGCCGGACCCGGCGCGCTGTTCGAGACAGAAGCGGATTATGCGGCGGGGCTGGAGCGGCTGCGGCTGTTCGCCGGGCACATGGACGGTGCCATCGTGCGCCTCAAGGAAGGCCTGGCCAGCGGCCATATGCAGCCACGGGTGCTGGTGGAAAATGTGCTGAAGCAGGTCGATGCGATGCTGGCGCTGCCGGCCGAACAAACGCCGTTCATGGCCGCCATCGGGCGCTTGCCGCCAGCGCTGGCCAGCAGCACGTCACGCTGGCAGGCGGACTATCTGGGCATGGTCAAGGGATCGGTGCTGCCCGCCTATGCGCGCTGGCGGGACTTTCTCACCAGCACTTATCTGCCGGCCGCGCCGGTCGGCCCGGGCCGATCGGCAACGAAGGACGGAGACAGGCTTTATGCGTTCGAGCTGGAGCGCCACACCACCATCCCGATGGCGGCGCAGGCCATTCATGATCTTGGCCTTGCAGAAGTGGCGCGCATCCGCGGTGAATTCGAGACCGTGCGAAAGCAGCTTAGCTGGACGGGTGACCTGAAATCGCTGTTCGAACATGTCCGCACCGATCCGAAATTCTACTGCAAGACCGAAGACGAGCTCATCGCCCGCTTTGCCGAGATCGAATCCCGCATCTGGCCAGCCATGCCGCGCCTGTTCCACCGCCGGCCATCCGCTCCGTTCAAGGTTGCGCCGCTACCGGCCCTGGGCGGGCAGCGCGGCACTGGCTATTATCGCGCCGGTCCGCCCGATGGCGTGTCGCCGGGTATCCTGTTCTTCAACATGGCAATGCTTGATACGCGGCCGATCCCCACGCTGGAAACGCTGACGCTGCACGAGGGCATTCCCGGCCATCATTATCAGGCAACGCTGGTCAACGAAGACAAGACGCTGCCCGACACCCTCAAGCGCGGCGGAAGCACTGCCTACAGCGAAGGCTGGGGGCTTTATGCCGAATCCCTCGGGCGCGAACTGGGCATGTTCGCCGATCCCTGGGCCTGGTTCGGGCATCTCGACATGGAGATGCTGCGCGCCGTGCGGCTGGTGGTTGATACCGGCCTGCATGAACTTGACTGGAGCCGGGGTCGCGCGATCGCCTATATGCTGGCCAACACATCGATGGCACCGCGCGACGTGGCGGTGGAAATTGATCGCTATATCGCCCAGCCAGGCCAGGCCTGTGCCTACAAGATCGGCGAGCTGACCTTTGCCCGCCTGCGCCGCGAGGCCGCCGCTGCGCTGGGGCCAAAGTTCGATGTGCGCGATTTCCATGAGGTATGCCTTGATACCGGCGCGCTGCCACTCGCGGTGCTGGAAGCAAAGGTGCGCGACTGGATCGCAGCCGGCGGCGGCCGGCCGGATCAATCGTAACCCAGCAACGCACTTTCCGGATCGACGAGGCCCAGCCAGCGGTGAGCAGCGCGGCGGGCGAGTGCGAGCGTGATTGCCTTGCGCCGGGCAGGGTTCAATGGGCGCCATGGTGCCTCGCGCACCGCCTCGGCATCAAAGCGATCGGCCACGATGAGCCCGGTCTGCTCTGGCCGGAAGGCCGGGGTGTGGAGATCGCCCGTCGGCAGGCCGGCGGGCACCGCCCAGAAGAAGCGATCGCAATGATCAAGATAATCCGGCCATTTGCGATCACCGCGCAGATCCGCGAGGCTGATCTTGATCTCGACCAGTGTCAGGCGGCCGGCTGCATCGACTCCAAGGATGTCGGCCCGACGGCCCCCGGAAAGCGGCACTTCGGCGAGCGGGCTTACACCGGCGCGCAACAGCCAGCGGCAGGTGCCGCGCAGCACGTCGGTTGCAGAAAGATCATGCGCCATCGCGCAGTCTTGTCGGAACATTGAGGGAACATCAAGCCCCGCAGGGCCAGCACGTCAACGATAGAAGACGTGATTGCCGATCTTCGCCACACGGGCGAGGCGCCAGCCGGGATTGAGGCGGGCAGAATGGAAGCTGTGGGCACCTTCAGCAATATCGTGCCACAACCCAGCAGCAGCGATGCGCGCAACCGCCAACGCGGTTGTGAAAGTAGCGGTGGAACGCTGGACGCGGGCAGCGTTGAAATTGAACTGGCGCGGTGCCTTGATCACGCCGCACATGCCCTTACCCCAGCGGCCGGACTTGGCGCGGTTGACCACGGCCTGGGCGACGGCCAACTGGCCTTCCAGGGTTTCACCGCGGCTTTCGAACCACACGGCAGTGGCCAGGCAATCCAACTCGGCATCGCTGGCGGCAGCGGCAGGCGCGGCGGCGACCATCTGCACCAGCGCGGGTAGGCCAGCGGGCGCCGGGGCTGCGGTTTCGGCCATCACGCGATCATCTTCGCCGGGCAAAACCGGCAGGCTGGTTTCGGCGAGTACCGGGCCAGCGACGGCGAACAGCAGCAGTGCAGCGATACGCGCAGCCGCCTTGCCGATGCCATGAGGAGCCTGTGAAACCATAGTGAGTGTTGAAGCGTGTGTACGGCAGGGCAATCAACCACCGTCGAGCATTTCGACGACGAACTGCCCTGCCTGCGGGATATCCAGTTCGATCACCCACAGATCGGGGTCGCGGCGGCGGGCGCGTTCGATCCAGGCAGGCACGTCGGCCCCGCGCGCCAGTTCGGCAAATGCATAACGGCCACCTGCGCCCAGCACCGCGGCGCGCAGTGCTTCCTCGCCGGCATCACGTGTAACAACGGCAATGGCGCCGGCTTCGTCATCGCCGCGCGCCAGCACCGTGCCAAAGCCACCGGCGCTGTTGACCCGGCGGATCAGCGCATCGACCCGCACCCGGCTGGCCAGCCGGGGCAGAGG
>JAIXQM010000167.1 GCA_027485735.1 Sphingomonadales bacterium | reverse complement strand
GAAACCATCGTGCCCATATCGGCGACCCGATCCTGGCTGGTGCGGCTGATTTCGCGCACCTTGCGGCCGAGCACGAAGATCGGAACGATGGTGAGTGGGATCACCAGCAGCATCATCAAGGTGAGGCGCGGGCTGACCCAGAACATATAACCAATGCCGCCGATGCCCATCACCGTGTTGCGCAGCGCCAGGCTGGCCGAGGTGCCGACCACCTGTTCGATGATCGCGGTGTCAGACGTGATGCGGCTGGCGATTTCGGCTGGGCGGTTTTCTTCGAAGAAAACCGGATCAAGGGTGACGAGGTGGCGCTGCACGGCGGTGCGCAGATCGGCCACCACGCGCTCGCCGATCCACGAGACGAAGAAGAAACGCACGGCCGTGGCCAGCCCGAGCAGCAGGACGAGCCCGAGGAAGCCCACGAAGAAGGGCGCGATATCGGTGGGATCACTCCCGCGGGCGAAGCCATTGTCCACTACGGTTTTAAGCCCTTGCGGGATGGCCAGCGTGGTCAGCGCGGCGACGCACAGCGCGGCGAGCGCTGCCGATAGCTGCAGGGGATAGGCGCGGGCAAACCGCCACAGCAAGGCGAGGCGGGAAAGCTTGCGCTCGGCGGGCGGGGGCAGTGGCGGTTTGGGCGGTCTGGAAGCCATGCGGGCTGATAGCAGGGCCTTGAGCCGCACTCAATGGCAAGCACTGGCCAGCACCTGCGACAGTTCTGGCGGCTGCAGCCGTTACAATAATGTTGCACTGCAGCAGATTAATTTACCGCGACACTCATTTCCGGTTTATGCTGCATGTGCGATATGGCAGTGCATTGAATGCGCAGCCGCGCCGGAAGGATGTTTGATGCTGTACACTGCCTTTGAGATGCAGAAAGCCTGGTTGGCAGGGATGGGCTTGGCGGCCCAATCCAGTTCCGATTGGTTGCTCAGCTTTGCCAACCCGGTGGCCTGGTCGCGCACGGCGCCATCAATGGCGCGGGCTCTGGAAGTGTTTGCCCACACCGTGGAAGTGCGCGGCAAGCCGGCATTTGATCTGCATACCACCATCGTTGATGGCGTTTCGGTGTCGGTGAGTGAAACCGTGGTGCTGAGGAAGCCCTTTGGCCAGCTCAAGTATTTTCAGCGCGACGTGACCGGAAGGCGTGATCCGCGCATTCTGATCGTGGCGCCAATGTCGGGCCATTATGCCACGCTGCTGCGCGGCACGGTGGAGCGGTTGCTGCCTGATCACGAGGTATACATCACCGATTGGCGCGACGCCCGCCTGGTACCGACCAGTGAAGGCCGCTTCGACCTCAACGACTATGTCGATTATCTGATCGAGTTCCTCGAAGCACTGGGCCCGGACACGCACATGCTGGCGGTGTGCCAGCCGTCGGTACCGGCGCTGGCCGCCGTGGCGCTGATGAACGAGGATGATCATCCCTGCACCCCGCCCAGCCTGACCATGATGGGCGGGCCGGTGGATGTGCGCAAGGCGCCGACATCGGTGAACGATCTGGCCTTCAAGCGGCCGTTTGCCTGGTTTGAACAGACGGTGATTCAGGACGTGCCGGCCATCTACCCGGGTGCAGGCCGCAAGGTTTATCCCGGCTATCTGCAATTGTCAGGCTTCATGTCGATGAACCTGGCCAACCACATGAAATCGCACTGGGAAATGTTCAAGCATCTGGTGGATGGCGACGAAGAATCCGCCGATGCCAGCAAGGCGTTCTATGACGAATATCGCGCCGTTTGCGACATGACCGCCGAATTCTATCTGCAGACGATCGATCTGGTGTTCCAGCGCCAGGCCCTGGCCACCGGCCAGTTCGAACATCGCGGCCGCATCGCCGATCCGGGCAAGATCACCCGCACGGCGCTGCTGGCCATCGAAGGTGAGCGCGACGATATTTCGGGCATCGGCCAGACACGGGCGGCGCTGGATCTGGCGGTGAACCTGCCCGACGCCAAGAAGCAGTATTACATGGCCGTTGGCGCCGGCCATTATGGCATCTTCAACGGCCGCAAGTGGCGCGAAGTGATTGCGCCGGTGATGGAACAGTTCGTGCGCACGCACGATACGCGCGCCGTGGCCCAGGCCCCGCTGCGGGTTGTGTTGCCCAGCCATATCGAACCGGATGTGCCGCCGGGCGTTGAAGTCGCCTGAGATGGAGCTTGCTGGCCGGCTGCCGCTTCAGCCTGCCAGCTGCTCTTCCATCTGCGCCAATTCCAGCCAGCGCAGTTCCGCTGCTTCCAGTGTTTCGCGTAAGGAATCCAGTTCGGTGGTGAGCGCGGCAAAACGCGCCGGGTTCTTCGCGTAGAGATCAGGATCGGCCAGCGCCGTCTCGCGAGCGGCGATATCCTTGCCCAACGCAGCGATGCGGGCAGGCAGTTCAGCCAGTTCGCGGGCGTCCTTGTAACTGAGCTTGCCGGCCTTGCGGGGCGCGCTGGCTGGGGTCGCGGCGCTGATCCGGCCGCCCTTGGTTGCTGCCGCTGCCGGTGCCTGACGTGCCACCCAGTCGCTCCAGCCGCCCACGCTCACTTCGACCTTGCCGGTGCCATCGAGGGCAACAATCATGGTCACCACCCGATCAAGGAAAGCGCGATCGTGGCTGACCAGCACCACGGTGCCGGCATAATCGCCGATCACCTCCTCGATCAGATCGAGCGTTTCCATGTCGAGATCGTTGGTCGGCTCATCGAGCACCATCAGGTTCGATGGCGTTGCGAACTCGCGTGCCAGCAACAGGCGTGACTGTTCGCCGCCTGACAGGGTTTCGGCCGCTGCATCGATAACGCCGGGATCGAACAGATATTCCTTCAGATAGCCGGCGATATGCTTTTTGGAACCATTCACCTCGATCCACTCGCCGCCATCGGCCAGCACTTCGCGCACGGTGCGGCCTTTCAACCGCTGGCGATGCTGATCGATGATGGTGGGAGCCAGCGCGGCGCTGCGGGTTATGGTGCCGCTGTCGGGTGCGATCTGGCCGAGTAGCAGCTTGATTAGGGTGGATTTGCCGGCACCGTTGGGGCCGACGATGCCGATTCGATCACCCTTGCGGATGCGCAAGGAGAAATCATTGAGGATGGCGCGATCACCGAACGCCAGCGATATGCCCTTGGCGTCGATCAGGATCTTTGAGCCGGGATCGCTGGATTCGGTGGCGATCCGCGCTGATGTCGGCCCACGATCCAGGCTGCGGCGGGTTTCGCGCAGGTCCATCAGCTTGGAAAGCCGGCCCATGTTGCGTTTGCGCCGGGCGGTCACGCCGCGCTGCAGCCAATGTTCTTCGGCGCGCAATTTCGTGTCGAGCCGCTGGGCGGTGCGCTCTTCCTCGGCGGCCACCGCTTCGGACCAGGCATCGAACCCACCAAAACCCACTTCGGCGCGGCGCAGCATGCCGCGATCAAGCCACAGGCAATTCTTCGTCAACCGGGTGAGGAAGGCGCGATCATGGCTGATGACGACCAGTGCGCAACGGCTGCGATCAAGCCAGTTCTCCAGCCATTCGATGGCGCCGATATCCAGATGGTTGGTCGGCTCATCCAGCAGCAGCAGGTCGGGCGCTTCGGCCAGCACACGCACCAGCGCGGCGCGGCGGCGTTCGCCGCCCGATGCCGTGGCAGCGGGGCGGGCGAGATCGAGCCCAATCTGATCAGCCAGCGCCGCCACTTCGTACGGCTGCGCGCCGCCGGCCAGCACATAGTCTTCCAGAGCTTCGAAATCGCCCATCGGCGGATCCTGTTCCAGCCGGCCGATCTTCAGCCGGCCGGCGAGGGCGCGCCGGCCCTGATCCGGTTCGATACTGCCGTCGATGATCTTCAGCAGCGTGGATTTGCCGGCGCCGTTGCGGCCGATCAGGGCGACACGGTCGCGTGCATCAAGGGTGAGCGACAGGCCCTGGAACAGCCAACCGGCGCCGTTCTTCAGTCCGATCGATTCAAGAGTGAAAATGGGTTCGGGCCGGGGAGGGGACATGGGGGAGGCAGTGGCCTGTCCCGCTGCGGCTGGCAAGAGGCAGCGGTTGCACTGATGGCGGCGATGCGGCACAAGATCACCAGATGCGGTCGGCCAGAATCCTGTTCATGTTCAGGGCGGGTTCAATCGGCAGCGGGCAGATGGGTGTTGTCGGAACCGGCGCTGAAGCCTGTTCAGCGCGGTTGATAAACGGGATCATGCGTGTGCGTAACCTCTTGTTCTTCTTGTCAGGCTTGGCCCTGTTGACTGCGGCACCGGCCTTCGCTGGCCCCAATGACGTGCACAACATGGTGCGGGCCGGGGAGATCATGCCGCTGGAACCGATCCAGCGCCGTGTGATGCAGGAAAACCGGGGTGAGTATGTTGGCGTGCAGTTTGATCAGTCCAGCCGCACGTACCGGTTCCGGTTCTTGAAGGATGGCAATCTGATCAATGTTGATGTGGATGCCCGTACTGGCGCCCCCGTTCGGCGCCGGCAGAGTTTTTGAGAACCGCCAGGGAGGCGCGGGCAGCGCCGCCAACCGGACAGGAGCCGGTTTGATCGTGCCAAGCATTTTCGTGGACAGGGGCCAATGCGAATACTGATCGTCGAAGACGAACCCAATCTGCGTCGCCAGCTGAAGAATGCGCTGGAACAGGCAGGCTATGCCGTGGACGCCGCCGGTGATGGCGAAGAGGGCCATTATCTGGGTGCCAACGAAGCCTATGACGCGGTGATCCTCGATCTGGGCCTGCCCGGCCTTGACGGGTTGACTGTGCTTGACCGCTGGCGCCGCGAAGGCCGGGTGATGCCCGTTCTGGTGCTGACCGCGCGCGACAGCTGGTCAGACAAGGTGGCCGGGCTGGATGCCGGCGCCGATGACTATCTGGCCAAGCCCTTCCAGATCGAGGAACTGGTCGCCCGGCTGCGGGCCATCATCCGGCGGGCGGCAGGGCAGGCGACGTCGGAATTGACCGCCGGCGGCGTGCGCCTGGATGGCCGCTCGGGCCGGGTGACGCTGAACGGCGAACCGGTGAAGTTGACCGCGCAGGAGTTCAAGCTGCTGTCCTACCTGATGCACCACAAGGGCAAGGTAGTGAGCCGTACCGAACTGATCGAACATATCTATGACCAGGATTTCGATCGCGATTCCAACACGATCGAAGTGTTCATCACCCGCATCCGCAAGAAATTGGGTGCCGATCTGATCATGACCACGCGCGGCCTTGGCTACAGTCTCAACGATCAGCTCTGAGCCGGCAGCGGTGAGCACGCGCCGCTCGTTGCAGCGGCGCATGGTGCTGATCGCTGCGGTGTGGATCACCATGTTGTTGGGTGTGGGCGGTCTGGCACTGGTGCAGGTGCTGGATGACACGCTCACCGCCAGCTTCGACGAGCAGCTGGCCAATAACCTCAATGCGATGATCAATGCGGCCGAGCTGGACGAAGTGGGCGATGTGCGCCTGCTGCGTCCGCTGGGCGATCAGCGGTTTGCGGAGCCTTATTCCGGGCTTTACTGGCAGGTATCGGGCGGCGGCCATGCGCCGTTTCCATCGCGCAGCCTGTGGGATCGCCAGCTGGCGCTGCCGCCGGGCAATCAGGATTGCCGCACGCCCTGCAAGTTTGAAAGCACGCAGTTCCCCAGCGAGACGCTGCGGGTAATTGCGCGCAGCGTGCGTCTACCCGGCGCCGCGCAACCCTTCCTGTTCCAGGTGGCCCAGTCCAGCCGCGATCTCGATCGGCAGAAGGCGCGCACCCGCACCGTTGTCGGCTGGAGCCTGGGGGTGCTGGGCATCGGCCTGATCGTCATGGTCGGCCTCCAATCCATCTATGGCCTGGCGCCGCTCCGGCGGGTGTCAAAGGCGATTGCCGCCATCCGTTCCGGCGAGGCGCGGCGGGTTGAAGCGCAATTCCCGGTGGAGGTGGAACCGCTGGTGGCGGAAATCAACGAGTTGCTGGCGCATGGCGAAGCCCAGTCGGAAGCGGCCCGCCGCCACGCGGGCAATCTTGCCCATGCGCTGAAAACGCCGATGAGCGTGCTGATCGGCGAAGCGCGTGGCCGCGATGATCCGCTGGCCCGCACCATCGAAGCCCAGGTGCAGGTGATGCGCCGCCATGTTGATCATCAGCTGGCCCGCGCCCGCGCTGCCGGCCGCCGCGCGGCCTCCACCGCCCGCACGCCCGTGTGGCCGTCTCTGGAAGCCATCGCGCGCACCGTGGGGCGCATCCACCAGGGCAAGGTGCTGATCGATCTGGCCGGCGATCGCGAGGCATCCTTTCGCGGTGAACAGCAGGACCTTGAGGAAATGCTGGGCAATCTGATCGACAATGCCGCCCTGCATGGCGGCGGCCGGGTGTTCATCACCGTGGAGGCCGACGCCGATCAGGTGCGGGTGCTGGTAGAAGATGACGGCAAGGGCATCGCACCCGACCAGCGCAGCCGGCTGTTCGAGCGCGGCGAGCGGCTGGACACCGACAAGCCGGGCACCGGCTTGGGCCTTGCCATCGTCAAGGATGTCGCCGAACTTTATGGCGGCAGCGTTGCGCTCGACAGCTCGGAGGATCTGGGCGGTCTGTTGGTGACGCTCACCCTGCCGCTTGCCGCCTGAGCCGGCGTCAGCCGCGCGCTGCCTGATGGTGGCGGATCACCTCGTCGATGACGAAGCGCAGGAATTTCTCGGAAAACTCTGGATCCAGATTGGCGCTGGCGGCGAGCGCCCGCAGGCGGGCGATCTGCTCGGTCTCGCGGCCGGGATCGGCGGGCGGCAAGCCGGTTTCCGCCTTGTAGCGGCCCACTGACTGGGTGATCTTGAAGCGTTCGGCCAGCATGAACACCAGGGCGGCATCGATATTGTCGATGCTTTCACGATAAGCCTGCAACACCGGATCGCTCACGCTGTGTCCCCCATCTGGCCCGTAATGGCCACATTGTCCTTTTGCGGCACAGCAGCGCGGGGAGCAAGGCCGCGCTTGCACGAGCCGTTACTTGCGTTAAGGAAAACGGCGTGACAGCCACCGTCCATACCCTCCGCCGCGAGCCGTCGATCCAGGCGTTGATGAACCTGACCGCGCCGGGTCTCAACGCGGTAAATCATGTGATCCTCGATCGCATGCAATCGCCAGTGGCGCTGATTCCGGAACTGGCCGGCCACCTGATTGCCGGCGGCGGCAAGCGGCTGCGGCCGATGCTCACCCTGGGCTGCGCCAGCCTGCTGGGCTATGAAGGCTCCCGCCATTACAAGCTGGCGGCCGCTGTCGAGTTCATCCACACCGCCACGTTGCTTCACGATGATGTGGTAGATGCGTCAGGGCTTCGGCGCGGCAAGGTCACGGCCAATTCGCTCTATGGCAATCCGGCCAGCGTGCTGGTGGGCGACTTCCTGTTCAGCCGCGCGTTTGAACTGATGGTCGAAGATGGGTCGCTCAGGGTGCTCAAGATCCTTTCGCGTGCATCGGCCGTGATTGCGGAAGGCGAGGTGGCCCAGCTCACCGCCGCGCGCGATGTGACCACCACCGAAGATCGTTACCTCGACATCATCAGTGCCAAGACGGCCGCGTTGTTCGCCGCCGCCTGTCAGATTGCCGGCGTGGTTGCCGAGCGTGATGAAAAGGGAGAGGAGGCACTGGCCAGCTATGGCCGCTATCTCGGCATCGCCTTCCAGCTGGTTGATGATGCGATCGACTATGTGTCGGACGCCGAAACCATGGGCAAGAACGCGGGCGATGATTTCCGCGACGGCAAAATCACCCTGCCGGTGATTCTGGCCTATGCCCGCGGCAACGAGGAAGATCGCGAATTCTGGCGTCGCGCCATGACCGGCCGTGCCAATGGTGATGCGGAACTGGCCCGTGCCGGCGAACTGCTGCGCACCACCAACGCCGTGGCCGATACCATGGCCCGCGCCCGCCACTATGGCCAGCGCGCCATCGACGTGCTGGGCAGTTTTGCCAAGGGCCCGGCGCGCGACGCACTCACCGAAACGGTCGAGTTCGCGATCCACCGCGCCTACTGAGGCACCCGCCCCCTCTTGCCTGCCGGCGCTGGCAGGCGCAAAAGGGCGGCCATGCACGCTCGTCTTTACCAACGCCCCAAGCCTGCCACCCAGTCCGGACGCGCCCACACCGGCGAATGGCTGCTGGAATTCGAACGCGATGATCGCATGCGCGCCGATCCGCTCACGGGCTGGACCGGCAGCGGCTTCACCGCCGGTCAGGTGCAGCTGCGCTTTGCCAGCCGGGACGCGGCGCTGGGCTATGCCAAGGCTAATGGGCTGGAGGTGGAGATCCTGCCGCTGGGCCCGCGCCGGCTGAAGATCCAGGCTTACGCCGACAATTTCCGCTGATGCGTTCCACCTTCGCCACGGCGACGGTGCGGCTCTATCGGCTTGATGAGGGCGATCCGGTGGCCGAAACCCTGTTCTATGGCCCGCTTGACGACGCATTGGCCATCGCTGCCGCTCAGAGCGACGACGTGCAAGCCAGCCTGTGGATCGCCACCGATAACGACGTTGCTCCCTATCTTGATCTGGCGGACGAGTAACGCTGGATTTTCCCGGCTTTCCGCTGCAATTGCAGGCGACGCGCCCGTAGCTCAACTGGATAGAGCACGTGGCTTCTACCCTCGGGGTTGCAGGTTCGAGTCCTGCCGGGCGCGCCAACATTATGTTCCCAGCCCCCGCCATCCAGTACAAAGGTGCTGCCACCCGGCACGCGGGCCAGCAATAGCCCGCTGTTGGCATTGGTTCGCCGGCCGGTCTGGCAGGTGAAGATCAGGCTGCTGTCCATGCCCATGCCCATGCCAATCATCTGGTTGGTGGCCGCTGGTTGCGCGACCAGACCGGCGCACCTTTGGTGATCGGTGCCCGAATCGGGGACGTGCAGCGCGTGTTTGCGCCGCGCTTTGCCATGGATGATCTGGCCACCGATGGCCGCCAGTTCGACATGCTGTTGGAGGAAGGGGCGACTCTGCCGCCGGGCAATCTCACCATCCGGGTGCTGCAAACGGCGGCCTGTGTCACTTATCTCATTGGCGACGCAGCCTTCGTGGGGGATAGGCTGCTCATGCCGGATTGCGGCACGCCGCCCTGCGATTTCCCCGGTGGCGACGCGGCGATGCTGCACGCTTCCATCCAGAAGATTCTGGCGCTGCCACCGGATACCCGCATCTTTGATGGCCGCGATTATCTGCCCGCCGGGCGCAGCGACTATGCCTGCGAAACCAGTGTGGCCGCGCAGAAAGCTGGCAACATCCGTGCATGATGGCGTTTCGGCAGACGATTTCATCGCCATGCGCCGTGCCCGCGATGCCACGCTAGCGCCGCCGCTGCTGATCCTGCCCAACCTGCAGGTGAACATCGCTGCCGGTGAACTGCCGCCCGCAGATGCGTAGGGCCGTCGTTTCCTGCGCCTGCCGTTGCAGGGGGTTTGATCAGGATCAACGCCGTTTGTCGGTTGAGCGTCCATCATCATTGCCACAGTCGAAAGGAACTCCCTATGCGCAACGAAGGCACAATCGATCGAGTCCTTCGCGTCGGGCTGGGCGTCGCCCTCATCGCCCTCGTTTTTGTCGGCCCGCAAACGCCGTGGGGCTGGCTGGGGTTGGTGCCGCTGCTCACCGGCTTGGTGGGCTTCTGCCCGCTGTATCGGCTAGTGGGGGTGAACAGCTGCAAGCTGTAGCGATTGCTGGCGGCAGGGTTATGCTGTGGCCATGATTCGCCGCATTGTTTTTGCCGCCGCCCTGCTGGGGCTGGCCCTTCCCACCCTTGCACAAGAGGTGCCAGCCCCGCCGTCGCCACCCGCAGCACCTGAGCCGGCAACAGTGAAAGTGGTGATGACCACCGAACTTGGCCCGATCACCATCGCGCTGGAAACCGAGCGCGCGCCGGTCACTGCCGGCTATATCCTCAAACATGTCGATGAAAAGCGGCTCGATGGCGCTGCCTTCTATCGGGCCTACAAGATCACGCCCGATGGCAGCATTGGCCTGGTGCAAGCTGGCATCCAGGATGGCCGCAAGCTGCTGCCTCCGGTGGCGCATGAGCCGACGACCGTCACGGGCCTTACCCATGATGAAGGCGCTGTCAGCCTGGCCCGCGCGGCGCCCGGCACGGCGCAGGCGCAATTTTTCTTCATCCTTGGCAGCCTGAAGGCGCTGGATGCCAATCCGGCCGGGCCGGGGGACAATCTGGGATTTGCCGTGTTCGGCCGGGTGACCGAAGGGATGGACGTGGTGCGCAAGATCTTGAATGTGCCCATCTCCGCCACCAAGGGCGAAGGCGTGATGAAAGGGCAGATGATCGAGACGCCGGTGAAGATCATCAGCGTCAATCGGCTGATTCCACTGCCGCCGAAACCCGCAGCCAAGCCGGCCGCGAAGAAGCCGCTGCCGAAGCGGCGTTAAGCGTACGGCGGCGCGTGCCAGCCCTTGGGCGACGCGGTGAAGATCTCGCAGCCGGTTTCGGTGATGCCGATGCTGTGTTCAAACTGGGCCGAAAGCGAACGGTCGCGTGTCACTGCCGTCCAGCCATCATCCAGCACCTTCACCGCCGGGCCGCCGCCGTTGATCATCGGTTCGATGGTGAAGAACATGCCGGGCTTCAGCACAACGCCGCGCCCCGGCTTGCCAACATGCACCACATTGGGCGCAGTGTGGAAATCCTGGCCCAGCCCGTGCCCGCAGAAATCACGCACCACGCTGAACCGGTTGCGTTCGGCATGAGTCTGAATGGCGTGGCCAACATCGCCCAGCGTCTTGCCGGGTTTGGCCTGTTCGATGCCCAGCATCAGGCATTCATGCGTCACTTCCACCAGCTTGCGCGCCTTCAATGGCACATCGCCCACCAGGAACATGCGGCTGGTGTCGCCATACCAGCCGTCCACCACCACGGTCACATCGATGTTGACGATGTCGCCGCTCTTCAACTTCTTCGGCCCAGGAATGCCGTGGCACACGACATGGTTCACGCTGGTGCACAGCGAGTGCGAGAAGCCGCGATAGAAAACGGTGGCTGAGGCGGCTCCCGCGGCGCGCACGAACTCCCACGCCATTGTGTCGAGATCGATGGTCGCCACTTCGGGCAATACATGCGGGGTCAGATGGTCCAGCACCTCGGCGGCCAGCCGGCCAGCCTTGCGCATCCCTTCAAAGGCCGCCGGCCCATGCAGGCGCAGTTGGCCCTCGTGCGGGTCCATCACCGTGGTATAGAGCGCTTGCGTCATATCCACGCCCATAGGGTTTCAGGCCGGCAAAGTCCATCTTCACCATGGTCACGGCCGCCGCCCTGCGCTAAGTCCGGGCGCATGAATGAACCGAGTCACACGCAGGCGGGGCGCATCTACACCGCCGCTCTCGTCATCATCGGCGATGAGATATTGTCCGGCCGCACGCAGGACGCCAACACCGCCTATCTGGCGAAATGGCTGGGCGTGCAGGGCATCCGCCTGAAGGAAATGCGCGTTGTCGCCGACGAGATGGATGCCATCGCCGAGGCGGTGAATGCGCTGCGGGTGAAGCATGATTATCTGTTCACCACCGGCGGCATCGGTCCGACGCACGACGACATTACCGTCGATGCCATCGCTGCCGCGCTCGGCCTTGACGTGATCATCCACCCCGACGCCCGCGCCATCCTGGCCGCGCATTATGGCGACCAGCTCACCGATGCCCGCCTGCGCATGGCCCGCACGCCGGCCGGTGCCAGCCTGATCGAGAACCCGCGCACCAAGGCGCCGGGCATCCGCGTGGAAAACATCTTCATCATGGCCGGTGTGCCGATGATCACGCAGGGCATGCTGGCTTGGCTGGACGGCCAATTGCCGGGCGGCGCCCCGGTGCTGTCGCGCAGCGTTGGCGCCTGGACGCAGGAAAGCAAGGCGGCCGAAATCCTGATGCGCACCGAGAAGGACAATCCCGGCGTGCAGATCGGCTCCTACCCGTTCTGGCGCGAAGGCAAGACCGGCGCCAATTTCGTCATGCGCTCCACCAGTGAAGCGCAATTGGCCGAGGTGGCGCAAAAGCTGATGGCAGCCCTGTCGGAAGCTGGTATCACTTCGGTTGACGGAGAGCTGTGAGGGTCAACATGGCAATCGTTCGCTGGGTCTTTCTCGCCGTGATGGCGGTGTTGTTCATCTTGTTGGCGGTGTCCAACTGGACGCTCGTCGATTTTGTCCTGCCCGATGGCACGCCCGCGGCGCTGCCGTTGCCGCTGCTGCTCGGCATCGCCTTCCTTGCCGGCGTGATCCCCACATGGATCTGGCACGTGTTGCTGCGGCCCTTGGCTGAAAGCCG
>JAIXQM010000249.1 GCA_027485735.1 Sphingomonadales bacterium | reverse complement strand
TCCGCCAGATACAGCAGCATGGCGCCGCTTTCGAACAGGCGGGTGGGCGGGCTGGTCGAATGATCCACCATCGCCGGGATCTTGCTGTTGGGGTTTACGTCCACAAAGCCGCTGCCGAACTGATCGCCGGCACCGATGTTGATCAGCCAGGCATCATATTCGGCGCCCGTGTGGCCAAGCGCCAGCAATTCTTCCAGCATGATCGTCACCTTCACCCCGTTGGGCGTGCCGAGGCTGTAGAGCTGGAACGGGTGCTTGCCGACCGGCAGGTCCTTGTCTTGCGTTGGGCCGGCGATGGGCCGGTTGATGTTGGCGAAACGGCCGCCAAAGCCCTTGTCCCACGTCCAGACTTTCGGCGGCACATAATCGGTCATGGCATTATCCTTGTCAGATCAATCATCCAGCGCGGCATAGACCATGGTGCGCATTTCCTTGCGCACTGGCCAGGTGCTCGACGGGATGAGCTGGGTCATGAAGATGCCGATCAGATCTTCCTCCGGATCGATCCAGAAGAAGGTGCTGGCGGCGCCGCCCCAGAAATAATCGCCGTTGCTGCCGGGCATCAGCGTCTTGTGGGCTGCTGTGGAGGTGGCGAAACCGAGGCCGAAGCCAACGCCATCATAAGCCGCTTCGGAAAACAGGCTGCGGCTCATGGCCGGCAGATCGACGCCGCCGGGCAGATGGTTGGCGGTCATCAGATCGAGGGTCTTGCGGCTGATCAAGCGGTGGCCGTTCAGGGTGCCGCCATTCAGCAGCATCCGGCAGAACTGCAGATAATCGCTCGCCGTTGAAACCAGCCCGCCCCCGCCGGAAATGAAGCTGGGCGCCGTGAGGTAGCTGGACGTGGTGGGATCATCCTGCAGGGTGATGGTGCCGGTCTTGTCGGGCTGATAGCAGGCGGCGAAGCGGTGCTGCTGGCCCTCACGCACGTGGAAGCCGGTATCGACCATGCCGAGCGGTGCGAAAATCTCGTCGGCCAGGAACTGCTCGAACGGGCGACCGCTCACCACCTGCACCAGCCAGCCCAGCACATCGGTTGCCACCGAATAATTCCAGGCGTCGCCGGGCGAGAATTCCAGCGGCAGCTTGGCCAGCGTCTTGATCATGTCTTCCAGCGTGCCAGCCTTCTCGATCTCGCCGATCTTTTCGCGGCGATAGGCTTCGTCGACATTGGTGCGCAGCTGGAAGCCATAGGTCAGGCCGGCGGTATGGCGGAACAGATCGACGACCTGCATTGGCCGCGTGCAGGGCCGCGTCTGGAAACCCAATTTGTGGGTGCCGGCGACGAACACGCCGAGATTTTTCCATTCCGGGATAAATTTCGCCACCGGATCATCGAGCGCGATCTTGCCCTGTTCGACCAGCATCATCAGCGCCACCGAGGTGATCGGCTTGGTCATCGAATAGATGCGGAAAATCGTATCGTCGCGGGCCGGGATGCCGCGTTCGACATCGGCAAGACCTTGCGTGTGGATATGGGCGATCTCGCCGTGACGGGCGATCAGCGACAGGGTGCAGGGCAGGCGGCGGGTGGCAATGTATTTTTCCGCCAGATGCGAATCCAGCCGGGCAAGCCGGTCTGGCGACAGCCCCAATGTATCGGTCATCGCGTGTATCCCCCCACTGTTGTTGCGGCCGATCAGAAAGTCGGCTGGTCGTATTTGCGCGGTGCCACCTGGCGGTGCAGTTCGCAGATCGCGTCTGATCCGGCGGTCTTGTACAGGCCGGGGATCAGCCCGTGGACAAAGCATTTCAGGCTGGCGAAGAACATGCGGCCGCCTACGCCGAAGGCGGCGCCCATATGCTCGGTATAGGTTTCATTCACGACGCGCGGGTGTTCGAGAAAGAGGCGGGTGAACATGCGAACCTCATGAGCGGTGAATCAGTCAAGCCATATTGGCCGCAGCCGCGCGATGCCGCAACCGTGCCGTGCCGCCCATCAGGCGATTGATGGCCAGCGCCACCGCGATCGTGGCCAGCAACGTCACCAGCATCAGGTGGATATAGTGGGTGGGCGTCCAGTGCCAAGTGAACACGGCATAGAGGCCGACGCCGAAGACCAGCGCCAGCATGACGGCGCTGGCACGGATGCCAGTGAACACCAGGCCGCAGATGAAGGCCGCGAGGATCGGCATGGAGAGCAGGCCGTTCAACTGCTGGACCAGGTTGATGATCGACGCCGCGCCGCTGTAGAGCGGTACCAGCGCGATAGAGATGGCGACGAAGCCCAATGAGATGAAGGTGTTGAGCCGGCCCACGTCGGGATTGCGGTTGATATAGGCTTCGTGGATGTCGCACACCCACAGCGTCGTCGTGCTGTTGAGGATCGAGGTGTAGTGCGTAAGCACGGCCGCTGCCATGAATGCCGCGAACGCGCCTGAGGCCCAGGCGGGCATCACTTCCGCAACGATGCGGCCATAGGCGCTGTCCCCCAAGGGCCCGAACAATTTGTAGCTGGCGATGCCGGGCAGCACGACGATGGCCGGCACGATGCACAGCCGGATGAGGCCGGCGACAAACACGCCCTTCTGGCCTTCGCGCAAAGACGGCGCGGCCATGGCGCGCTGGGTGATGTTCTGGTTGGTGGACCAGTAAAAGGTCTGGATGAAGATCATGCCGGTGAGCAGGGTGGGCCACGGGATCGGGCTTTCGGGGCCGCCAACCAGTGTGAGGCGTTCAGCCGGGATGCCGGAAAAATCGAAGCCGATGGCCTGCAGCGCCAGCCAGACGATGGCCAGCGCCGATCCGAGCACGCCGACGCCGGCGATCGTGTCGTAAACGGCAACGGCGCGCAGGCCGCCCAGAATGGCATAAAGCGAGCCCGCCACGCCCAGCACGGCCGCCAGCGGCAGCAGCGGCAGATCGGTGCCCGAAACTGTCCGCAGGAAAAGGGCACCGGTGTACAGCGTGATCGGCAGATAGATCAGCAGATTGCCGGCCAGGAACAGCGCCGAAACCAGGGCGCGCAGGGCCGGCGAGTTGTAGCGTTTCTGCAGCAGCTCCGTTGTCGTGGTGCAGCCTTCGCGGTAATAGACTGGCAGGAACACCAGCGCGAGGATGGCGAGGCCGGCGACGGCGGAGAGTTCCCACCAGGCCAGCAACAGCATCTGCTGGCCATTCATGCCGACCAGCTGATCAGTGGACAGGTTGGTGAGGGTGATGGAGCCAGCGATGAACGGCCAGGTGAGGCCACCGCCGGCGAGGAAATATTCGCGGTTGTCGGCCGCGGCAGAGCGCTTGCCCTGCTTGCGGCCCATGCGCCGCACCTGCCAGATGGTGGCCAGCGCCATGGCAATGGTCAGCGCGATGAAAACGGCGGTTTGCGTGGTGTCGAGTGTGGCCATTACGGCCAAGGTTGCACGAACGGCCCGGCGCGGCTAGGGGCGGACGACCGATGGCTTCACCGGCGGCTTGGGCGCTTAGCTCAGCGGTAGAGCATCTCGTTTACACCGAGAGGGTCGGGGGTTCGAAACCCTCAGCGCCCACCACGCCGCCGCCATTGTCTTCCTGAATTCTGGCGGGTCCTGCGGTGTTGCTGCACTGCAACACTTCGCGGCCAACTGGGCCCTTGCCCGCCATGGTCGTGAACTGACCATGGAGCTGTAACAGAAGCGTCACAAATTCCCGGCAGAGCCCGCCTCAATCATTAACGGTGGGATTCGATTCCTTTCGTCCGCTTATGCCGTCTCAACCAGCCCCAGGGGGTCTTCACATGCGTCATCTTCGTCTTGGTGTTGCGCTTGCCGCGCTTGCCGTTCCGGCCGCTTTCATCCCGGCTGCCGTTCAGGCCCAGGAAACCACGTCGGCCATTCGCGGCGCCGTGGTCAATGAACAGTCCAAGCCGATCGCCGGCGCGACGGTGACGATCATCCATACCCCGTCGGGCACCCGCATGGTGCAGACCTCGGGCGCCAACGGCGAATTCAATGCCACCGGCCTGCGCTTGGGCGGCCCCTACAGCATCACTGTGCAGGCCCCGGGCTTTGACGCTGCCACCGACACGCTGGACGGCCTGACCGCCGGCACCCCGCAGCGCGTGGAAGTCATGCTCGCCTCGGCCGGCCGCACCATCACGGTCACCGCCGCGCGCACCCGCAGCGCCATCACCATCGCGTCGGGCGCTGCCACCATCCTGACCGCGCGTGACATCGCCGGCGTGGCCAACGTCGGCCGCGACATCCGCAACCTTGCGGCGCGCGATCCGATGGTGAACATCGATCCCACCAACGGCGGCGCCATCTCGATTGCCGGCTCCAACAACCGCTTCAACCGCTTCACCGTGGACGGCGTGGCCTTCGGCGACCCCTTCGGCCTCGAAGCCGGCGGCCTGGTTTCCACCCGCGGCCCGGTGCCGCTGGATGCCATCGGCGAATTCTCGGTGGAAGTGGCCCCGGTTGATATCCGCCAGGGCTTCTTCCAGGGCGGCGCCATCAACACGCAGCTGAAGTCGGGTTCCAACCGCTTCACCTTCCTGGCGGGTGCCTATTACAACTCCGACAAGCTGCGCGGCGACAATGCCCGCGGCGTGATCCGCACCGGTGCGTTTGAATCGCAGATCTACACCGCGCAGTTCACCGGCCCGATCATCAAGGATCGCCTGTTCTTTGCCGTCACCTATGAACGCACCCGCGATGTCGTCCCGGCCGCGATCAGCCCGGGTAGCCTGGGCATCACCGACGCGCAGATCAGCGAGATCGGCACCATCGCGCAGAACCGCTTTGGTTTCGATACCGGTGGCGTGGCCACCTCCATTGGCGAAAAGGACGACAAGGTCGTCGCCAAGTTCGACCTCAACATCGCCGATGGTCACCGTGCCGCCTTCACCTACATGTACAACGAAGGCACCGTGCTTGCTGGCCAGACCGGCGTTGGCGAACTGAACGCCACCAACCCGACCTTCGCCCTGCTGTCCAACAACTACAATCAGGGTGCCATCAACCACTTCGGTATCTTCGAACTGAACGATCAGTGGAGCGACAATTTCTCCACCCAGGCCCGTGTGTCCTATGCGGATTATGTGCGCCTGCAGGTGCCGTTCAGCGATCGTGGCTTTGGTCAGTTCCAGACCTGCCTTGCTCCGACCAGCTCGGCTCCGCCGCTGACCTGCCCGGCCGGCACCCGCCGTCTGCAGTTCGGTCCGGATATCAGCCGCCAGGCCAATGAATTGTCCTCGCAGTCGCTGAACTTCGAATTCACCGCCACGCTGAAGATGAACAACCACACGGTGAAGGCCATCGTCGAGCGCCGCACGCAGGACATCAACAACCTGTTCGCCCAGCGCGTTTCGGGCGCCTATTATTTCGATTCGATCGCCGATCTGAATGGCCGCACCGCCAACGAACTTGATATCGCCGTGCCGTTGCGCGGTGGCATCGATACCGTGCGCGCGCTGTTTGCCAACAACAGCTGGTCGTTCGGCATGCAGGACACAATGGATCTGGGCGAGAATTTCAGCCTGATTGCCGGCTTCCGTTATGACATGTTCGACACGCAGGACGAGCCGTTCTTCAACGATGCGTTCCTGGGCCGCTATGGCTTCCCGAACAACAAGACCCTGAACGGCCGCAGCCTGTTCCAGCCGCGCCTTGGCTTCAACTGGAAGCCGACCGATCGTCTGCAACTGCGCGGTTCGGCTGGCCTGTTCGGCGGTGGCAACCCCAACGTCTGGATTTCGAACAACTATTCAAATCCGGGCCCGACGCTGGGCCGCGCCCAGGTGCGCCGTAACGCCGATGGCACCTTCACGGTTGCCGGCATTTCCGGCCTAACCCCGGCGCAAGTGGCCAGCATCGGTGCCGGCGCACTGAACAACGTCACCAACGGTTCGAACATCCCGGTTGATCTGGTCAACGCCATCCGTGCCGGTGGCACCGCCGCGTCGCCGACCAACTCGCTCGACCCGAATTACCGCATCCCGTCGACGTGGCGCCTGTCGGGCTCGGTCGATTATCTGGCCGATCTGGGCTTCCTGGGTGACGAATGGCGCTTGGGCCTCGACGTGGTGTGGAGCCGCCAGCGCGATGCTGCGACTTGGACCGATCTGCGCTCGGTGCCGCTGGGCACGTTGCCGGATGGCCGCATCCGTTATCAGGTGCTGCCGGGCCAGGGCACGACCACCAACACCGATATCCTGCTGACCAATGTCGATGACGGCTTCAGCTGGAACGTGGTGACCCGGTTTGACAAGCGCTGGTCGAACGGCTTCCGCCTGGGCGGCAGCTACACCTTCCAGCGTGCCCGCGATGCCAACAACGGCACGTCGTCGGTGGCCTTCTCCAACTACGTCAATGCCGCTGCCGGCATCGATCCCAACAATGCCGCTTATGGCATCTCCAGCTATCAGCGTGATGATGCCTATCGCCTGATGGCGAGCTATGATTTCAACCTGTTCGGGGACAACAACACCCGGATCGAGCTGTTCTTCAACAGCCAGGCTGGTCAGCGCTTCAGCTACACGATGGCGGATCAGGCGTCGGGCAACCTGCGCTCCAACGTGTTCGGTGTGACCGGCACCAACAACCGTTATCTGATGTATGTGCCGAACGTGAGCTCGGCCACGGCAGACTCGCGTGTGGTTTATGCGACGGGCTTCGATTTTGCCGGCTTCCAGAACGTCGTGCAGAATTCGGAACTCAACCGTTATCAGGGTGGAATCGCGCCGAAGAACATCGGCAAGACGCCGCGCTACAACCGCCTCGACCTCGCCTTCCGCCAGGAAGTGCCGTTCGTGTTTGGCGGCAAGATCGAGCTGAGCGCCGACGTCGAAAACTTCCTGAACCTGCTGAACAAGGATTGGGGCACCATCCGCCAGGTGGCCTTCCCGGGCTACGGCACGCTGGTAAACGTGACCTGCGCCACGGCGGCCTGCACGCAGTACCAGTTTGCCAACCGGACCGGCAGCACGGTCACGGCGCCGGTTCAGGGTGTGAACCTCAACGGTTCGCTGTGGGCGCTGCGTCTGGGTGCCCGCGTGAAGTTCTGATCGCAGCGGGGCGGGTGGATAGCGCAGCTATCCACCGACTCCGGCAAGATCGGCCAGCGAAAGAGAAAGGGCGGCCCCGACGGGCCGCCCTTTTTCTGTTCGTCTGACGGCGCGGCTTTGCCGCGCTCTTTCTCTTACTTTCCTTCAAAATCCCCAGCGGACTCGGCGGCTTTGCCGCCGGCCGCGTGCCTCAATATCCTTCCCGCTTCTCCAGATTCCGCTCTACCTCCGTTCGCGTCAGCCACAGTGACCGGAACCGCTTTTCGCTGAGCAGGTTCAATTGATCGCTGCGGTGCGCCGTGCCGGGCTGGCTGCTGTTGCCATAGCTCATTGTGGCGATGGCCTTCATCGGCGTAGTGAACTGAATGAGGTTGACCCAGGTTTCGCCGGCTTCGGGCGTGCGGCTCCCGTCCTTCCAAGGCCACCAACTGATGGTGCGGAAGAGGCCAAGGCCGCCTTCGCCGCCATGGCCAGGGAAGGTGATGCTATCCCCTGCGCTGAAACGCGAAACGTCGCCATAGCGGGGATCAACGCGGCCGTGGCGGGCTGTCACGGCCTGTGCGGCCGCTTTCAGCATGGCGGTGGCGACCGCGTTGTCCTTGATGCCGGATGGCGTGTTCACCGGATCGTCCAGGGTCCAGCGGCGGGCGTAGTTGGCCTGATCGTTCAAGTTCGGCCCGGCGAAGCGCGTGGCCCATTCCTCGAACAGGATGGCGGCGCGGCTGTCTGGTTCAAACCGATTATCCCAGCCCGTCAACAGGTCGCGCGCCGCGGCAATGTCAGGGTCCGGGCTGCTGGCGACTGCGGCAAGCAGGGCTGGTTTCATGCGTTCCGCCATCAGGCTGGTGGTGGTGAGCTTGCGGCGCTGGAACTCGGCGAAGGACAATTTGTCTGTAGCAGCCAGCAGCCGGGCTGACATTTGCGCACGCAGGCTGGTTGGCTGGAGCGGGGCGACATACGCAGGATAGTCCTTGGGATCGATCACGCGCGGCAGGCTGTTGACCCATGGCGTGTCGTTGGCGTTCTGGACGAAGCCACCCGGCGGATCGAGCGCCTTGGGCAGGCTTTCATAGGGTTCGATCTCGGTGGAGATCAGGTCGCTGCGGTTGCCGGGCACGATGCCGGCCCAGAAGGCGTGCGTCCCGCCCGTCTTGTGCCGGGGCAGGATGCCGTTTGAAATGTGGAACACATGGCCGGCGCGATCAGCATAGACGATGTTGAAGCTGGGGATCTGCACCCGTTTCAGGGCCGATTCAAAGCCGGAGAAATCCTGCGCCTTGCCCATGTCGAGATAGGCCTGCAACACACCGGGGCGATCGAGGCCGGCGATGCGCACGGCGATCGGCTTGCCGTCCACATCGAACACCGGGCCGTGCACGCTGTGGCGCTGGATGAAGCTCTCGCGCTTCAGGCTGCCGTCGCTCTGGCGGATCAGCAGCGATTTGGTGACGCGGCGATAGGCCATCACCTTGCCGTCAAGGCGATAGCCGCCGGGCGCTTCCTCCAGTGCAAAGCGCGTCGCACCCAGCATGTTGTTGACCGTGTTGGTAAAACCCAGATTGTTGTTGAAGGCAAAGCGCAGCACCGGCAGACCGACCTGCGTCGCGCCATAGACGCTGTAGCCCGGCGCGGTGATCTGTGCCTCGTAGTAGGTGAGCAGCGACGGCGCCCACGGCAGGTGTGGATTGGCCAGCAGCATCGCCGCGCCATCGCTCGTGCGCTGCGGCGCGACGGCCCAGCCGTTGGAACCGCCGGCATCGCCGTCCCCGTTATCGCCGATGCCGGTTGGCTTGAAGTCCGCCGGCGGCGTGAGCATGCGGCCCATCGGGGCGACATAGAGGAACTGCATCAACCGGTGGGCGTGGGCCATCACATCGACACCGGTGATGGGCAGCACGCGTTTGAGTTCGGCCGGCACATGATCCGGGTGGGCGGCGAGATAGGCGTTGATGCCGGCAGCGAAGCCATCGAGATTGGCGCGCATCTGGGGCGTTTGCGCCTTGTACCAGGCCTTGGCGCGTTCCGGCGCGTCATGGGCGATCAGGTAGCGATCGAGCGGTGCATAGTCCGGCCCCCAATATTCCGCTGCCCGCCCGCGGCTTTCGCCATACATCTTGAGCAGGATATTGCCGTGGCTCGCCGCCTGCGCCCAGCCGAAGCCCTTGAAGGCGCCGGCTTCACTGGCGGCATAGATGTGAGGGACGCCGTAACTGTCCCACAGCACTTCATCGGCCAAAGAAGGCGCGGCAGTGGCCAGCAACAGCGCGAACAGGGCAGGCTTCATGCGTGACCTCACTTCTTCAGATAACGGTTGTACCAGTCGATCACGGCCAGGTTGGATTGCAGCCATTGCGAAGGCCGGCCCATGCCGTGGTTGGCTTCGGGCAGGCGCACCATCATGGCCGGCACGCCGCGCGTTTGTAGGGCCTGATAATAGGCCTCGGTCTGGGCGATGGGGGTGCGGAAATCGGCTTCGCCGGTGATCAACAGGGTGGGGGTCTTCACCTTGCCGACGAGGCTGAAGGTGGAGCGGCGCCAGTAGAGATCGCGATTGTCCCACGGGTTGCCGACCACCCAGTTCGACAGCGTGACAGCACTGATATCACTGGTCAGTGCCTGGATCGACCAGTCGGTGACCGGGCGCAACGCGGCCGCCGCGTTGAAGCGATCGGTCTTGCCGATGGCGAAGGTGGTGAGCACGCCGCCGCCGGAACCGCCGCCGATGAACTGGTTCTTCGCATCGGCCCAGGGACGTTTCAGCACTTCGTCCACACCGGCCATCAGATCATCGTGATCAGGGCCGGGATACTCGCCGCCATATTCGGGCGTGATGCCGTTGGCGAACTTTTCGCCATAACCGGTTGAGCCGCGAGGGTTTGACCACAGCACGACATAGCCGGCGGCGGCATAAATCTGATGGGTGATGGAGAAATAGGGGCCATAATCGCCGTTCGGGCCGCCATGGATTTCCAGCGCCACGGGGTATTTCTTGGCCGGATCGAAATTGGGCGGATACTGGATCCAGCCTTCGATGGACAGGCCGTCGGGGGCCTTCCAGGTCAGGCGCTCCATGGCGCCAATCTGTTTTTCAGCGCGCCACTTCTCGTTGAAATCGATCTTGCCGATCAGCTTACCGGCCTTCATCACGCCCAGCGCCGCCGGGCGATCGGCTTCCACGGTGGTGAAGGCGTGGACGTCGCCGCCCATGCTCCAATCGCCGCCGGAGGAGGGCAGATAGAGGCGGGTGCCGCCGATGGCCGGGACGATGGTCTTGGCCGCGCCGCCGCTCACCGGAATGCTCGCCACCTTGGTGAGACCGACATCGCCGTAGACGACGTGAAGCGACTTGCCGTCCTTCGCCCATTCGAAGCCGCCCACCGGCCGGTCGAGTGCGGCGGTGACATGCACCGGCTCGCCGCCGGCCACCTTGCGCAACCACAGGCCGGGCTGGGCATAGAACTTCGTGGTCTTCGGTTGCCCGACCCACGCCAGCCATTGGCCATCGGGGGAGACCTTCGCGTCCTGCTCGCCGCCGTCGATGCTGGTCAGGCGTTCGGGCGCGCCGCCGCTCGCCGCGATGCGATACAGGTCGCTTTCGCCAGCGACGCGGTCATTGCCGGGACGAACGGCGGCGGCATAGACGAGGCTCTGGCCATCAGGGGCCCAGTGCGCGCCGCCCTCGATCTGGTCGCTGTTGCCCTTGGTGAGCTGGGTCGGTGTGCCGCCGCTGACTGCCACCACGAACAGCTGATCGGCTCCGGCCTTGATGTAGCCGCCTTCGTTGGTGCGATATTGCCAGTCGCTGATCACGCGCGGATCGGGGGCCCAGGTCGCGCCAGCTGGCTTTTCCGGCATGCCGGGCACTTTTGGCATCGGGGCTTCGACGCGGGCGGTAAAGGCGATGCGGCTGCCGTCCGGGCTCCATTCCAGGCTGCGCGGGGCAAGGGTGCCGCTGGTGATCGGCTTGCCCACGCCTTCGGTCACGTCCATCACCCAGATCTGCGGCTTGCCCAGATATGGCGCGACATAGGCGATGCGCTTGCCATCGGGCGCCCACACCGCGCCGCTGGCAGCGGCCGCACCGCCGATCAGCAGGCGCTTGTCGAGGCCGGATTTGCCAACCGTGGCCAGCCACCATTCGGTGACGCGGCGGTCCGTCTGGATATCGAACTGCATCCGGGTGAACAGCACGTGCGCGCCATCGGGGCTCACTTCCACATCGTCGGTCATGCTGATGCGGTAGATATCGGCGGGTTCGAACGGGGTGGCGGCGATGGCGGCAGTCGAGGCCAGCAGGCAGGCAGCAAGCAGAGCGATTTTCATGTGTGTCCTGTCGTTTTCCCAAGGCAGATTGCGGACGCTAGCAAGGGCACACTGGCCTGAACAGTGAGG
>JAIXQM010000078.1 GCA_027485735.1 Sphingomonadales bacterium | reverse complement strand
GGCGCGACCTTGCGGTGATCAAGCGCAAAGCCGGTGACGATTTCATCACCGGCTTTGCCTGCATTGGGGAGGAGCGCGCCGAGCCGCATCGCTATTCCTTGGCTTCGACGGCGGCCGGCAGCAGGCCCGTCAGATCCAGATCACGATTGGGTTCGGGCACGACACCCAGAGGCGGTGCGATGCGGCGGATGATGTTGTTGATGGTCGGCGCCACCACCATGCCGGCGGTGCGGAAGCCATAGGTGGATTTGCTGCCGCGCGGATCGTCGATCATGGCGACCACGACATAGCGCGGCGCATCGACGGGAAAGACAGCGGCGAAGTTCACCACATTCTGCCCGTGCACATAGCGGCCATTCTCGATCTTCTCGGCCGTGCCGGTCTTGCCGCCCACGCGGTAGCCAGGCACGTCGGCCTTGCGACCGGTGCCCTTGGTGACAACCAGGCGCAGCAGCCGGCGCAATTCCATGCTTGTGCGTTCCGAAAACACCCGGCGGCCTGGCTGCACCGCGGCCGCATCGCGCTTCAACAATGTGGGCGCACGGTAGATGCCGCCGTTGACCAGCGTTGCATAGCCATTGGCCAGGTGCAGCGGCGAGACGGTGAGGCCGTGGCCATAGCTGATCGTCATGGTGGCGCTCTGGCCCCAGTTGGACAGTGGCGGGAATTGCGGGCGGGCCTTTTCCTTCAGTTCGACCTCGACTGGCTTCAGGAAGCCCAGCTTGTCGAGATATTCGCGCTGGCGGTCCCGGCCCAGCTCCACGGCCATGCGGGCAGTGCCGATGTTGCTGGAATAGATGAAGATTTCCGGCACGGTGAGCCAGCGGTTCTTGGCGTGATCGTCGCGGATGCGGAAGCCGGCAACATAAAGCGGTGCGGTGGCGTCGTAGAGCTTCTGCAGGTTGGTGAGCGTACCGGTTTCCAGCGCAGTGGCGATGGTGAAGGCCTTGAACGTGGAACCCAATTCATAACCGCCCAGCGTTACCCGGTTGAAACGGCTGCCGTCGTCATTCGCGGTGGTATATTTGGTGCCATCGGCGCGTTGGCCCGGGACGTTGGGGTTGAAATCGGGCAGCGACACCATCGCCAGCACTTCGCCGGTGTTCACGTCCATCACCACGCCGGCGGCGCCCTTGGCGTTCTGATCGGCCACCAGCGCGGCCAGTTCATTTTGCATTGCCTGCTGCACGCGCACATCGATGGAGAGCGCCAGCGGCGCCGCGCGCTGCACCGGATCGGCAAGGCGCTGGTCAAAGGCCTTCTCCACGCCAATCAGGCCATGGCCGTCATCGTCGGTATAGCCCAGCGCCTGCGCGGCGAGGTTGATGTTGGGATAGAGGCGTTCGGCTTCCCGGGTCAGTTCGATCGCCGGTTCGCCCAAGTCATTGATTCGGCGAGCCTGCCCGGGCAGAACGCGGCGGGCCAGATAGCGCAGGCCCTTGGATGAGGTGAGGTCAGTCAGGATTTCGTCGCGGGTGCGTTCCGGCAGGATTTCAGCCAGCTTGGTGGCCAGCACTTCCGGATCGGAGGTGAGCCGGCGCGGGATGACGGTGATGGCATAGGCTTCGAAGGTACGGGCCAGTTCAACGCCGTTGCGATCAACAATGTCACCGCGCGGCGGGGCGGCGCTGATCAGTTTGGTTTCGCTTCCGGGGGTGCCCTGGATCACGGAAAGATCGACCAGCCGCACCAGGATGATCAGGGCCAGCACCGGGAACAGCATGATCAGGAAGGCCAGCCGCTGCCGGGCCTGGGCGCGGGCCGTCACCCGTTCCCCAGCCACTGCCGGGGCGGCGCCGATCAACGGATCATTGCCGGGAATGCTGGCCATCAGGCCTCCCCGTCCTGCGGTTCGATCGGGTCAACCGGCAGAGATTCGGGTTCGATAACAGGGGCTTGCGCGTCACCAAAACTTGTGCGCACCAGACGCGCGGCGCTGCCGGGCTGTGCCGGCGCGGTGCCGGCGGGTGGCGGCGCGCTGCCGGCGGCTGGCGGAATGCTGCCGGGCGCTGCCGGGCCAATTTCGGCCACCGCGAACTGCACGGTCGGCGCCGCATCGGGCCGGGCGGCAAAGCTCGCCAGCTGCACCGGCGAGCGCAAGATCTGCCCGCCTTGCGGCGCTGCCAGCTGGAACACGGCATCATTCCAGCGCTGCAATTCCGGCAGGCCGGCGCGGGTGCGCAGCTCGGCTTCCAGCTCGCGCACACGCACGGTGTTTTCCACCAGTTCGAAGTTCAATTTGGTCACTGCCCGGCGCTCGGCGGCGGCGCGGGTGGTGATCACCTGGGCCCCGGCAACAACGATGGTGGTGCCGGTGATCCACAGCAGAGCCGAAAGATACTGCCTCATGTGCGGCCTCCCAGGCTGTCTGGCCCCCAGGCGGGGGCGGCGGTGCGCACGGCACTGCGCAAGGTGGCGCTGCGGGCACGCGGGTTGCGGGCGATCTCGGCGGCCGATGGGCGCACGGCCTTCATCGGCTTTTCAAAGCTGGCTGCGTGGGCAGGTGCGGCCAGCGGCGCGTGGCGCGAGGCAGCCGGCGCATGGCCCGACCGGTCACGCAGGAAATTCTTCACCCGCCGGTCTTCGGCGGAATGGAAGGAGACAACCGCCAGCCGGCCACCGGGCTTCAGCAGCCGTTCGGCGGCGATCAGCCCGGCATCAAGCTGACCCAGTTCGTCGTTCACATGGATGCGCAGCGCCTGGAAGCTGCGGGTGGCCGGGTCCTTGCCCGGTTCACCGCGACCCAAAACACGGCGGATCAGCCCGGCCAG
Organism: Sphingomonadales bacterium; assembly: GCA_027485735.1. Classification (GTDB taxonomy): domain Bacteria; phylum Pseudomonadota; class Alphaproteobacteria; order Sphingomonadales; family Sphingomonadaceae; genus Sandarakinorhabdus. Next base: position 7,781 of record JAIXQM010000078.1, on the reverse strand, counting down.
CTCGCTGGTGCGGGCAAAGGGCCGATCAGCCACGATGGCGCGGGCGATCCGGCGCGAGGCGCGCTCGTCACCCAAGTGGAACAGCACGTCGGCAATCTCTTCCTCGGCCGCCGTGTTGACGAAATCGGCGGCGCTCATGCCCTCCTGGCTCATCCGCATGTCGAGCGGGCCATCGGCCTGGAAGGAGAAGCCGCGTTCTGCCGTGTCGATCTGCATCGACGACACGCCGATATCGAAGGCGATGGCATCCACTGCCGCCACACCATGATCGGCCAGGCCTTCGACCATTTCGGAAAATGGCCGGCGGATGAGGGTGACATCGTCGGCGCCGGCGATATCGGCGTTCAGGGCATGGGCCTCAGGATCACGATCAAAGCCATAGGCATGGGCAATGCCCTGTTGCCGCGCCGCGCGCAGATAGCCGCCGGCACCCAGCGTCGCATCAACATAGATGTCGCCGGGCTCCAGCGCGAGCGCTACCAGCACTTCGGCCAGCAGCACCGGGATGTGCGGGGCGGGCGCGCCGCTCATGCCGCCGGTCCGTCCAGAGGCAGGCCGCGGGCTTCCAGTTCCATTTCAACCTGCAGGCGCTGCAATTCGGGCAGGCCGGGCTGGGCCTTGAACGCCCACGGATCCCACAGTTCGAAATATTCATAGCCGGCCGAAAACCAGACATGGCTGGTGATGCCGCTCACCCGGCGCAGCACCGGCGACAGCACGATGCGGCCGGCATCATCGATGCTGTGCGGCTGGGCGCTGCCGAAGATATAGGCGCGCTCGTCATAGGCGGCGGCCACACCGGTGTCGCTGAAGCGTTCCGCGTGGCGGCGGTGCAGTTCGGCGGCATAATGGGAATCAAACGCCATCAGGCAGCGGCGGCCAGCGTGGCCGGGCGCCACCATCACCTGCCGGTCGGGCGCACGGGTGGTGAGCACGTCGCGGAAGCTCGCCGGCACAGACAGCCGGTTCTTCGCGTCAACCGCGTTCAGCCCATAGCCAAGATAAAATGCTGCCGACACCCCATACCCCTGCCGCGGGGCACCGTTGCCGCCCGTTTCGCCCGATTGTTGCTGGGTCGATGAACGGCGGCACGGCGGACACACCCGCTGTGGATAACGGATGTATCATGGGATTTTATGGGAGCCAATGGAATCTGATGGGCAAAAGCCCGGTTAAATGGGGATATCCTTGGGCAATTGCAGCCAATCGGGGTTTTGTTCTTGTCTTGTTCTAGCGTGGTTCAGCGCGTATTTTGGGCTGTGGATAAGTCTGTGGGAGGCGGCAGGCCGGATTCGCAGCGGATTCGCCCCCACAAGGGCGACCGATTCGCACCGGACGCCGGCTGATGTTGGGCTGATCACGGTGCTTCGGCCGGCCGCGTGGCCGGGCCGGGGGCAACGCCGAGCACGGCCAGCGGCTCGCCGGTGCCGGGCTGTTCCTCGCGGCCGGTCGGGCCCAGGCCGGCGGCGGCGGCCAGAACGATCAGGAACACGGCTGCCAGGCCCGTCAGGCCCCAGCGCAGACGCTCCCCGCTGCGGCGGGCGCGAAGATCGGATGCAGACGAGATTGGGGGCAGATCCATCGCGCTGATTCTACGCCCTTGAGTCAGACTGCGGCAAGCCCCTTCGCCGCCAGCCAATCCGGATTGTAGATGGTCGAAAGATAGCGCAGGCCGCTGTCGCACAAGATGGTGACGATCACATGGCCCGGCCCCATCTGGCGCGCCAGCCGCACCGCGCCCGCCACGTTGATGCCAGAAGACAAGCCAAGGCAGATGCCTTCTTCGGCATTGAGCCGGCGCACCCAGGCGAGCCCTTCCGCATCGGGCACCCGGAACTGGGCATCCACGTGCAATCCATCGAGATTGCCGGTGATGCGCGATTGGCCGATGCCTTCCGACACGCTTGACCCTTCGGCCTTCAGTTCGCCATGGGCAAACCAGTTGAACAGGGCAGCGCCTTCGGGATCGGTGAGCGCGATGGTGACATCGGGCTTTTCGGCGCGCAGGCCCAGCGCCACGCCGGCCAGCGTGCCGCCAGTGCCCACCGCGCAGGTGAAGCCGTCAATCTTGCCTTCCGTTTGCCGCCAGATTTCCGGCGCGGTGGTGCGGATGTGCGCGAGGCGATTGGCAACATTGTCGAACTGGTTGGCCCAGATCGCGCCCGGCGTTTCTTCGGCGATGCGGCGGCTGGTGTGCACATAATGGCCGGGATTGGCATAGGGGGCGGCCGGCACCAGCACCAGTTCGGCACCCAGCGCGCGCAGCGTGTCCATCTTTTCGCGGCTCTGGGTTTCGGGCATGACGATGATGGTTTTATAGCCACGCGCCGCGCCCACCACCGCCAGGCCGATGCCGGTGTTGCCGGCGGTGCCTTCCACGATGATGCCGCCGGGTTTGAGCAGGCCCTGTTTTTCCGCATCCTCGATGATGCCCAGCGCGGCGCGGTCTTTCACGCTGCCGCCGGGATTGAGGAATTCTGCCTTGCCCAGGATGGTGCAGCCGGTTTCCTGGCTGGGGCCCTTCAGGGTGAGCAGCGGCGTGCTGCCGATCAGGCTGATGATGTCGGGGGCGTTTCGCATGGCGCGCTTTTACGCCCTTGCCGGCCAGCCCCGCAAGGAAGCATAGGGTCAGGACCCATTAATTCCATGCCCCGGCACGGCCCGCAGCGCCCCGGTACGAGTGAGCGAGCGCAGTGGTGCACCCTGATGGGTGCGTCCAAGCGAAGCGAGCGCTGTGCCGGGGCGCTGCGGGCCGCCCTCCGAGTTGAACGGAGAGGCAAAATGGCGGCGTCGGACGGCCTTGCCGGGGGGCGCTGCCCCGCCTGCGGCCGCCCTCCTTGCCATTTTGCCTCCCCGTTCAATGACGGGGTATGGAATTAATGGGTCCTGACCCTAGTTGTGCCTTGGCAAAGCCCGGCTAGAGTAGCGCCAAGATGCGCCCCCTGATCGTGCCTGCCCTTGCCCTGCTGTTGGCTGCCTGTTCCGGCGGCCGGCCCGGCGGCGATCTGGACGTGGCGGTGGTGGGCGAAGGGACGCTGGCCGAAGAAATGGCGCAGGAAGCCAGCCGCGCCACGCTGATCCGGCGCGGCAGCGGCGGCGAAGTGGTGGCTGGCGTGGCGACGAGCTGGCGCTTTCTGGATGACGGCGACGATCTCATCTTGCGGCTGGCGCCCTTGCGTTGGCCGGGCGCGGGCGACAAGCCGGGGCTGGAACTGGTGGCGCAGGATGTGGCCCTGGGCCTGCGCCGCAGCGGCAATGAGGGCCGTGCCGCGCTGGCAGCCGCCGGACTGTCCCGTCGAAGCACCGCCCGCGCGCCGATTGCACGGGTGGTGGAACTCGCGCCGCAACCGGCGACGCCGCTGCTGCTGGATTGGCTGGCCGAACCGGCGCTGGCGGTGCGCGATCGGCGCGGGCGGCTGTTTCCCGGCCCTTATGCATTGGAACGGGACGGTGAGGCCTGGCGCCTGCAGCGCCGCAGTGAACGGCCGCTGCCCGATGCCCGGGCTGCCAGTATCCGTATCGCGCCCGTCGACGCTGCCGCGGCCGTTTCGGCCTTTGCCAACGGCGAGGTGCAGCTGGTGCTGGGCGAAGGCCTGGCCGGGCTTGGCGCGGCGCGGGCGGCCGGGCAGGGGCGGGCGTTGAAGCTGGAGACGGTGCCGGGCGTGATCGGGCTTGCCATCAATGCCAAAAGTGGCCTGCTCACCGATGTGCGGCTGCGCCGGGCGCTGCTGTTGGCGGCTGATGGCCGGCCGATGGCCAATCGGCTGGCGCTGGCCCTGCTGGTGCCGCAGAACCGGCTGTGGGATGGGCTGCCGCCGCCCACGGATGATCGGGCGCGGCCCGCCGAGGAACGCCGCGCGCTGGCCGCCGCGCTGCTGCGCGAAATGGGTGTTGGGCCGGAACAGCCGCTGCGCCTGTCGTTGCTGGTGCCGGCCGGGCCGGAATTTCAGGCCCTGGCCGAAACGCTGGCGGCCAATCTGCAGCCGCTGGGCATCAGCCTGGCCGTGCAGCGTGCGCGGCCCGGTGGCTTTGGCGCGGCGCGGCGCAGCGGCGCGGCCGATCTGGCGCTGGTTGAACAGACGGCGCGTGTGGCCGATGTGGTGGCGCATCTGGGCCAATGGCGCTGTGGCCGGGTGCGGCCGTGCAGCGCGGCTGCCGATCGCCTGCTGGATGAAGCGGCGGCGGCCGGCAATGATCTCACCGCGCGGCAGGCGGCAGCGGCAGCGGCGGAAGCGGCGCTGATGGCCGATCCGGCGTTCATTCCGTTGTTGCGGCCGGTGCGCTGGGCGCTGGTGGCGAATGAATTGTCAGGCTTCCAGGCCAATCTGCTCGGGCGTCATCCGTTGGGCCGCATTGCCGGCGATGGCCGCTGAGGCTGCAACCTTTTGCACGGGTGCTGCGAAGTTCCGGCATGACCATGCGCGCTTCCTGCCATGACCAGTGATGAGGCCACATTGGCCCGGCTGATGTGCGCGGCCCAGGCCGGTGATGCCATGGCCTATCGCCAGTTGCTGGGGATGGCAGCGCCGCTGCTGATGCGCTGGTTCCGGCGCAAGGTGGCACCGGCCGATCTGGATGATCTGGTGCAGGATACGCTGCTGGCCGTGCACCAGCGCCGGGCGAGCTGGGACCCGGCGCGGCCGTTCCTGCCGTGGCTGGCAGCGATCGCGCGTTATCGCTGGGTGGATCGCCTGCGCCGCGCCCGGGTGCGCGATGCCGATGCCTTGTTCGATGATATCGCGGTGGAATCGGGTGAAGCCGCGCTGATCGGCCGGCTGGGCTGTGATCGCCTGCTGGGGATGCTGCCGGGGCCCCAAGCCGCTGCCATCCGCGCCGTGAAGATCGAGGGCTTGAGCGTGATCGAGGCGGCGGCGCGGCTGGGCCAATCGGAATCGATGATCAAGGTGAATGTGCACCGCGGCCTGAAACGCATGGCCGCGGCGGTGGACGAGGATAGGTGATGACGGAGCTTTCCCCCAACCAGCAGTTGCCAAATCCTGCTCTGGACGCGCTGATGGACCGGCTTGCCGCTGATGTGGCGCCCGTCCAGCCGCTGGAAGACCGGCCCACCATGCTGGTGCTGGTAACGCTGCTGCTGGTGGCGGCGGTGCTGATGCTGGCCTGGCTGGGGCTGCGGCCCGATCTGATGGCCGGGCAGCCGCATCCGATGTTCCTGCTGCGCTGTGGTACGTTGGCGGTGCTGGGGCTGGTGAGCGTGGCCGCCGTGCTGGCCCAGGCGCATCCCGGCGTGGGCCGCAGCAACGCCGGATGGAAAGTGGCGGCGGCGATGGCGCTGCTGTTTCCGCTGTCGGGCGCGATCATGGCGCTGGATCAACCCGAACACGCCATGGCGATGGCAGGCTCTGCCAGCGGCTGGGAATGTTTGCGGATGAGCTTGGCGACCGCTGCCCTGTGCGCGGTGCCGATGGTGCTGCACCTGCGGCGCGGCGCACCGGTGGCGCCGCACCGCGCTGGCCTGCTGGTGGGCCTGGCCGGCGGCAGCCTGGGCGCGCTGGCCTACAATCTGCACTGCCCCTATGATTCGATGGTCTATACCGGGCTGTGGTACGGGCTGGCGGTGGGCAGCGCCGCGGTGGCGGGGCGCCTGGTGGTGCCCCGCCTCGTGCGCTGGTAGCGGTTCAGCACTGCTTGACGGTGGCGCGGCCGATCTCGCGGCCGGCCAGTGCGCCGGCACCAGCAACCAGCGCCGACTCGCCGACATTGCCGCCCAGCAATGCCGTGCCGACACCGGCAATCACCGCGCCGGCGACGGCACCGCGGGCCTTGGCGCGTTTCTTGGCACGCTGGCACTGGGCCAGCGTATTGTACTGCTTGCCATCATACTCATAGAGCGTCGGCTGGCCCTGCTGGGCAAAGACCGGCGTGACAGCCGGCAGCATCAGGCCCAGTGAAACCGCGAGCATCAGGGGGGTGCGCATCATCATTCTCCTCTTGCACGGCCTGTGAACCAGGGCGCATGCTTGGTGGGTTAACCGTGGGTGCACTTGCCGGTTGCAGCAAGTGTTACCCGAAGGTTCAGCCGATGTTCAAGCTGGCAGGTGAAAGGTGAATTCATGATGAAGCAGATGATCTTTCCGGCTCTTGCCCTTCTGGCCAGTGCGCCGGCCTTCGCCCAGCCTGCCGGACCGGCAGACGAATATGTGCCCGAAATGCGCGACGCGGTGGCCGCCGCCGCGCTGCCGCCGCCGGCGATGGACGCGCGCCTGATGCCGACTGCCGCGGATGCCGCGGCGCTGCCGCCCGGCTGGAAGCCGGCCACCGCAGAATCCTGGGCGCCGGCCACGGCGCAATCCTGGCAGCAGCAGGCACAGGTGATGCCGGCCGTGCAGAGCCAAGGTTGGCAACAGGGTTGGCAGCAACCGCCGCCGGTGCAGGTGGTGCACACGCGCACCGTGGTGCCCGTGCCGGTGCCGGTCGCCTATGGCAGCTGGGGTGGCCCGGCCTATGGCGTGCCGATTGGCTGGGGTGGCGGCTGGAACAGAGGTTGGAACCGTGGTTGGAATCGAGGCGGCTGGAATGGCGGCTGGGGCCCGGGCGTGGTGATTGGCGGCGGCTTTGGTGGCGGCTGGGGTGGCGGTCGCGGCTGGGGCCGTTGCCGCGGTACGGGCGGCGGCGCACTGGTGGGCGGCATTGCCGGTGCCAGCATCGGCTATGGCCTGGGCAATCGCTGGGATCGCACGCCGGGCGTGATCATCGGCGGCCTGGTTGGCGCGCTGGCTGGCAGCGCGATTGAGCGTTCAGGCTGCTGAGGCGGTAATCGCGGCCAGAAAGGCCGGCCCCCAGCTTTCCAGCTTCACCGCGCCCACGCCGGGGATGCGGGCCATGTCGGCCATGCTTTGCGGGCGGCGGGCGGCCATGGCGCGCAGGGTTGCATCGGCAAACACGATATAGGGTGGCACCCCGGCATCGCCGGCGAGTTGCCGGCGCAAGCTGCGCAGTTCCTCGAACAGGCCGCGATCCTGCGGGGCCACATCGGCGCCCGCCGCGCTGCTGCTGGCTTTGGCTGCCCGGCGCGGCTCCACCTGTTTCAGGTTGATTGCCACTTCGCCCTTCAGAATCGGCCGCGCGGCGGGGCCCAGCACCAGGCCACCATGCTGGGGATCACGCTCCAATGCGTCGATGGCTTCGAGCTGGCGGGCGAGGCTCTTCCACTGATCGGCCGGCCAATCCTTGCCGATGCCGAAAAGCGGCAATCGGTCGTGGCCGAATTTCTGCACCTTTTCGGACGCCTTGCCGCCCAGCACCTCGATCAGGTGCCCGGTGCCAAAGCGCTGCCCGGTGCGATACACCGCCGAAAGCAGCTTGCGCGCGGCTTCGGTGGCATCCAGCAGCGTGGGCGGGTTCAGGCAATTGTCGCAGTTCCCACAGGTGGCTGGCGCGGTTTCGCCGAAATAGCGCAGCAATTCCTGGCGCCGGCAGCCGGCGGTTTCCAGAAAGGCGATCAGCGCGTTCATGCGGCGGGCTTCGTTGGCCTTGTGGGCATCACTGCCATCGCCGGCCGCGATGAAGCCGCGCAGCCGGGCGACATCCTCGCCGCCCCAGATCAGGTGCGCCACGGCCGGATCGCCATCGCGCCCGGCGCGGCCGGTTTCCTGATAATAGGATTCGATCGATTTGGGCAGGCCGGCGTGCACCACGAACCGCACATCGGGTTTGTTGATGCCCATGCCAAAGGCGATGGTGGCACACATCACCATGTCTTCGCTTTTCACGAAATCCGCCTGGTGCCGGCTGCGGATGCCGGCTTCCAACCCGGCATG
>JAIXQM010000203.1 GCA_027485735.1 Sphingomonadales bacterium | reverse complement strand
GCCTCCAGCACGAACAGCGTGTCTTTCACCGGGGCGCGATAGGTGGGCATGGAATCAGGCTTTCATCGATTGTTCGACGATGTCGCAAAATTGTTGCAGCTCGGAGATGGTGGCGTCGATATCGGCGCGCTGTTCTTCCAGCAGAGCAACCCGCGCGCGGCATTTTTCCAAGGTGACGCGCTTCTGCGTCAGCCGGTGATCGCCCACGTCATACAGATCGATCATCTCGCGGATTTCGGCGAGGCTGAAGCCGACATTCTTGGCGCGCAGGATCCACGCCAGCCGGGCGCGATCCCGCCTGGAATAGATGCGATTCTGGCCCTGCCGCTCCGGCGCAATCAGGCCCTGATCTTCATAAAAGCGGATGGCGCGCGGCGTGATGTTGAAGGCCAGCGCCAGTTCGGTGATCGAAAAATGGCTGGCATCGCCGGCTGCAGGCGGGGCGGGCGCAGTGGCAAAGGCATGCAGCAGCGCCGCGGGCGACTCGTCGTTTTGGGGAGCCTCAGCCGGATTGCTCATGGGCCAAGGGGGTAGTTGACGTTTACGTTAAGGTCAAGCTGGCGATGGCGCGGTTGGTGTGGCGGAACACGCCGGGTTCGTTGGACTTCGTCAGCGCAATGATGGCGCCCGCCACCATGCCAGCTGGCAGGCTGCCGAGGTGGCGCGGCAGGGCAAGGTCCATCACAGGCGCGGCCCATTGCAGGAAGCGTTCCACCGGTCGGCGTTCGGCGCGCGGGCCGATGAGCAGGCCGGGCTGGAGGATGTCGAGCCGGGCAAAGCCCATGGCCGCCAGCGCCGCTTCCACCTCGCCCTTGGTGCGCGGGTAGAGCAGGCTGGCCTTGGGATTGGCGCCGACACTGCTGACCAGGATGAAGTGCGTCACCCCTGCCGCCTTGGCCGCGCGGGCGAAGGCCAGCACGGCGTCATGATCGACGGCCCGGAAGGCGGCATCGCTGCCGGCCTTGGCCCGCGTGGTGCCGAGCGCGCAAACGGCGACCTGCGCTTCCGGCAGCGGTGGCAGATCGTCGAAATCGGCGACCACGCCGGGCCGGCCGATGGGGCGGCGGGTGATGGGGATGGCGTCTCGGCACAGGCCCAGCACCAATCCGCCAACGAGGCCGGACGCGCCGGCCAGCAACATCCTCACGGGCGAACCCAGAGTTGCTGCACGCCGTTGAACGCCGCTGAGATGTTGCGCTCGATGGGATCGCCGGTGAGCGCCAGGCCGGGGAAGCGGGCAAACAGGCGGGTGAGCGCGATTTCGGCTTCGGCGCGCGCGAGGGGTGCGCCGAGGCAGAAATGCACACCGCCACCGAAGGCGAAGTGCGTCTTGTCGGCCCGGTCGATATCGAAGGCCAGCGGGTCTGTATGCAGGGCCGGGTCCTGCCCGGCGGCCATCAGGAAGGTGGTGACGGCCTCGCCGGCGCGCACCGGGCAGCCGCCGATCTCGCGCGAGGCGAGCGGGATGCGCAGGCTCTGCACCACCGGCGGGTCGAGTCGCAGCGTTTCCTCGATGGCGTCGGCGATGCGGGCCGGGTTGGCCCGCACCTTGGCCAGTTGTTCGGGATGGCGCAGCAGCGCGAGCACGCAATTGCCAATGAGGTCGGTGGTGGTGAGGTTCCCGGCCAGCAGCAGCAGGTTGCACATGGTGACGATTTCTTCGTTGGTGAGCCGATCGCCGCCATCGTCCACCGCCACCAGCGCGCTGATCAGGTCATCGCGCGGGGCAGCGCGCCGTTCGGCGATGGCGCGTTCGAAATAGGCGGACAGTTCATCGGCATTGGCCTTCAGCGCCGCCAGGAACTCCGGAGAACGAATGGGCGAGAACACATTTGCCAGCGCCTTTGACCAGCGCTGGAAATCGCCCACGTCCGCCGCGTCCACGCCCAACATGGTGGCGATGACGATGATGGGCAGCGGCGAGGAAAATTCCTCGATGATGTCGAACCTGTCCTTGCCGGCCACCGCGTCGAGCAGGGCGTTGGCCACCTCCACCACCTTCGGCTTCACCGCTTCGATGGCGCGGGCGTTGAAGGCGTGGGTGACCAGACGGCGCAGGCGGGCATGATCGGGATCGTCGAGGACCAGCATCGATCGCGGGGCCTCGCGGTCCTGCATGGTGGCCAGTTTTTGCACGATCGTATCGGGCGCAGCATTGCGCTGATCGACCGACAGGCTGCGATCCTTCAGCACGGCGGCCACATCGGCGGCGCGGGTGAGCAGCACGCGGCCCAGCACCTTGTCGTCATGCACCGGATCAGCAGCGCGCAGCACGTCGAAGCGTTCGTAGGGGCGGTTGCGGAACACCTCGTCGAACACGGTCATCTCAAGGCCGGTTGGCAGCGTCATTCACCGTCTCCGATCATCACCAGCCGGCCACCATCGAGCCGGCGGTAGAAGCAATCCTGCCGGCCGGTGTGGCAGGCCGGGCCGGCCGGTTCAACCCGCAACAACAGGCAATCCTGATCGCAATCCACCCGGATCTCCACCACGCGCTGGATGGCCCCCGATGTGGCGCCCTTGTGCCAGAGTTCGCGGCGGCTGCGGCTCCAGTAATGCGCCTCGCCGGTGGCAAGCGTTGCCGCCAGGGCATCGGCATTCATGTGCGCCACCATCAGCACCGCGCCGGTGCCGGCATCCACCGCCACAGCGGTGAGCAGATCATCGGCGCCCCACCTGGGCCGGAACTCCAGCGTTTCATCCACGGATTGGCTCATATGTGACACTTTCATCACAAGACAGGTGCAGACAAAGCGGACTGCCCACCCTATATGGCCCGGCATCTGCCGAATGACAAAGGCCACCACATGGACAAGATGCTCACCACCGATCCGTGGGAAGACGATCATCTCCACGAGGAATGCGGTGTGTTTGCGGTTTATGGTGCCGAGGGCGCTGCCGCGCTGGTGGCACTTGGCCTGCATGCCCTGCAGCACCGCGGCCAGGAAGCCGCTGGCATCACCACGTTCGATGGCAAGGAGTTCCACACCCACCGCGCCATGGGGCATGTGGCGGGCAATTTCGACAATGATTCGGTGATCAACAAGCTGAAGGGCGAGATCGCCATCGGTCACAATCGCTATTCCACCACGGGTGAAACCGCACTCAGGAACGTGCAGCCGCTGTTTGCCGAACTGGCCAGCGGCGGCTTTGCCGTTGCGCACAACGGCAATATCTCCAACGCCACCACCTTGCGCCGCGAACTGGTGCGGCGCGGATCGATCTTCCAGTCGACCAGCGATACCGAGGTGATCATCCACCTTGTTGCCACCTCGTCTTATCGCACCCTGCTCGATCGCTTCATCGATGCGCTCAAGCGAGTGGAAGGCGCCTACAGTCTGATCTGCCTCACCGCCGAAGGCATGCTCGCCTGCCGCGATCCGCTCGGTATCCGGCCGCTGGTGCTGGGCCGGTTGGGCGATTCATATATCCTCGCCTCCGAAACCGTTGCGCTCGACATCGTGGGGGCGACCTTCCTGCGCTCGGTCGAACCGGGCGAGTTGATCATCATTTCCGGGCGCGGCCTGCGCTCGATCCGCCCGTTCGCGCCGGTGCGGGCGCGGCCGTGCATCTTCGAGCATGTTTATTTCAGCCGCCCCGATTCGATGATGGACGGCAGCAGCGTGTATGAAGTGCGCAAGCGCATCGGCGCCGAACTGGCCCGCGAGAATCCGGTGGAAGCCGACATGGTGGTGCCGGTGCCCGACAGCGGCGTGCCCGGCGCCATCGGCTATGCCCAGGAAAGCGGCATCCCGTTCGAACTGGGCATCATCCGCAGCCACTATATCGGCCGGACGTTTATCCAGCCCGGCGACCAGATCCGCAATCTTGGCGTCAAGCTGAAGCATAATGCCAACCGCGCGCTGATTGCCGGCAAGCGCATCGTGCTGATCGACGATTCGATCGTGCGCGGCACCACATCGGTCAAGATCGTGCAGATGCTGCGCGAAGCCGGCGCCGAAGAAGTGCATATGCGCATCGCCAGCCCGCCGACGCGGCACAGCTGCTTCTATGGCGTCGACACGCCGGAACGATCGAAGCTGCTGGCCGCCCAGATGGATGTCGAGCGGATGCGCGATTACATCAAGGTGGACAGCCTGTCGTTCCTCTCGATCGACGGCCTCTATCGCGCCGTGGGTGAACCCACCCGCGACGAGCACGCGCCGCAATATTGCGACGCCTGCTTCACCGGCGATTACCCGACGCGGCTGACCGACCAGGAAGAAGTGGAAGTGCCGGACCAGCTGAGCCTGCTGGCCGAGCGCGTCATCTGAGGCGCTTGCCCTGCCCGTCCCTGCCGCCTAAGGCCGCCGCATGACTGATATCACGACCAAGAAACTCGCCCTCGTTACCGGCGCCAGCCGCGGCATTGGCGCGGCCACCGCCGAAATGCTGGCCCGCGAAGGCTGGCACGTGATCATCACCGCCCGCACCGAAGCCGGGCTGGCCGAGCTGGACGACCGCATCCACAAGGCCGGCGGCAGCGCCACCATCGCGCCGTTCGATCTGGCCGATTATGACGCCATCGACCGGCTGGGCAACGCCATCGGTGCGCGCTGGGGCCGGCTGGATGCGCTGATCCTCAATGCGGCGCAACTGGGCACGCTGGCGCCGGTGCCGCATCTTGATCTGAAGGAATGGGACAAGCTGATTGCGCTCAACCTCACCGCCAACATGCGGCTGATCCGGGCGCTTGATCCCTGGCTGCGCCAATCGGCGGCTGGCCATGTCGTGGCCGTCACCTCGTCGGTGGCCGCCAGCCCACGCGCCTATTGGGGCGGCTATGCCGCGACCAAGGCGGCGCTGGAAAATCTGGTGGCAACCTATGGGGAAGAGGTGAAGAACGTCTCCGCCATCCGCACGCATATCATTGATCCCGGCGCCACCCGCACCGTGATGCGCGCCCGCGCCTATCCGGGCGAAGATCCGGCAAGGCTGAAGCCGCCGGAAGATGCGGCGCGCCTGATTCTCGACCGGCTGGGCTGAAACCGGCGCCGCTCAGGCGGCGCGGCTGATCTTGCGCAGCTTTTCCAGCTTCTTCAGCAGCATGTCGCGCTTCAGCTTGCTGAGGTGATCGATGAACAGCACGCCGTTCAGATGGTCCATCTCGTGCTGCAGGCAAGTCGCGAGCAGGCCGTCCAGCTTCTCGTCGTGGGCCTTGCCCTGCTCGTCGAGCCATTTGACCTGGATTTCGGCAGGGCGCTGCACATCGGCATACATTTCCGGGACCGACAGGCAGCCTTCCTGATAGACCGACAGCTCGTCGGATTCCCAAGTGACCTCCGGGTTGATGAACACGCGCGGTTCTTTCACGCGCACGATCTTGTCGGGATCGGCGTCTTCCGGCGTGTCATCGGCTTCGCGCTGCAGATCGATCACCAGGATGCGTTCCGCCACGCCCACCTGGATGGCGGCCAGGCCGATGCCCGGCGCGTCATACATGGTCTCGAACATGTCGGCGATCAGCGTGCGGTGCGCGTCGGTGACGGCTTCCACGGGCGTGCTGATCTGCTTCAGCCGGGCGTCGGGCGTTTCGATGATGGGGAGGATGGCCATGGGCGGCACGTATGGTGCAGGCGGCGGGGCGTCAAGGGCTGCGGCAATTCACGGGCACACCCATGAGTCACAGCTTTTCAGCCGGGCGCGGTGCGGGCAAGGTGGTGCTGACCACGAAAACCAAGGGGAAGATGACATGAACCGACTGGCAGGCAAGGTGGCACTGATCACTGGCGCAGCGCAGGGCCTGGGCGAGGCGATGGCCCGCCGCATGGTGGAAGAAGGCGCCCGCGTGGTGCTGACCGACATCAACGAAGCCGGCGTGAAGGCCGTGGCGGCCAGCATCGGTGATGCCGCGGTGGCCTGCCGCCATGATGTCACCAGCCCTGATGACTGGGCCGCCGCTGTTGCCTTTGCCGAAGAAAAGTTTGGCGGCTTCCATGTGCTCGTCAACAATGCCGGCATTGCGGCCGGATCGACCGTCGAAGCCACGGATTTCGACACCTGGAAGCGTGTGCACAGCATCGATCTGGACAGCGTGTTCCTGGGCTGCAAGCTGTCGCTCCCCACCATGGCGCGCACCGTGCGCGAAACCGATGTGCGCGGCAGCATCATCAATCTTTCCAGCATCGCCGGCGTGATCGCGGCCCACAACAGCGCCGCCTACAACAGCGCCAAGGCCGCCGTGCGCCACCTGACCAAGAGCGTGGCGCTGCACTGTGCCAAACAGAAATATCGCATCACCTGCAACAGCATCCACCCGGTGTTCATCGACACGCCGATCCTGAAGGGCATCACCGACGCCATGGGCCGCGAAGCCGGGCTGGAAAAGCTGGGCCGGCAGATCCCGCTGGGCGCGGTGGGAGAACCGGATGATATCGCCTGGGCTGCCGT
>JAIXQM010000222.1 GCA_027485735.1 Sphingomonadales bacterium | reverse complement strand
GCGGCATCGCCAATGGCATGGGCGCCAGTGGAGCAGGCGGTGACGACCGCGTGGTTGGGGCCCATCAGGCCATATTTGATCGAAACCTGGCCCGAGATGAGGTTGATCAGCCGGCCATGGACGAAGTGCGGCGACACGCGGCGCGGGCCTTTTTCGTGCAGCACGATCGATTCGCTGGCGATGCCCGGCAGGCCGCCGATGCCGCTGCCAATGGAGCAGCCAGCACGGAAGCGTTCTTCCTCGGTCATATCGGTCAGGCCGGCGTCTTCGATGGCCTGACCGGCCGCATCGATGCCATAAACGATGAACGGATCGACCTGGCGCTGCACCTTGTAATCAACGCGCTTGTTGGCATCAAAGGTGAGCCCGGTGCCGTCGCCGGCCTTCACTTCGCAGGCGATGCGGCACAGCTGATCGGATGCATCAAAGCGCGTGATCGGGCCAGCGCCCGATTGTGAGGCCAGGATGTTGGCCCAGACGGTTTCGACATTCGCACCCAACGGGGTGACCAGGCCCAGACCAGTGATGACGACACGGCGCATCGGCAATCCATTCTTCTGCGCGACCGGCCTGCCCTGCCGGCGCTTGGGTTTGGGCCGTTCCTTACGGAAAACTGAGGCCCATTTGGCACGAAACGGCCCGCCGCTTGTGTTCAAGCGATGGGCCGTTCCCTGTTATCGCCGGCTCAGCCGGCCAGCCCTGTCTTGTTGGCATGAGGGCCGCGGCAACCGCAGCCCTCAGGCAATCACTTGCCGTTGGCACCGATGAAATTGATCGCATCGGCCACGGTGAGGATCTTTTCGGCGGCATCGTCGGGGATTTCCACGCCGAATTCTTCTTCGAAGGCCATCACCAGCTCGACGGTGTCGAGGCTGTCGGCGCCCAGATCGTCGATGAAGCTGGCGGCTTCGGTCACCTTGTCGGCTTCGACGCCCAGATGCTCGACAACAATCTTCTTCACGCGCTCGGCAACGTCGCTCATCGTTTTCTTCCCTTGTTATCGCGGCGAAGCATCGCCGGTGGTTGGCTTACAGTTACCCGGCGGCAGTAGCGTGATGGCGAAATTGTGGCAAGAGCGCAACGCGGCCTGCGCGCATGGCGCAGCCAAGCGGGTGGACCCGGCGGCACTGCCGCCGGCCGCGCCCATCAAGGCATCGCCATCCCACCATTGATGTGCAGCGTGTGGCCAGTGACATAGCTGGCTTCCTTCGACGCCAGATACACCACCCCGGCCGCAATATCCGCGCCTTCGCCCAGCCGCCCCGCCGGGATCCGTCCCGTCAGCGCATCCTTCTGCGCGTCGGGCAGCGCATCGGTCATCGCCGAAAGGATGAACCCCGGCGCCACGCAGTTCACCGTTATGTTGCGCGACGCCAATTCCTGCGCCAGCGCTTTCGACATGCCGATCAGGCCCGCTTTTGACGCCGCATAATTGGCCTGCCCCGGATTGCCCGTCACGCCCACCACGCTGGTAATGGCGATCATGCGGCCGAAACGCTGCTTCATCATCGGCTTGGCGGCGGCGCGATAGAGGCGGAAAGTGGCTTCGAGGTTGATGCGGATCACGTCCGCCCACTCATCATCCTTCATGCGCATCGCCAGATTGTCCCGCGTGATGCCGGCGTTGGCCACTAGGATATCCAGACGGCCGCCCAAGGCTTCCACCGCCTGCGGCACCAGCGCATCAACCGCAGCGCTGTCGGAAAGATTGCATGGCAGAATCACCGCATCGGGGCCGCATTCGGCGGCCACCGCCGCCAACGCTTCGGCGCGGGTGCCCGACAGCGCAACACGGGCCCCGCGCGCGGCCAGTGCCTTCGCAATCGCGCTGCCGATGCCGCCGGACGCCCCGGTGACAAGGGCGGTCATGCCGGTGAGATCAAACATGCTTATCCTCCTTCAGGCGATCGCAGCAGCGATGGCTTCAACGCCAGACATGTCGGCGGCGGTGATGGTCGGAACGTCAGGGGTGATGCGCCGAATCATCGGGCCAAGCACCTTGCCGCCCAGTTCCACGAAACCGGTCACGCCCAGTGCGGCCATGGCCAGCACCGATTCCCGCCAGCGCACGGTGCCGCACACTTGTTCCACCAGCAGGCGGCGAATCTCATCCGTGTCGGTCACTGGCGCGGCGGTCACGTTGGCGACCAGCGGCACGGTCGGCGCGGTCAGCGGCGCTTTGGCAAGCGCCTCTGCCATTGCATCAGCCGCCGGCTGCATCAGCGGGCAATGGAACGGCGCCGAAACCGGCAGCAGCACCGAGTGGCGCGCACCCTTGGCCCTGGCGAGGTTCATGGCGCGGGCCACGGCCTCGACATGGCCGGATACCACCACCTGGCCCGTCGCGTTGTCATTGGCGGCCGCGCACACCTGGCCCTGGGCTGCCTCGGCAGCGATCGCCGTCACTGTTTCGAAATCGAGACCCAGCAGCGCCGCCATGGCACCCACCCCCGGCGGCACCGCGGCCTGCATCGCCGTGCCGCGCAGCCGCAGCAAACGAGCGGTATCGGCCAGGCCCAGACTGCCGGCGGCGCACAGGGCGGTATATTCGCCAAGGCTGTGCCCGGCCACAAACGCTGCCTTGTCGGCCAGCCGCACCCCGGCTTCATTTTCCAGCACGCGAAGGCAGGCAATGCCCACCGCCATGATCGCCGGCTGGGCGTTGGCGGTGAGGGTCAGTTCCTCTTCCGGCCCTTCCCACATCAGCCGCGACAGGCGTTCGCCCAGCGCTTCGTCAACTTCTTCGAACACGGCGCGGGCGTGGGGGCTGGCATCGGCAAGGCCCTTGCCCATGCCCACCGATTGGCTGCCCTGGCCCGGAAAGATGAAAGCGCGAATTGTCCCTCTCCCGATGGATCTCGTTGTGCGCCGCCGATTAGGCGCTTCATCGCGCCCATGCAACCGCCCGGCCCGAACGGCTGCGACACTGAGGTCAACCGGGGCGTTTTGCCCGGTTGCATGGCGCAAAACTTCCGGTATGGGCTGCCCTTCGCGCTCAGGGAGGGGCCAAGGGGGGATTCGCAGCGGCCATTCAGCGGCCCGCAACCCCGTGTAGCCCATCCATGGTCGCGGATCGGTGGCCACGCAGGCTTCCGGTTCTGACATTTGGACGAGAACAGCCAAGGATCGCCCATGAAGATTGATGCCCGCCTGTTGATCGCTGCCAGCCTGTTGGCTGTTGCCACCCCGGCTGCGGCCGCCGTGTCGCCTGCCGTGGGCAAGGCGCTCAACGCCGCGGCCGCTGCCGCCAAGTCGCGCAATGCGGCTGGTGTTGCCGCCGCCATTGGCCAGGCCCGCGCCGCCGCGAGCACCGCTGAAGAGCGCGAGAAGACCGCCCAGATGGCCGGCTTTGCCTTCACCGCTGTCGGTCAATATGGCCAGGCGGCTGCCGCGCTCGAACAGGTTGGCGCCCCTTGCAACCAGCTTGGCCCGCTCTATTATCGCGCCGGCCAGATGGACAAGGCGGTGGCTATTGCCCGCAAGTGCCCCGGTGAAGCCAGCCAGATCATGGTGGCGCAGGCGATGACCCGCCAGGGCAACCACAAGGCTGCGATCGCCGCTTATAACGCGCTCATCAAGAGCAACGGCCCCAAGGCCATCTATCTGGAAAACCTCTCCGGCGCCCAGTTCAAGGCCGGTGACAAGGCGGGCTATCTCGCCACCACCACCCGCCTGATCAAGTCTGATCCATCGCCGTCGCGCTGGAAGGTGCTGCTCACCGAAATGCAGGGCCAGAACATGCGTTCGGAAGCCAAGCTGGCGCTGTATCACCTGATGTTCACCACCAACACGCTGAGCCGCGCATCCGACTACCAGGATTTCGCCCGTCTCGCCCTGCTCGCCGGCCAGGCCGCCGTTGCCAAGGCCGCGCTCGACAAGGCCGGCGGTGGCACCGATGCGATGAGCCAGAAGCTGGCCGCGGCGGCCACGTCCGCCGTGTCCAAGGAAGCCGGCGAAGCTGTCAAGCTGTCGGCCAGCCCGGCCACCGCCTTCAAGGGCGGCAACGCCTATCTGGGCCTCAACGATTATGGCAAGGCGATCGCCGCCTACGACAAGGCGATTGCCGCCAAGGGCCTTGATGTCGATTATGCCCGCGTCTTCAAGGGCATCGCAGCAACCCGCGCCGGGCAGAAGGCCGCCGCCATCGCCACCTTCAAGACGGTGGAAGCCAAGAGCGGCATGAAGGACATCGCCGATCTGTGGAGCCTTTACGCCTCCACACGCTGAGGCTGCGAACCGCACAGCAAAAGGGCCGCCGTGGATTGCCACGGCGGCCCTTTTTCGTTGGATCGCGGCGCCGGCTCAGTCGCCAGCAGGACGCGATTGCAACTGGATATAATTGGCCAGACCCATCTGCCTGATCATTTCCTGCTGCGTCTCGATGAAATCGACATGCTCTTCCTCGGCGGAGAGGATCTCGGCAAACAGATCGCGTGACGCGAAATCGCGCACCTTCTCGCAATGCTCGATGGCATCCTTCAGCAGCGCGATGGCTTCGAATTCCAGCTCCAGATCCGCCTGCAGCACCTCTTCCACCGTCTCACCGATGCGCAGGCGATTGAGCGCCTGCATGCCGGGCAGGCCTTCCAGGAAGAAGATCCGCTCCATCAGTCTGTCGGCGTGCTTCATCTCGTCGATGGATTCGTGCCGCTCGTAATCGGCAAGCTTCTTGATGCCCAGATTGTCGAGCAGGCGATAATGCAGCCAATATTGGTTCACCGCCGTCAGCTCACCCTTGAGCACGGCATTCAGAAATTCGATCACCTTGGCGTCACCGCGCATGGCCTGTCTCCCTTTGCTGGGTCCGCCATGGCGCAAATCTTGATGCGAGTCAAGAAAAGTCGTGGTTTTTCTGACACTTATTACTGCAACGCACTTGCATTAGCAGCGGCAATTCAGGCGAAGCTGCGCGCGTCCGCCAGGATTTCCTTGGCGAACGGCAGGCACTGCCCGCACTTCACCTTGCAGCCCAAATGCGCATAGGCCGCCTTCGGGCAAGATTTGCCGGCCACCCGCGCGGCTTCGCGGACATCCCGTTCCTTCAGCGCATTGCAGACACAGACGATCACGTTTCCCTCGCGAGTCGAGTGGCGTTACTGCGAATCGTTATCATCCATGTCTGCTGCTAATGCAAGTGGTTCGCAGTATCCAGATGGTGGCGGAGGGGGCAGCGCTGAACCCGCCACGGCGGCGGACGCAGCCGCAAGCCGGGAAGAAACCTCAAGCCCCTCCCGCAACGTCCTGGCGCACGAGGTTAGCAATGCTTTGCGCGAGCTCCGCGCTGCGGAAGGGCTTCCTCAGCCGCGACAAGTCTGGAGCGATCCCGTCAGGATTGGCGTAGCCAGACACGATCAGGATCGGCAGCCCCGGCTTGCGGGCGCGCACCGCCTGCGCAAGGTCAGCACCGCTCATGCCCGGCATGAGATAGTCGGTGACGAGGACGTCCGGCGCCGGGCCTTCGTCCAGCAGCCGCAACGCCTGCTCGCCAGAAGCGGCCTCGATCACGTCATAGCCAAGGTCCACCAACACGTCGGCCGTGCAGAGCCGCACCAGTTCCTCGTCATCGACAAGAAGGACGCGCAAGCGCGACGTGACCGGCGTCGGTGCAACGATTGGCTCATCCGCATGGCAGTTGCGATCAAGACTGACCGGCAGCCACAGTTCCACATTGGTCCCGCGGCCCGGTTCGCTGATGATGGTGAGCCCGCCGCCAAGCTGCGTGGCGAGGCCGTGAACCATCGAAAGGCCGAGGCCGGTTCCCGCAACCATGCCCTTTGTCGAGAAGAACGGCTCGGTCGCGCGGGTCAACGTGTCCACGTCCATGCCGGTACCGGTGTCCGCCACCGACAAGCGCACATAGTCACCGCGGACCAGACCAGACCGATGTTCACCCTGCACGCTCTCGCGGGCGGCGGTGATCGTCAGGGTACCACCGTCCGGCATCGCGTCGCGGGCATTCACGCCAAGATTGAGGATCGCCATTTCAAGCTGGTTTGCATCGGCGCTGGCCGGCGGAAGATCTTCATCGAGCTCGACCCGAACGACAATCTGCGGCCCGACTGTGCTGGCAATCAGGGCCGCCATCCCGCCAACCAGAGAGGCGAGATCGACCGCGACGGCCTGCAACGGCTGCCGCCGCGCAAAGGCGAGCAACCGTTCAACGAGCGTCTTGGCGCGCTCAGCCGATTGCAGCGCGCCATCGATCAGCCGCCGCTCACTTTCACTGCCAATCTGCCGCCGGACCAGCATGTCCAGCGCACCCATGATCGGGGTGAGCAAGTTATTGAAGTCGTGCGCCACGCCGCCGGTGAGCTGGCCGATCGCTTCCATCTTCTGCGCCTGGCGCAACGCCGCCTCAGCCGCCAGCAGTTCGCGCGTGCGCTCCTCAACCTGGTACTCAAGTGTGGCGTTCAGGCGGGTCAGTTCGGCCAGCGCCTGATGCTTCTGGGTCACATCCTGACCCTGGACAAAGATGCCCGTGACCTCGCCGCGCTCATCAACAATCGGTTGATACGTGAAACTGAGGAAGAGCTGGTCGGGTTCGGCTCCGGGCGTGCGCTGCAGGCTGAGCGGAACATCATGCACCAAATAGGGCTGGCCCGTCGCAAAGGCACGGTCGAACGTCTTGAACAGGTCGGTGCCAACAAACTCGGGAAACGCCGTGCGGATGGTCTGGCCGACAAACCCCCGCTTGCCCGCAACGCGGTCAAAGGCATCATTCACATACTCAAAAACATGATCGGGGCCGCGCAAGATGCCCACGAATCCGGGCACATGCTCGAACAGCAGGCGCTGCCGCTCGCGCTCGGCCACCAGCCGCCGTTCCGCCAGCACGCGATCAGTCGTCTCTGCAGCCGAGCAAAACAAACCGGCAATCTCACCGCTGTCATCGCGCAACGGCGAGTAGGAAAAGGTGAACCAGCATTCTTCAGGATAGCCATTGCGCTCGATCGTGAGCGGCAGATCTTCAGACCAGGTCGCTTCACCGCCAAGCGCCGATTCCACCAGCGGCGTGATCTGCTCCCACACCTCTGACCACACCTCCCGGAACGGTCGGCCCAGCGCCCACGGATGCTTTTTGCCGTACACCGGCCGGCAGGCATCATTGTACAGGAAAACCAGCTCAGGGCCCCAGGCAACGAACATCACATGCTTGCTGGGGAGTATCATGCCCACGGCCGTTCGCAGGGCCTGGGGCCAAGTATCCGGGTGTCCGATCGGCGAGGTCGACCAGTCATGGACCTCCATCAACGCGCCAACTTCGCCCCCGCCCGCGAAAATCACGGCCTTTTCCTTTGAACAGGCGCCAATGTCACAGACAACCGCCAATGCTTTTATAGCACTCAAGCTGCCATACCCCAAAACGGCAGCGGCGCACCCATGGTGGCATCGGGCCTGCCGCCTGATTCAGTTTGAAGCCGCCGGCGCAATCGGGATCATCACCTCGTTCCGGCGCAGGAACCACAAGGTCCAGGGCGGATCATATTGCGCCAGCGACGGCGAACCGATCGCCTGCAGCTGCTGTGCATTCACGAATCCTGCCAGCGCCGCTGTTTTCGCCGCGATCCTGTCCTGCCGCGCCAATCCGCTGAACCTTGCCACGGCCATGCGGGCGGGCGCGATATTGTGCAGTTGCACGCGGGGATTGTTGGGCCTTGGCAGGCTTTCCAGTGTCGAACCGCGGGGCATGATGAAGCGGATCAGCCACTGGCCGTTGCCGCCGCTCTGCAAGACTGGCGCCGTCATCGCGATCTTCTGGCCAACGGCAGCGGCCTGCACCACCGGCGCCGTCATCGCGATTTTCTGCCGGGCGGTGTTGCCGCCAAAGATATAGCCGGCAAGCAAGCGAAACCCGGCGCTCGCGGCGGCCTTGCGGTCACCGGTGACTGACACTTCGGCCACAACCAGTGCGGGATACTCGCGCACTTCGCAGTCGCTCTGCGCAAGGCTGACCGTGAAAGCGGGTTCTTCGGTGGCGATGGCACAAGCTCCTGTCAGGCTGAGGCCCAGTATCAGGGCAATCCGCAGCACTCTCAAAGCCTGATCAGGCGTGTTGATCCGGCGCATGGCCTGACTGCACGGACCAATCGGCAGGTGCATCATCCGTATCGGCGCTGGCAACGGCGGCCGTGGCCTGAACCTTGCCGGGTGCGTGGTGGGCCGGGGCATAAATGGCATAGAGTTGCATGGGTGTTGGGCCGATGTTGATGATATTGTGCCAGGTTCCCGCCGGCGCCAGCACGCACCAGCCATCCGAAACCTTTTCATCGAAGGTCATCTGGTCTTTGGCGGGGCCCATCAAAACCCGGCCTTCGCCGGTTTCGAGGCGGATGAACTGATCAGTATCCGGGTGCGATTCCAGGCCGATTTCGCCGCCAATGGGGATGGACATCAGCGTCACCTGCAAATGGCGACCGCTCCACGCGACCGCGCGGTAATCATCGTTCTCGATCGCTGATCGTTCGATATCGAACGACTGTGGCGCAGGGCCCGTATCCTCGATTCGCATGTCTTCATTGGGCATGGCCACTCTCCTGCAGGCGGCCAGCCTAACGCGGGCGGCGCCGGCAGATAGGTTCGGAAACCACTCATGCCGGGCCGGCGGGCGTGGTTGCAGTAGCGCGTGCCACAAAAGGGAGGGGGCCAAGTCCGGCTGGCCTCTATTTCGCGCTTCACATTGGCCGTCATCACCGCGACAGTGGGTGTGCATCAATCCAAGGAACTGCCCGCATGGAAACGACCAACCTGTTCCGCCTCGACGGCCGCATCGCCCTTGTCACCGGTGGCAGCCGCGGCATCGGCAAGATGATCGCCGCCGGCTTCATCGCGCAGGGTGCCAAGGTCTATATCTCGTCGCGCAAGCCGGCTGCCTGCGCCGAAGCCGCAGCAGAGCTTGGCCCGAACTGCATCGCGCTGCCGCAGGATGTTTCAACCGTCGCCGGCTGCCAGGCACTGGCCGCGCAATTTGGCGCGCTCGAACCCCGGCTCGATATTCTCGTCAACAACGCGGGCGCCGCCTGGGGCGCGCCGTTCGAGGCGTTTCCGGAAAGTGGTTGGGACAAGGTGATGGACCTCAACGTCAAATCGCCGTTCTTCCTGACCCAGGCCCTGCATGACCTGCTGAAGGCGTCCGGCCGCCGTGAACAACCGGCCAAAGTCATCAACATCACGTCGATCGATGGCATCCGGCTCAATCCGCAGGAAACCTATAGTTACCACGCGTCAAAATCGGCGCTCATCTATCTGACCAGGCGCATGGCGGCGCGGCTTGTGCGCGATGCCATCAATGTGACCTCGATCGCGCCCGGCGCATTTGCCAGCGAGATGAACCGCGTGGCACGCGATCACGGCGATGCGGTCGCCAAGCTGATTCCAGCGCGGCGCATCGGCGTCGATGAGGATATGGCCGGCGCCGCCATCTACCTTGCCAGCCGCGCCGGGGATTATGTGATTGGCGAAACGATCACCGTGGATGGCGGTGTCGCCCACGCCAACACAGGTTCCGGTCTCTCCGAGTGAAGCCGGCCGCCTGAAGCGGCCGCTCTGGTGCCTGTGGGGCGGATGGCGGCTTCACGCCTTACCGCCGGCCGAAGAGTTTCTCGATATCGGTCTTGGCCAGCCGCACCCAGGTGGGGCGGCCGTGATTGCACTGGCCGGAGTGCGGGGTGACTTCCATCTCGCGAAGCAGGGCGTTCATTTCGGCAATCGAAAGATGCCGCCCGGCCCGCACGCTGCCGTGGCAGGCCATGGTAGCGGCGACGCCGTCGAGGCGTTCTTTCAAGCTCAGCGCGCGGCCGAAGGCGGAAAGATCGTCGGCCAGATCGGTGATCAGCCCCTTCACGTCGCACGTACCGAGCAGCGCCGGCGTGGCGCGGACGAGGATGGCGGTGGGGCCGAAGGCTTCGACCTCCAGGCCAAGTTCGGCCAGTTCGTCGGCACGATCGGCGACGCGACCGGCGCCGATCTCGTCCAGTTCCACGACTTCGGGCACCAGCAGCGCCTGGGACGCGACGGCGCCGCCGGCAAGAGCGCGGTTCATGCGCTCCAGGGTCAGGCGTTCATGGGCGGCGTGTTGATCGACGATGATCAGCGCATCGTCGGTTTCGGCGACGATATAGGTCGCGGCGACCTGGCCGCGCGCGGCGCCCAAAGGGAATTGTTGGGGTGGCGGCGCGGGGGCGGCGGCTGGACCGGAGGCTGCAAAAGCCGGCGGCAATTGGTTGAACAGGCGCGGCGCTTCGGCCCAGCCCGCCGCCGGCCCGGCGCCGCCAGCGAAAGCCCCAGGAAAAGCCAACGCGCCGCCAGCGGCCGGATCAGCGCCGCCAGCGGGCGGCCACGCGCCGGCAGCGGCCGGCAGCGGTTCGGACACGAACGCCGCCAATGCAGCGCCGGAAACCTGGGTGCTGGCCCGGTGCCCGGCTTCATCCAGCGCACGGCGCAGGCCCGAAACGATCATCCCGCGCACCAGGGTAGCATCGCGGAAGCGCACCTCGGTCTTGGCCGGGTGGACGTTCACATCCACGAATTCCGACGGGACATTCAGGAACAGCGCGACGACCGGATGACGATCGCGGGCCAGCAGATCCTGATAGGCCCCGCGCAGCGCGCCCACCAGCAGCCGATCCTTCACAGGGCGTTGATTCACAAACAGATATTGGTGATCGGAAACGCCCCGATTCCACGTCGGAATGCCGGCCAGCCCCGCCAGGTGCAGGCCTTCGCGCTCCAGATCGACCGCGACAGCATTGCCGGCAAAATCCGGGCCAATGATCGCCGCCAGCCGTGCCAGCGTCGATTGCGGGCTGGCATCGGGCAGCGGCGGCAGGTTCAGAAGGCGCCGGCCTTCGTGTTCGACCACGAAACCCACTTCGGGCCGCGCCATGGCCAGCCGTCGGATATGATCAAGGCAAGCGGCCAGCTCGGAACGTGGCGATTTCAAGAACTTGCGCCGCGCCGGCACTTGGGCGAACAGCCCATCGACCCGCGCCACCGTCCCCGGCGCGGCACTGGCCGGGCCGTCGTGGACGATACGGCCATTGTCCACCACCAACCGCCAGCCCTCTCCACCTTCAGGCCGGCTGGTCAGCGACAGGGTGGCGACCGAGCCGATCGAGGGCAGCGCTTCACCACGAAAACCCATGGTCGCAATGGCAGCCAAATCTTCATCGGGCAATTTGGACGTCGCATGCCGCTCGATCGCCAGCCGCAACTGGTCTGGCGCCATGCCGATGCCGTCATCGGCCACTTCCAGCCCATCGATGCCGCCATTCACCAGACCCACCCGGATGCGCCGGGCGCCGGCATCCAGTGCGTTTTCAACCAGTTCCTTGGCGGCACTGGCCGGCCGCTCCACCACCTCGCCGGCGGCGATGCGGTTGATCAGGGTTTCGGGCAGGCGCCTGATAGAAGACGTGGGAATGGGCACCGGCGCACCTTAAGGGCAGTTGGGCGCAGTGTCATGTCTTGCCCGTTCCACTTTGGCCTTCGCCCTTGCAGAATCGGCAGTTCGGGGCCAAAGGCGGCAGATTGATCGCGCCGTCCGCGAATCCCACCCTCGTGCCCCAATTCCTCAGCGTGGTAAAATCCCCATCATGTCGCCTTTCAGCCGGATGTTTTCCTTCCTCTCCCAGGATATGGCCATCGACCTGGGCACGGCCAACACGCTCGTCTATGTGCGCGGCCGCGGCATCGTGCTCAACGAACCCAGCGTGGTCGCCATCGAGACCATCCGCGGCAACAAGGTCGTCAAGGCGGTTGGCAACGAAGCCAAGGTGATGATGGGCCGCACCCCCGGCAACGTCGAATGCATCCGCCCGCTGCGTGACGGCGTGATTGCCGACATCGATGTCGCCGAACAGATGATCAAGCACTTCATCAAGAAGGTGCAGACCAGCCGTTTCGGCCGCTATCCGGAAATCGTCATCTGCGTGCCGTCGGGTTCGACCAGCGTCGAAAAACGCGCCATCCGTGATGCCGCCAACAACGCCGGCGCCACCCAGGTCTATCTGATCGAAGAGCCGATGGCCGCCGCAATCGGCGCCGGCATGCCCGTCACCGAACCGATCGGTTCGATGGTCGTCGATATCGGCGGCGGCACCACCGAAGTCGCCGTGCTGTCGCTGAAGGGCCTCGCCTACACCACCAGCGTGCGCGTTGGTGGGGACAAGATGGACGAAGCCATCATCAACTACGTGCGCCGCAACTTCAACATGCTGATCGGCGAAGCCACTGCCGAGCGCATCAAGAAGGAAATCGGTACCGCCAAGAAGCCTGCCGATGGCATTGGCGAGACCGTTTTCATCAAGGGCCGCGACCTGATGAACGGCGTGCCCAACGAGATCCAGATCAACCAGGGCCAGGTCGCCGAAGCACTGGCCGAACCGGTGGCGACCATCGTCGAAGGCGTGCGCGCCGCGCTGGAGAACACTCAGCCGGAACTGGCCGCCGATATCGTCGATCAGGGCATCGTGCTCACCGGCGGCGGTGCGCTGCTGCGCGATCTCGATGTCGTGCTGCGCGAAGCCACTGGCCTGCCGGTCAGCGTGGCCGACGAACCGCTCACCTGCGTTGCCATCGGCACCGGCCGCGCGCTGGAAGATCCGATGTATCGCGGCGTGCTGATCACCGCCTGAGCTGCAACCCATTCGGGGACCCATGGACTGGACTCCCGCCCCTCGCCGCCCCACCGCCATCCGGCGGGAGCAGAACCTCGCGCTGGTTTCGGCCGTGGTGTCGGGCGGCGTGATCGCGGCCGGGCTCATCCTGCTGCTGGTGGCGCGCGTGAATCCCGAAACCGCCAGCGGCGTGCGCGCGGTGGCCACCGATATCGTCGCGCCCTTGTGGTCAGTGGTGCGTGCGCCAATCGATGGCGCGGGCAAGGTGGCTGGCGACTTCGGCGATTATTTCGGCGCCGTCAGCCGCGCTGACCAGCTGGAAGCCGAGCTGGACAAGGCCAATGCCCGGCTCCGCGCCGCCCGCAACGGCCAGCGCGAACTGCAGCAGCTGAAGCGGCTGATGGCTGTGCGGGAGCCCACGCGGACGGTGGTCGCCACCACACGCATCGCGGCCGCCACGTCGGGCAGCGTTGCCCGCACCGCCATGCTGGCCGTGGGCAGCGGCGATGGCATCACCCGCGACATGCCAGTGATCGGCACCGAGGGCCTGGTCGGCCGCACGCTGGAAGTCGGCCGCCAATCGGCCCGGGTGCTGCTGCTCACCGACCCCCTGTCGCGCGTGCCGGTGATCGTCGAGCGCACCGGCCAGGCCGGGCTGGCTGTCGGGCGCAACCTGCCCACACTGCTGCTCACCGATCGCATCGGGCCGGAACTGGCACTCGTTGTCGGCGATCGCATCGTCACCTCGGGCGACGGCGGTGTGTATCCGCCGGGCGTGCCAGTGGGCGTGGTGGTGGATCCCCGCGCCGATGGCCCGGTGATCCGCCTTGCCACCAGCCCGCTGGGCGGCGGCTTTGTCACGGTGGAGAGCGGCTGGCTGCCCATCCCCGATACTCAGCCGCAGGGCCCTGTTTTCGATGCACCGGTGCCGGTGGAAGCCCGCACAAGGGGCGCACCACCACCGCGCCTGCGCACCAGCGAACCGCCGGCGAATTGATCTGGCCCGCCCGTGATCGCCACCCCGCCTCCCCCCGCCCTGCTGATGACCCCGGACGAACGCCGGCGCTGGTATCTGTCGTTGTGGCGCTATGCCGTTCCGGCGCTGGCCAGCATGGCGTTGCTGGTGCTCATGCTGGCCCCGCTGCCGATCAGCCTGCCGGCCATGCCGCATCTGGCCCTGATGGGCGTGCTGGTTTGGGCCATGCTGCAGCCAGGGCTGATGCCACCGTGGCTGGCCTTCTGCATCGGCATGCTGGCCGATTTGTTGTTCGGACAGCCACTCGGGGTCAATGCCACCCTGTTTGCCGTCGCCACCGGCGTGATGCGGATGACCGGCCGGGTATTTGGCCGCCACGGATCGCTGTTTGATTGGCTGCTGGTGACCAGTGTCCTGCTGGGCTTTGCGCTGCTCACCGGGCCGCTGATGGCGCTGGCCGGCCGGCCGACCACGACGCTTCCGCTGCTGTGGCAATGGCTCACCAGCGTGGCGGCGTGGCCGTTGGTGGTGCGCCTGTGCGCCGCCATTCAGCGCAAGCTGGCGGCATCTGCACCCCATTGGCGCCATGGATGATCCCGTTCGCCGCATGGCGTTTTCGCGCCGCGCGCTGTTGCTGGGCGCCGGCATGGCCGGCACCGGTGCGCTGCTGGCCGGGCGCATGGCCTGGCTCGCCGTGTTCGAAGGCGAGACCTACCAGCTGCGCGCCCAGGCCAACCGCATCCAGGATCGGCTGATCCCGCCCCGCCGCGGCTGGATCGTCGATCGCCAGGGCAAACCCATCGCCATGAACCGCCCGGATTACCGGCTGGAACTGCGCCCGGCCGAGGTGGAGGACGTCGACACGACCCTGGTCGCCATCCGCGCCGTGCTGGATATCGATCTGGCTGAAGATGCCCGCATCCGAGACGATGTGCGCACCCAGCCCAGCTTCATGCCGGTGGTGGTGCGTCAGAATCTGAGCTGGCGGGAGTTTTCCGCCTGCAATGTCCGCCTCGCCACCCTGCCCGGCGTCACCCCGGTGCAAAGCTTCTCGCGCTTCTACCCGGAGGCGGATCATTTCGCCCACCTTGTCGGCTATGTCGGCGCACCAACCCCGGAACAATATCGCGAGCAAAAAAACCCGCTGTTGATCTATCCGGGCTTCCGCATCGGCAAGGACGGGATCGAACGATTTGCCGACAAGCAGCTGCGCGGCACGGCCGGATCCTCCCGCGTGGAGATGACGGCCCGCGGCGAACTGGTGCGCGAATTGGGCACCAATGCCGACACGCCCGGCGACACACTGCGCCTCACCATCGATCGCGATTTGCAGGATTATGCCGCGCGCCGGCTGGGGGACAATTCGGCCAGCGTGATCGTGATGGACTGCATCACCGGCGACGTGCTGTGCATGGTCTCCATGCCGGCCTATGATCCCAACATCTTCTCGCGCCGCGTGCCAGCCCGGTTGTGGAACGCCCTGCAGAAGGATGATCACACCCCGTTGCTCAACAAGAGCGCGATGGGCTTATATCCCCCCGGCTCCACCTTCAAGATGGTGACCACGCTCGCGGCGCTGGAGGCCGGGGTTGATCCAGGCGACACAGTGGGCTGTTCGGGCGCCTATCGGCTGGGCAACAACACCTGGCACTGCCACGCCCGGCGCGGCCATGGCGGGGTCAACATGCACCGGGCCCTGCCGCTGTCCTGCGATACCTATTTCTATGTCATGGGGCGCAAGGTGGGCATCGATGCCATCGCCACCATGGCGCGGCGGCTTGGGCTGGGCCAGGAATATCCGCTGCCGCTGCCCGGCCAGGCCAAGGGCATCGTGCCCGACAAGGCGTGGAAGCAACGGCGCTTCGGGAAGGACTGGCGCGAAGGCGAAACCCTCAACGGCGCGATCGGCCAAGGCTATATCGTCACCAACCCGCTGCAACTGGCGGTGATGACCGCACGGCTGGCCAGCGGCCGCGAAGTGATGCCGCGGCTGATTGCCGATGGCCCGGCGCCGCAGTTCCCGTCGCTCGGCATTCCCGACGCGCATCTGGCGCTTGTGCGCCAGGGCATGGTCGATGTCGTCAACGCCGGTTACGGCACCGCCCGCGCCGCGCGCAGCCCCATCGGAGACGTGCTGTTCGCCGGCAAGACCGGTACCGCCCAGGTGCGCCGCATCTCGGCGGCCGAACGCAAGCGCGGCGTGATCCGCAACGAGGCGCTGCCGTGGAAGCAGCGCGATCATGCGCTGTTCGTCGCCTTTGCCCCGGCCGATGCCCCGCGCTATGCCTGTTCGGTGATCATCGAACATGGCATCGCCGGCGGCCGCTATGCCGCCCCCATCGCGCGCGACGTCCTCAGTTTCCTGTTCGAGCCGCAACGCGCGCTGGCCGTGCTGCCGCCGATCGAGGCCGAAGCCGCCCGCCTGCGCGCCGTGCGTCAGCAAAACGAAGCCGCCGCCAGCATTGCCAGCGAAACCCGCCAGATGATGCCCAGCTGGCTCAAGCTCGACATCAAGCCGCCGGTGTTCGAAATCGCCGACGCCGACGCTCCGCAACCCCCACGCGAACCCGAATAGCGCCGATGGACCTGCTCAACGGACCCTGGCGCCGCGAACTGGCCCGCCTGCCCTGGGGCATGGTGCTGATCATCTGCGCCATCGCCGGCTTTGGCCTGGTCGTGCTCTATTCGGCCGCTGGCGGATCCTTGAACCCCTGGGCGCTGAAACAGGGCGTGCGTTTTGCCATCCTGCTGGTGGGTGCGCTGGCCCTTGCGCTGGTGCCGCCCGAACGCTGGCTGGGCTGGGCCTGGCCCATCTACATCACGCTGCTGGTGGCGCTGGTGGGCGTGGAACTGGCCGGCGCCGTGCGTGGCGGCAGCCAGCGCTGGCTGGATATTGGCATCATGCAGTTCCAGCCATCCGAAATGATGAAGCTGGCCATCGTGCTGGTGCTGGCGCGCTATTATCAATATGTCCCCAAGGGCTATGAAAGCCGGCCCGATGTGCTGATCCCGGCGCTGGCACTGATCGCCATGCCGGTGGGGCTGGTGATGCTGCAACCCGATCTTGGCACGGCCTTATCGATCCTGTTTGGCGGCGTTGTGGTGCTGTTCCTGGCCGGCGTGCGGCTGTGGCTGTTCGGCACGGCAGCCGCAGCGGTGGCGGCAATGCTGCCGGTGGTGTGGAGCATGATGCATGATTATCAGCGCAAGCGCGTGCTGATCTTCCTGGATCCCGAAAGCGATCCGCGCGGCGCCGGCTATCACATCACCCAAAGCAAGATCGCCATCGGTTCGGGCGGCCTTTCCGGCAAGGGCTTCCTGAACGGCACCCAGAGCCACCTCGATTATTTGCCCGAACTCCACACCGATTTCGCCTTCGCCACCATGGCCGAAGAATGGGGCCTGATGGGCGGGCTGTTCGTCATCATTCTCTATGGCCTGGTGCTGGCCTGGGGCATCCGCACCGCCATTTCGGCCCGCAGTCAGTTCCAGCGCCTGCTCAGCCTTGGCCTCACTGCCACATTGTTCTTCTATCTGGCCATCAACATGATGATGGTGATGGGCCTGGCACCGGTTGTGGGTATCCCGCTGCCGCTGATCAGTTGGGGCGGCAGCGCGATGATGACAGTGATGATCCTGTTGGGCGTGGTGATGGGCATCGCCCGCGCCAACAAGCGTGGCAGTTGACCAGGGCATAAATTTACGTCTTGTTTACTTTTTGTTTATCTGAAATCATCCCTCCGCGTTTTTGAGAACGCTTTCTGAGTCGGGGGTATTAATCATGAGTCGTATTCTTCTTGCGCCGCTCGCGGCGGCGCTGGTGCTGGGCGTTCAGGCCAACGCCACAACAGTCAGCATCGATCCAATCACCGCCAGCTGGGGCAACGTGGTGGGCGCGCCTGTCACCTCCACCGGCAATGGCACGGCCACACCGGAAATCCGCTGGGGCGGTGACGCCGGAAATGGGCTGAGCGGCTATCGCTACACTGCGGCTGCCACGCCGCTCAATGTTGATGTGGTGGTCAATGGCGCCAGTTCGTTGTTTTCGCTGGGGCAATTCACCCACTTCAACAACCCGGTCTTCCCGCCCAGCATCACGTCTGCCCAGCTGACGATCAGCTACGGCGTGTCGGTGGGTTTGACTTCGATCGGAAATTACAACGCCGTGTTCGATTTCACCCATGATGAAACAACGAACAATTTGGATCCCTGCCCCTACGGTGGTGCCAACGGCCAGGGTGCCAACATCAATGGCTGTGCTGACCGTGTTACCATCTCGCTGAACTCTGGATTGAGCGAGTTCTTCGCAATCGGCGGCGTGAACTACACGCTTGACATCAGTGGTTTTTTTGTCCCCGGCTTTGGCTCGGGCAGCGAGTTTCTGACCATCGAGCGCGAGGACAACACGGCCCGCCTGTTCGGCCGGATTGCCGCTGATGGCTTCACCGGTCAGGGCGTGCCGGAACCCAGTTCCTGGGCCATGATGCTGCTGGGCTTCGGCGCTGTGGGCGTCGCTGCCCGCCGGCGCAAGCCCGTTGTCGCGGCCTAAAAGCCAACCTGCACGGTCTCAAACCCTCCAAGGCGGCATCCAGAATCGACTGGATGCCGCTTTTTTTTGCTCTCGGTCTGGACAAGCCGAATCCACACTGCTACTCGCCGCCCCCTGTCTGAAATGGCGCAGGCCAAAACGGCAGGTGTGGACGTATAGCTCAGTCGGTAGAGCAGCTGACTCTTAATCAGCGGGTCCCAGGTTCGAGCCCTGGTGCGTCCACCATTTTCTCTCCTAAAACGAGATGGTTATGTCCCGTCAGCAACTCGGTGGCGCGACATCGAAAGCTTATAAACAGTTATAAGCTGGATTTGGGGAGTTGCGTCTCTAGCGGCCCTCAATGCAGGCGGCACACATCCGCCGTCGCCATCCAAGCGCCCTGCTTCATCAGGATGGCCATGATCTGCTCTTCGTCAAACCTGCTGCGCTTCATCTGAGACCAGCATTTTTCTGGAGCGTTTGGCCGCTGCGGGCGGGATTGATGCGGCGCGTGCATAATGGCCTCTGCCAAGCAACGCCCGGCCCATCAGGTGCAAATAGGCCTCCAACTGCGCCAGAGACGTGTGGCCAAAATTGGGGAGGCACAAAAGGCTTTCCCGTGAATATTGGCTGATAGCGTCAATGTCCTCAGGGTTCACACCAGCCTTGCGCAGGCAGTTGATCGCCCGGATCCCCACGTGCTGATAGACCGGGTGCATGGACACCTGCTGCACCTGCTGTTCGTGTTGTTGAACGATTTTCTCGGCGCGTCTGCGCGACAGGCCGTGGCGTTCTGTTATCATGGCATAGCTTTCGCCGGCCAGTCGATCGGCAACGATTTGACGGTTGCGGGCGCTTCCCATCGCGGCCTCACGCTGCAATCAAGGCAGGGGCGAGGCCGGCCGTTTCCAGCGCGGCGCGGGCAGCAAAATTCACGGCCACGCGGTCCCTGCCGCGCTGCGTCTGCCCTTGCGGCCCGAAGGGCGTGCAGCGGCACAGCGGCAAACGCCGTCGCGGCCAGTGCCCCAAAGCGAATGAACGTTTGCCGCGGGCCAATGTCTTCTCCTTCCGTTTGCGGAAGACCTAGGCTAGGAACCGCGCCCAGAAAGGATCGTTCAGTCCAATGTCAGATCTCGGGCCGATTTCGATGGCCGATGCGTGCAATGTTTTGGAACGTGAAGGATGGCTGGCAACGAGGCCCGCTGATTTCCGCGAGGCATTCCTGGCTGCGGGCCGTCTCCGAACATTTGCAGCAGGCGATCAGATTTCCACAGCGGGCGACGGTGCTGACGTGGGCCCCGGTTTGTACGGAGTAGCCGCTGGACAGGTGGCCGTATTGCCAGCGTTGGGTGCACCAGATGCGCCGACGGCCGTTTTGTTCAATCCAGGCCATTGGTACGGCTATGCGCCGCTGTTCGGAGCGACCCGTCCAATTCATGTTCGTGCCACCACAGCGACGACGATCCTGAGCATAAGCTTGAGCGAAGCGCGCCGCATGTTGAACGACCGTCCTGACTGGTGGCAAGATCTCGCTCAACTCGTCTTTGCGACTGGAATAGTCGCGACCAATGTTTTGACTGATTTGCTCCTGTCCCGCAGTGACCGGCGGCTGGCGGCGATGCTCCTGCATCATGCCGGCTGTCGACATGGGGGCCAAGCGCACCCAATCTACATCAGCCAGGAGGACT
The DNA here is from genome assembly GCA_027485735.1 of Sphingomonadales bacterium. Classification (GTDB taxonomy): domain Bacteria; phylum Pseudomonadota; class Alphaproteobacteria; order Sphingomonadales; family Sphingomonadaceae; genus Sandarakinorhabdus. Next base: position 8,572 of record JAIXQM010000222.1, on the reverse strand, counting down.
TTGGCGCGACGGCGAGGCTGTCTCGTCATCCAACACGGCAATTGCTCCAGGCGTTCGAGGCCAAAGGCTGGCTCAGCCAGTCCTATCGCTGCATTCACATCCTGGCGCCTGAACAGTTGCGCGCACTCGTCGATTCCGGAGAAGCTCACGGCCTCAGTCTCTGACAGCTGGTACGCTCTGTGCGGCCTACCGCATATTTGGGTCACGTCCCCCGTCGGCACCGGCGAACACGACGCGGTTCAACCCAGCCATTGCGCGCCACTATTTCTGCTGCATCACCTCGGTTCCGCTCCAGCCGGCTTCTGGCGGGGCAAGCGTATAACGCTCGGCGCGTTCCAGGAGCGTGTCGGCTGCGAGATCTCCCGGGCGCAGGGCCGCTGCCGCCTGAAAATGCTGGCGCGCGGCCTCAACGGAGCCGGCCCAAAGGCAGGCAAGGCCCTGTTCATAGGCATCGCGCGCCTGGAGTCTGCTGGCGGCCACTTCTCCAGAGCGCCCCAGAAGTTCATAAACGACCGTTCCCTGCTGCCGGCCTTTTACGGCAACCCGGTCGAGGCGGCGCCATTCAAAGATATTGCCGGTTTCATCGCGCAGTTCTTCGGATGCCATGATCGACGTGCCATAAACCTTGTTCAGTCCCTCCAGCCGGCTGGCGAGGTTCACGGCATCACCCAGCGCGGTGTAGGCAAAGCGCTCCTGCGTGCCCATATTGCCGACGACGACGTCGCCAATGCCAAGTCCGATCCGCGCGCGAAACTCGACCCGCTGCCCGGCAGACTGCGACAGGCGATGCTGGGCATTGAGGGCCGACTGGCAGGCGCGAATGGCATGATCTGGCAGCGCCGATGGCGCGTTGTACAAGGCCATGATGCCGTCGCCCATGAACTTGTCGACGGTGCCGCCCTCATCACTGATGGCGCTGGTCATGAGCTCGAAATATTCTTTCATGGCCTCCACCAGATCTTCTGGCGAGAGCCCCTCCGAAATCGCCGTGAAGTTTGCGATGTCGGAAAAATGGAGACTGAGGCGGCGGCGTTCGCCGCCAAGTGTTGCCTCTTGGCCGTCGGCCAGCAGGCTTCGCACCAGATCCTTGGGCACATAGTGACCAAAGGAACGCAGGCTCGCCTTCATGGACTCGATGGACAGATTGAGACTGGCGATTTCGCGCACAATGGATCGCAAAGGCACCGTGCTGGAGAGATTGAACTGGCCGATGTCCTTGAACTCCCCCGTAATCGCGGAAACCCGGCGGGAAATGTTGCGGCTCACCAGGCCGATCAACAACAGCTCAAGCGCAATGATCAGGATAATGATGGCAGCAATGTCACGATTGGTTTCCTTCAACCCGCCAATGAAATCGTCCGTCGGAGAGATCGTCAGTATCTCCCAATCCTTGCCGAACTGTGACGGGAATGGCTTGCCAGCAACGATGAACTGCTGACCGGATTTATCAGTGAACAAATGGGGATGTTGAACGGCTTGGTCTCTGCGGCCGATGGCCTGCGCAAGCGTGGGATCAGCGATGTCGCCCAGGCTTGGCAGCGCCTCCTTCGCGGCGTTGCGGGGCACCATCAGGTCACGGTGGGACGCGGCGATGAGCCGGCCCGATTGATCATAGATCAGGGTGATGCTGTTGGCGCTCAGCCGATGTTCGTCGAGATAGGCGGAGATGTTGGCGAGCGTGATGTTTGTGCCCACAAAGCCGACGAAGGCGCCGCCTGAAAAAACCGGCGTGCCAAGCGACATGACCAGAGAGCCTGTGTCGGGATTGATGGCCGGCTCGCCAAGCGCAAACCGGCCGCTTGCCTTGGCTGCCATGTAGTGGGGCAATTGGCGCAGATCGAGTTTGGTTGGCTCGGTATAGGCGTTGCCCGTACCTTCACCCCAGTCCGCATAGAATGTTCGGTGGCGGACACGGGCGGCACCGGGGGCATAGGCGTCGATATAGCCGGCGTGCCAGTTTGCATTGCCGGGGATCAACGGGTCCGATCGGCGTCTGTCGGCGTCGATCCGCGAGACCACCCGGTGATAGCCATCCTCGAAACTTGTGTAGATGGCGTCGATATGGTCTGCGTCGATCAGGGCATGCCACAGCAGGTTGTTGGCGCTGTCTGCGCGGAATTGCCGGGGATTGGCAGCAGTAACCGCGGCGACAATCGCCATGTTGCGGGCAACTGAATCAATCAGTTCGACCGATGCCTGCTGTGTTTCAGCCATGTTGCGGTTGACCTGCCGCTCCAGGTTGGCGAGCGCCGAGCGTTCATTTTCCTGATAGCTGTAGACAAGGATGCCCAGCAGTGGCGCCACGGCGAAGAGCGAAAACATCAGAAGCGTGACAACGCCAAAACTCAACTGAAAGCGCAAAGGCCGGGGCCCGAATGCGTGCGACTGGGACATTTTCAAACTCGGTGAAGAGGACTTGGGGAGATTATCCACCCCAAGTTTTGACGATCGGCGAGGCAGTGAGGTTTCACGTCAGGCTTGGCCTGGGGTGATTGGCATGCAGAGCATCGGCCTATTCGGCCAAGGCGCCCAGCAACCCAATTCGGCACTATGTGACCTTGGCGTTGCCGGTCGCGTTCGCGGCGTGCGGCAGCAAGGCGAGCATTGCCCCCGCAATGAGAGCAGTAGGTGATCCTGATGTTGACAATTGAGCCCCCTCAATTTTTTTCAGGGTAGTTGTTTTTCCTGAAAAAGCGGGACCAAAAACATCCGAATGTGAAACCATTCTTCCGGGCGAAATCCTGCTCCGCCCCGCTTTCATTGGCCCAAAATCTGGAAAAGGCTCAGCCACGAACAAGGAATGGGATCGCGAGGAAGCACACGCCGGAGGCGATCATCGGCAAGCTGCATGCAGCGGAAATCGCGCTGGCACAGGGCAGAACTGGTGCCGATGCGTGTCGCCGGATCGGCGTCACCGAACCGCGCTACGACCGCTGACGCAAGTGATCGCCCCTCACTGAGGGCGATCTGCCCGCCTAGGGCAACAGCTCGAACGTAAGTCCGGCATGCGCCTGCAGCCGTTCGATCAGCCTATCCCCCATAATCGTCGCTGGCGTCCAGAAGCCACCCGCCACCTCGGCAGGCACGTCTTTGGCAAGGCATGCGGCGGCTTGGGACAGCATCTTGGCAGTTGATCCGTAGCCGGGATCGCGGTCCCCTGTGACCCGGCACCCTATCGTGTCGCCCTTTGCGGTCGACCCGAGGAAAACAAGATCAAAGCCGCCCTCCAATTGCGCCTGTTCGCTTGGTCCTTCGCCAGGCTTTGGCAGCACCATGGTCTCGAGCAGCCAACGCACAGGCGGCACAGCCAAGCCGACCATAAGGGCATTCACGCCCCAAGTCGCCGTTCGGGCCATCCGCTTGCCTTTCGCGCCCTCACCCGTCACCACCGCTTCCTCATACTGGAATGCAGCACCATAGCTCTTGTTGCTCAGGGCGTTGGACCGATGCACCACCCGCGTGTTGATGCCCGCCATGACGAAGGGGGCAACCCAGCCGCCGTAGACATCATCATAGGCGATCTTCACATCCGGCTGTGTGATCGAGAAGCCATGGCCAGGCGGGCAAAGACTATAGGGGTCTTTCAGCTCGCGCCGCAGATCTGCGTCGCCAACAGCTTCCTTGACCATGTTGATCATGCTCGCGATCGTGCCGCCCGACGCGCCGCCCTTGATGCTGACAACACGCATGTTGATCCGGTCGCAGGGTTGGCCGAACCGTTCCAACGCATGGCGCTGCAAGAAATGGACGCCCAGATCGGAAGGGATGCTGTCGAAACCGCAGCAATGCACGATCCGCGCACCGCTGGCCTTTGCATCGGCCGCATGGCGTGACTGCATCTTGCGGATCCACTGCGGTTCGCCCGTGAGGTCGCAATAATGGGTGCCGGTCGTGGCGCACAGCTTCACCAACAGGTCACCATAAAGCGCGTACGGCCCGACGGTGGACATCACGACCTTGGTGCGGGCACACATTTGCAGCAACGCGTTTTCGTCAGCCGCGTCAGCCACAATAAGCTCGACCCCCGACAGCCCGATCGTATCGCTGAGCTGCTGCAGCTTGCTGCGTGACCGCCCGGCGATTGCCCAAACGATCGATCCATCGGCAAACTGCTCGTGCATATAGCGCGTAATGATCTGGCCGACGAAGCTGGTGGCCCCGAATATGATGATGTCGAATTTGTTCTCGGCCATTTTACCCTGCTGCGTCCGTGATTTTTTATGAGCGCCCAGCCTGAAAACGTGGCGCTGGTTGGCGTGCACCCCTGATTTGTACCGTTCAGAAGCAGAACCCTTCGCTTTGATGGCTGATGGTTGATGTGATGGCAACAGGGCTGGGTTGTGACCGCCCCGTTTCGCGTGCGGCCTCAAGATGTTGTCGTCATGCGTCGAGGCAGCCATGATCGATCTGCCGCTCCTGTGACCAACGCAGGATCGAGCTTGAGGTCAGCGGATCCCAGGTTCGAACCTTGGTGCGTCCACCATTTCCATTGCCAAGCCAACGTCACCCGGTGCGATCGCGCAAGGCGTACCAGAGCATGCCGAGCACGTGCAGCGGGCCGCGCAAGAGCGCGCCGCCGGGGAAGCCCGGGGGGGCCACGGCGGCGAACGGGGTGAAGCGAGATTCGTCGCCCAGCGCGGCTTCGGCGAGGAGGGCGCCGCCCAGGGTTGAGAGCACTGCGCCCTGCCCGGAATAGCCGTGTGCCCACATCAGCGGCCCATCGCGGCCGATGTCGGGCAGGCGGCTGCGGGTGATGGAGACGAGGCCGCCCCAGGCGTGCGCGATGCCAACGCCGGCCAGCATCGGAAAACTGCGTTCCAGGAAGGGCCGCACAAAAGCCGCCATGTCGGCCGGCGGGCGCGGGCTATAGCGTTCGCCGCCGCCGAACATCAGCCGGCCATCGGGCGTGCGGCGGAAATAATTGACGACAAAGCGGCTGTCGCTCACCGCCTGATTGCCGGGGATCAGGGCGGCACCGCCATCGGGCAGCACATCGGTGGTGATGATGTAATTGGCGACCGGCATGATGCGGCTGTGCACACGGGCATTGAGCGGACCGAGCAACGCATCGCCGGCGACGATGGCCTGAGCAGCGGTGACGCGGCCCGCTGCCGTGTGCAGCACGACGCCCCCTGCCCGCTTTTCGAGCCGGGTCACCGCGCTGTGTTCATGCAGGCGTGCGCCGGCCGCGGCCGCCGCACGGGCGAGGCCCAGCGTGTAGTTGAGTGTGTGGAAATGGCCGCCGCCGGCATCGAGCAGCGCGCCATGGCTGGGGCTGGCCACCGCCGCTTGTGCCGCCGGCGCATCCAGAACCGACAGGCCGTGATAGCCGAGCCGGGCCGCCCCCTCCGCCTCGCGCGCGAAATCATCAAGATCACGCGGGCGCACGGCGGTGGTCAGATGACCGGTGAGCGCCAGATCGCAATCAATGCCGTGCCGCGCCACCAGATCGACCACCAGATCGCGAGCCGACAGGGCGAGGTGGAACAGCGCGCCGCCCTGCTCCACGCCGAAACGCGCCACCAGATCGGCAGCGCCCAGCCGCAGGCCCGGAATGATCTGCCCGCCGTTGCGGCCCGAAGCGCCGTGGCCGATGCGGCCGGCTTCCAGCAGCACCACGCTGGCCCCGCGCTGCGCCAGGTGGAGCGCCGCCGAAAGCCCGGTGGCGCCGCCGCCGATGATGGCGACATCCGCCTGTGTGTCGCCGGCGATCGCAGCGTGGGCCGGCGCGGCGTGGGCCGTCGCCGCATACCAGCTTTGGTCGAAGGCGAGGCTGTCGTTCACACCTTCAGCAGCAAATGGTCACGCTCCCAACTGCTGATCACACCCTGGAAGGCTTCCAGTTCGGCGGCCTTGATGGAGGTGAAGCTGCGGAAGAAATAGTCACCCAGCAGCGCCCGCACCGGATCGCAATCGTTGAAGCGTTCCAGCGCTTCTTCCAGGCTGCGCGGCAGGGTGCGTTCGAAATTATAGGCGTTGCCCGAGGTTTTGGGCGATGGTTCCAGCTCCTCGGTCATGCCCAGATAGCCGGCAACCAGCGTGGCGGCCATGGCCAGATAGGGGTTGGCATCGGCGCCGGGCAGGCGGTTTTCAACGCGGCGGTTGTGGCGATCGGTGATCGGCACGCGCAGGCCGCAACTGCGGTTGTCACTGCCCCATTGCACGTTGATCGGCGCGCCATGATCCGGCCGCATGCGGCGGAAACTGTTGACATTGGGCGCAAACATCGGCGCCAGCGCCGGCAGATACCCCTGCAGCCCGCCGACGAAATGGCGGAACAGCGGCGCATCGCTGCCATTGGCATTGGCGAACAGATTATGGCCATCAGTCATATCCACGACCGACGTGTGCAAGTGCATGGCGCTGCCCGGCTGATGTTCCATCGGCTTGGCCATGAAGGTGGCATAGACGCCGTGTTTCAGCGCCACCTGCCGCACGATGCGTTTGAACAGCATCACCTGATCGGCCACCCGCACCGGATCGCCGTGGACGAAATTGATCTCCAGCTGGGCAGTGCCGGCTTCGTGGATCATCGTGTCGAGGTTCAGATCGGCGGCTTCGGCATATTCGTAGATCGCCTCGATCAGGTCTTCGTGCTCGGTGATCGCTTCCAGGCCATAGGGCTGCGACGAGGTCTCGGCGCGGCCCGAACGGCCCGCCGGCGGGGTGAGCGGGATATCGGGATCGGGATTGGGCGCGGTGAGATAGAATTCCAGTTCCGGCGCCATCAACGGCTTCCAGCCGCGTTCTTCACACAAGGCCACCACCCGTTTCAGCAGATGCCGCGGCGAGGAGGCCCAGGGCGTGCCATCGGCGTGATGCGCATCGGCAAAAACATAGGCGGTGGGTGTCTTGAAACCCGGCGCCACGCACAGCGTCGTGGGATCAAGGCGCAGCACCATGTCGGGATCGGTAAACGCCTCCACATGCTCATCGACATCGGCATATTGGCCGGTGATCGTCAGCGAGAAGATCGACGATGGCAGGCGCAGCGCGTTGTTGCGGGAAAACTGCACCAGCTTGGCGGCCGGGAACACCTTGCCGCGCAGCACGCCGTTCATGTCGGGCACCAGGCATTCCACTTCGGAAATGCCCTTATCGCGAACCCAGTCACCAATATCGGCCATGATGGCCTCCCTTATAAAGCGCGCAACGCCGGCTCAGCCTCGTCCAGCGCGGCGGCGATGATGCCGATCATCCGATCGATCTCGGCATGGGTGATGATCAGCGGAGGGCTCATCACGATCGAATCCTTCACGCCGCGCACCATCAAGCCATTGGCGATGCAGATATCCCTTACCACGTAACCTGCTTCGCCGCCCTTGCCAAAACGCCGGTTGGTGCCGGGTTCCGCGACGATTTCCACCGCACCGATCAGGCCCAGGCTGCGCGCTTCGCCCACCAGCGGATGCTTGGACAGTTCGGCCAGCCGCTGCGCCAAATAAGGCCCAGTGTCTTCACGGGTGCGGCGGACGAGATCCTCGCGCTCGATTATCTCCAGGTTTTTCAGTGCCACCGCCGCCGCGGTTGGGTGGCCCGAATAAGTGTAGCCGTGGACGAAATCATCCGGGTTGGACTTGATCGCCGCCACGATGAAATCGGCGACGCCCACCGCCGAAATCGGGAGATAACCGGACGAAAGCCCCTTCGCCATCGTCACCAGATCGGGCGTGATGCCATAATGCTGGTGGCCGAACCATTGGCCCAGCCGGCCAAAGCCGCAGATCACCTCGTCACAGCAGAGCAAGATGCCATATTTGCGGCAGATGGCCTCCACGCGGGGCCAGTAGCCGGCGGGCGGGATGATGACACCGCCGGCGCCCTGCACCGGCTCGCCAATGAAGGCCGCGACATTCTCCGGCCCGGCGGCAAGGATGGCATCTTCCACCTCTTGCGCGGCGCGGGCGGCAAATGCCTCTTCGCTCTCATCGAAACCGTCGGCGAACTTGTAGGGCTGCATCACGTGCACGAAGCCGGGCAACAGCGGGCCGCCTTGCGCATGCATCGGCGCCATGCCGCCCAGGCTCATCCCGGCGATGGTGGAGCCGTGGTAACCGTTGACGCGGCTGATGATCACCTGCCGCTGGGGTTCACCCTTCACCTGCCAATAATGGCGCGCGGTGCGGATCAGCGTGTCGATCGCCTCGCTGCCGGAGGAATTGAAGAAGATGTGGGAGAAATGCCCGCCGAGCAGCCCCGACAGTTTCGCCGCCAACTCCACCGTTGGCGGCGCCACCGTCTTGAAGAAGCTGTTGTAATAAGGCAATTCAAGCATCTGATTATAGGCGGCTTCGGCCAATTCGGTGCGGCCATAGCCAACATTCACGCACCACAGCCCAGCCATGCCATCGAGCAGGCGCACGCCGTCACCGTCGATGATATTGCAGCCTTCACCGCGCACGATGATGCGGCTACCGCCCATATCCTCCACCGCCTGCCAATCCTGTTGCGGCGGCAGGTGATGGGCGACATCCAGCCGCTTGAGTTCGGCGATGTCGTAATTGCGGGTCATGGCGTCGTCTCCGGGTGCTGGCCGCGCAGGGCGCGCCCAAGAATATGAAAGAAGGTGGCG
>JAIXQM010000077.1 GCA_027485735.1 Sphingomonadales bacterium | reverse complement strand
GAGCCTGCGCCGGCTGCGATCGGCACTGCGACTGTTCCAGCCACTCACGGGCCCACAGCTGGCGCTGGAGGCGGGGCTGCGCGACCTGTCGGGCGCATTGGGTGCTGCACGCGATCTGGATGTGCTGCTGGCGCGGACCTCGCCGGGCCCGCTGCACGACAAGCTCTCAGCCGCGCGGGATGAAGCCTTCGCCCACGCGCTGGCTGCACTGCACGCCGCCTCCACCCGGGCCATGCTGCTCGACCTGTCGGAATGGATTGTGCTGCACCCACCACTGCCGGCGGACGACGCCCGCGATCACGCCGCCCGCCAGCTTGATTGCTACCGGCGCAAGGTGAAGAAGGCTGGGCAGGCGTTGGTGGATGGCGATGACGCCGCCCGCCACCGGCAGCGCAAGCGCGTGAAGCGGCTGCGCCATGCCGTCGAACTGTTCGGCAGCCTGTTTCCGGCATCCGGCCGGCGAGCGCGCTTCATGGCGGCGCTGTTGCCCCTGCAGGATGCACTGGGTGCCTTGAACGATCTGGTGGTGGCGCAGGCGGTGCTGGCCCGCATTGGCAGCAGCCGTGTGCGCGGGGCCGCGGCGCTGATCGGCCAAACCCAACGCCCGGCGCTGCTGGCCACGGCCGTGAAGGCCCATGAACAGGTGATGACAGCGCCGCGGTTCTGGCGCTGAAGCGGCTGGTTAGCGGATGCGCTGCTTGCGGGCGGCGTAGCGGGCGTCGCGAGCGGCCTTCTGGGCGGCTTCGCGGGAAATGGCTTCCAGGCGCTGCTGTTCGGCCTGCTTCTCGCGCTGGGCTTCCTTGACCTTCTTTTCCTCGGCCATCTGGCGCGCGCGTTCGGCGCGGGCGACCTTGGCTTCGGCTTCCTTCTGGGCGCGCTTTTCGGCGCGCGCACGGGCCGCGGCAATGGCTTCATCGCTTGGCGCAGCGGCTTTGAATTTTTCCAGCTTGGCCAGCTTGGCTTCAGCGGCGGTCTTGGCGCGGTCTTTGTGATCGGGGAGTTTGAACATAGAGCGCCGCTTTAGCCGCTCGCGGCCTCTGCTGCAACCGCGAAGGCAGGGCTGATCCTGACCGGCGTGCCCACCAGCGCCGCCGTTCCCGACAGCACGTCCAGCCGTGTGCGCAGAGTCAGATCATTGTGGCTCACCCCCGGCCGCAGCGCTGCCACCGACTGGCGCACACCGGGCCGGGCATGGCCAAAACCATGGGGCAGGGAGACGACGCCCACCATGATCTCGTCCGTCACCCTTGCCGGTGCTTCCACCGTGCCGGCGGCGCTGCTGATCTGCACCAGCGCGCCTTCGCCGATGCCGTGTTCAGCGGCATCCTGGGGGTTGATCAGCACGATACACTTGTCTGGCCCCTTGGCCAGGCGCGGGGCGTTACCAAGCCAGCTGTTGTTGCTGCGGATATGGCGGCGGCCGATCAATACCAGGCCGGGCTCGGGTTGCGCCTTCAGCCACGCGGCAAAGCGTCCGGTGAAATCGTCGATTACCGGTTCGGGTGCGCAGCGGATGGTCTTGCCAGGCGTGAACAGCCGCTCTGGCAAGCGTGGCACATGCGGGCCCAGATCAAGCCCGTGCGGATGCGCCATGACATCCGCCAGGCTCCGCCCGCCCTTTTGCAACATGCGATCGAGCTGTTCGCGCGGCTGCACCGGTGGCGGCAAGTTGATGCCTTGCGCAGCGGCCAGCGCCTGCGCCAGTTCGGCCACCACTTCCCAATCGCGCTTCTGCCCTTCCAGTGGCTCCCACAGGCCGGGCGAGAACTTGGCGAAGTTGCGGAAGGCAATGGGGGCCAGCAACAGCGGATAATGATCCTTGGCCAGGGCTGCGCAGGGCGGCAGAATGTAATGCGCCTTGCGTGATGTTGCTGTGATCATCGGATCGATCGAGACCATCAGTTCCAGCCCGTCGAGCGCCACATCCAGTGCGCCGCCATCCGGCACGGACAGCACCGGGTTGCCGGCAATCACCACCAGCGCCTTGATCTGGCCCTCTCCGGGCGTCGATATCTCTTCGGCCAGACTCACCGCCGGGAATTCGCCCATCACTTCCGGATGGCCGCTCACGCGGCTGAAGAAGCGCCCGCGGCTGCCGGGGCCGGAACTGCCGGCGACATCCACCGCCGGGCTGGAGAACATCACCCCGCCCTCGCGGTCGAGATTGCCCGTCGCAATGTTGAGCAGGTTGATCAACCAGTGCGCCAGCGTGCCGAACGGCGCCGTGCTCACCCCGATGCGGCCGTAGACGGCGGTCGGCAGGCCATTGCCGAGCTCGGCGGCCAGCGCATGGATGGCAGCAACGTCCCAGCCGCAGGCGTGGGCGAGATCGGTGATCGTGAACTGGCGAAGCGCCGCCCACGCCTCGTCCCAGCCCTCCAGCATCGGCGCCAGCCGGCCGGGGTTCACGAGTCCGGCGTCGTCCAGCGCCAACAGCAACGCCGCCAGCAGGGCCGGATCACTGCCGGGGCGGATGAAATGATGGGCGTCTGCAATGCCCGCCGTTTCGCTGCGGCGCGGATCGATCACGGTCAGGCGGCCGCCGCGCGCCTGCATTTCAGCGATGCGGCGCTTCACGTCGGGCACGGTCCACACGCTGCCATTTGATGCCAGCGGATTGCCGCCCAGAATCACCAGATGCTGCGTGCGCTCGATATCGGGAATCGGGAACAACGCATTGTGGCCATAGAGAAAATATTGCGCCAACTGGTGAGGCATCTGATCGACGGTGGACGCCGAATAGACCCCCCGAATCCCCAGCGCCTTCTTCAGCGCGCCGGTCTGCATGCCCAGCGCGAAATCATGTGCGGTGGGGTTGCCAACATAGAGCGCTGCCGCGCCACCCGCAGCCTTGATGGCGGCGAATTTCGTACCGATTTCCGCAAGCGCCGTTTCCCAGTCCAGCGCCACCCAGCCGTCACCTACCCGCTTCATTGGACTGGTCAGCCGGTCGGGATCGGCTTCCAGATCGGCAATGGCATTGCCCTTGGGGCAGATATGGCCGCGCGAAATTGGATCATCAGCGTCGCCGCGGATGCTCACCACCCGGCGCCCTTCTGTTTCGATCAGCAATCCGCAATTGGCTTCGCAGATGTGGCACGTGCGTGTGTGGACCGGCATGGCGGCAATCTCCCGCCGCCGAGCCTATCAGCGCCACCCCCCAATGGCGACAGGCTTTGCGCTGGCCGCTGCGTGCGCTAGCTATTGCGGTAATGAAGGAAGAATGGCTGACAGGCAGATCACGCGCCGCTGCGGCAGCCGTTGCAGTGCTGTGCGGCACTGCGCTCTTCACCCAGTTCGCGCTGAACGTGGTGGAACGCGGCCGCGATCCGCTGGATGAGGTGCAGCGGCTTTATGGCTGGTTCACCATCTGGTCCAACACGGCGGTGGCGCTGATTGCCGGCCATGTCGCCCTGATCGGCCGGGGGCGTGGCCCAGCGCATCCGGCACTGCTGGCCGCCAGCGCGGCATGGATCGCGGTGGTGGGCATCATCTACAACACGCTGCTCGCTGGCCTGAACCATCCGCCAACCTTATTGCGTCAGGCCATTGATTTCATCTTCCACGTGTTTTCGCCCATTGCCTGGCCGCTGTGGTGGCTGCTGCTGCGGCCGGCTGCCCGGCTTGGCTGGCAGCATGTGTGGGCGGTGCTGCCGCTGCCGCTGGCCTATTGCCTGTTTGCGCTGCTGGTGGGCGCGCAGACCGGCAGCTACCCCTATTATTTCATCGATGCCGGCAAGCTGGGTTGGGCGCAGCTGGGCATCAACATCACCGGCCTGGCCAGCCTGTTTGCTGCTGCAATGGCCATTGCCATCTGGTGGGATCGCCGCCGTTCGCCAAAAGGATAGACCATGCACCCGTTTCATCATGCCGCGAACCAGCCCGATATGCCTGCCATCATCATGGCCGGCAGCGGCGACACACTGACCTATGCGCAGCTGGAAGCCGAATCCAACCGCATTGCCCATCTGCTGCGCGGCCTTGGCCTGGTGCGCGGCGATACCATCGCCATCCTGATGCACAACGAAATTGATTTCCTGCCCATCTGCTGGGCGGCGCAGCGGGCTGGTCTCGTTTATGTCGCCATGTCGACCAAGCTGACCGCCGATGAAGCCGGCTATATCGCGCAGGATTCGGGCGCCAAGGCAATTTTCTGTTCGCCGGCCCTGGCCGAAGTGGCGGTGGCCGCCACGCTCAGCCTGTCACCGGCGGCCCGATTCTGCACCGGCGCCGGTGCCCCGGGTTGCACCCGCCTGCACGATGCGATCATGAACATGCCCACTACCCGTATCGCGGATGAAAGCGCCGGGCGTGACATGCTCTATTCCAGCGGCACCACCGGCCGGCCCAAGGGCGTGCGCGGGCCCCTGCCGGAAGGCCCGATCGATCAGGTCGATGCGTTGTCCGGCATGGTGGCGGCGCTGTATCAATTCGCGCCGGGCATGAAATATCTGTCGCCGGCGCCGCTCTATCACGCCGCACCGCTGCGTTATTGCATGAGCGTGCACAAGTTTGGCGGCACCGTGGTGGTGATGGAGAAGTTCGATCCCGAAACCTATCTGGCGCTGGTCGAAAAGCACCACATCACCCACAGCCAGCTGGTGCCCACCATGTTTGTGCGCATGCTGAAGCTGCCCGATGATGTGCGCGCCCGCTATGATCTTTCCAGCCTGAAGGTTGCCATCCACGCCGCCGCGCCATGCCCGGTGGACGTGAAGCACGCCATGATCACCTGGTGGGGCCCGGTGATCTTCGAATATTACAGCGCCACCGAAGGCGCCGGCTTCACCGCCATTTCCCCGCAGGAATGGCTGGCGCGGCCGGGCAGTGTCGGCAAATCCATCCTGGGCGAAATCCGTGTGCTCGATGATGACGGCAACCGGCTCGGCCCCAATGAAGTGGGGCGCATCTTCTTCCACGGCGGCGGCAGTTTCAGCTACCACAATGATCCCGAGAAGACTGCCAGCGTGATGAGCGAGCATGGCGCCACCTTCGGCGACATCGGCCGGGTGGACGAGGAAGGCTATCTGTTCCTCACTGATCGGGCGGCCTTCATGATCATTTCCGGCGGCGTGAACGTCTATCCGCAGGAAGCCGAAAACACGCTGATCTCGCATCCCGAGGTGGCCGATGTCGCGGTGTTCGGCATCCCGGACGAAGTGATGGGCGAAGCCGTCCACGCCGTCGTGCAGCCGCGTGACATGGGACGCGCCGGACCTGATCTGGAAGCTGAACTGATCGCTTATGTTCGCGAGCGCCTCTCCCACGTGAAGTGCCCCAAGCGCATCGATTTCCGCGCCGAATTTCCGCGCCACGACACCGGCAAGCTCTACAAGCGGTTGTTGAAGGACGAATATTGGGCCAAGGCGGGGTGATGCTTCGCCGCCTGTTTCTGACGCTCCTGTTGCTGCTGGCGGCGCCCGCATGTGCAGTGCCGGCGATGTGGCAGGTGGGGCAGGGCAAGCGCCAGATCACGCTGTATGGCACCATCCATGCCCTGCCGAAGGGCACGGATTGGCTCACCCCTCAGGCGGCGCGCGCCTTCAACCGCGCCGGCACATTGGTGGTGGAAATCGCCGGGCCGCCCGATCCGGCCGCGATGCGCGCCGTGGTGATGGAACTGGGCCGCCTGCCGACGCCGGTGCCTTTGGCCAGCCGGCTGCCTGATGATCTCAAACCCAAGGCCGATGCCCTGCTGAAGGCGACGGGCCTGCCGCCGGGCGCGTTGGATGGCATGGAAAGCTGGCTGGCGGCGCTCACCCTGGTGCAGATCGAGGTGGCGCGCGCTGGGCTCGATCCGGCGGCCGGCGTTGATGTGGCGCTGATCGCTCGCGCCCGGGCGGCCGGCAAGCCGCTGGTGGGCCTGGAAACCCCGCGCGGGCAGCTTGCCCTGTTCGACGGGCTGCCGGAAGCCGATCAGCGGCTGCTGCTGGCGTCGGCCATCGCCGATGCCGGCAAGACCGGCGAGCAGATGCAGGGCCTGGTCGCGGCCTGGGCTGCCGGCGACGTGGAGCGCATTCTCACCGATTTCGACGATGCCAGCCTGTCGCCGGAGCTGGAAAAGCGCCTGTTCCGGGATCGCAATGCTGCCTGGGCCGATTGGGTGCAGGCAGCGCTGAAAAAGCCGGGCCGGCATTTCGTGGCCGTGGGCGCCGCCCACATGGCCGGGCCGCACAGCCTTATCGCCCTGCTGAAGGCGCGCGGTTTCAAGGTCAAGAGAGTGCAATGACGCGCTGGATCGCCCCTGTCGCCGTATCTGTGCTGCTGGCGGCCTGTTCCGGCCCAGACGCAGCGGCCAGTCGGGCGGTGACCGATCGTTTCCATGGGGCGCTCAATGCTGGCGATTGGACTGCAATCGATGGCCTGCTCAGCCAGTCCACCCGCAACCTTCGCCCCGGCGGCGGCACCGCGCGGGCCTTTCGCGCCATCATCGAACGCCATGGCCGCTATATTGGCGGCGAACTGGCAGGCATCACCCGTGAGGATGGCCGCACAACGGTCGCCTGGTCCGCCCGCTATGAGCGTGGCCCGGTTTCGGAATTGTTCGTGCTGGTGGAAGAAAATGGGCAGCTGAAGATCGACAGCTACACCGATCAACCCGCACCCTGAGAGGGGCGCCGCTGCCGTAATCCGGCCATCGCGGAGCGGGCGCTTGCTTTTTCCGGTGGCTTCCTCTATCCGCGCCGCTTCGTTGGTTATCTGCCATTTTCGCATCCCTGGAGGCGGCGGGCACAAACGAGAACATATCCATCAGGAGCAAGCAATGAGCGAAACCTTCAAGCTCGTGGCTGAACTTCGCGCCAAGGCAGGCAAGGGAGCCTCCCGCGCGATCCGCCGCGAAGGCCGTGTCCCGGCCGTGATCTATGGTGCGGGCGAAGCCGCAACGACCATCCACATTGAGGAAAAGATCCTCATGCGCCAGTTGCACACTGGCCATTTCATGAACGCCATCGTCGAGCTGGAACTGGATGGCACCATCATCCGCACCCTGCCGCGCGACGTGGCTTTCCATGTGGTTTCGGATCGCCCGATCCACGTCGATTTCCTGCGCCTCACCGGCAATGAAGTCGTCACCGTCACGGTGCCGGTGCACTTCGTTGATCAGGAACTTTCGGCCATCAAGACCGGCGCGATGCTCAACATCGTCGCGCACGAACTGAAGCTGGATTGCGCCCCGGATGCCATCCCGGATGATGTGACCATCAGCCTGGCCGGCCTGCAGGTTGGCGCCTCGATCCACATCGCCGATGTGAAGCTGCCCGCCGGTGTGAGGCCGCATGGCCGCGAAACTGGCCTGACCATCGCCACCATCGTTGCCCCCAAGGCAATGAAGAGCGAAGAAGGTGAAGCAACCGCCGCTGCATAAGCGTTCGGTTTGTGTGCCGACAAACGGGGCGGGGGAGCGATCCTCCGCCCCGTTTTTCATTGCCCCTTTGGCCCGTTCAAGGTTAGCAGCCGCGCATGCAGATACTCGCTGGCCTCGGCAATCCCGGCGCGCAATATGCGCTGCACCGGCACAATGTCGGTTTCATGGCCATTGATGCCATCGCCGAATGCTGGAACATCGGGCCGTTCAAACCGCGCTTTCAGGGCATGGCCGCCGAAGGCCGCATCGGCCCGGCCAAGGTTCTGCTGCTGAAACCTGCGACCTTCATGAATGAAAGCGGCCGCAGCGTTGCCGAAGCCGTGCGTTTCTACAAACGCGATCCCGCAGAGGCGCTCACCGTCTTCTACGATGAGCTCGACCTTGCCCCGTTCAAGCTGAAGATCAAGCATGGCGGCGGTGCAGCCGGCCACAACGGCATCCGCTCCATCGACGCCCATCTTGGCCCCGATTGGCGCCGCGTGCGCATCGGCATCGGTCACCCCGGTCACAAGGATCGAGTGACGGGCCATGTGCTGGGCAATTTCGCCAAGGTGGAAATGGATCCGCTGGCTGATCTGCTCGGTGTGCTCGCGGCCGAATTGCCCACGCTGCTGGCCGGTGATGAGCCCCGCTACTTGTCGGACATCGCACTGCGGTTGCAGCCCTGAACTTCGCGCCCTAGAGAGCGCTCAAACATCCCACCAGGAACTTCATCATGCCCATCCGCGTCGGTATCGTCGGCCTGCCCAACGTTGGCAAATCCACCCTGTTCAATGCGCTCACGCAAACGGCGGCGGCACAGGCGGCCAATTATCCATTTTGCACGATCGAACCGAACGTGGGCAACGTGGCCGTGCCGGACCCGCGCATCGACAAGCTGGCCGCCATCGCCAAGAGCCAGAAGATCATCGAGACGCAACTGGGCTTCACCGATATCGCCGGCCTGGTGAAGGGTGCCTCCAAGGGGGAAGGCCTGGGCAACCAGTTCCTCGCAAACATCCGCGAAACCGACGCCATCGCCCACGTGCTGCGCTGCTTCATCGATGATGATGTGACGCACGTGGCCGGCAAGGTTGATCCGGTGGAAGACGCCGAAACGGTCGAGACCGAGCTGATGCTCGCCGACCTCGAAAGCCTCGAAAAGCGCGTGCCGCAGCTGCTGAAAAAGGCGCAGCAGGGCGACAAGGAAGCCAAGGTGCAAGCGGCGGTGCTGGGCCAGGCGCTGGCCTTGCTGCAAGCCGGCAAGCCCGCCCGCCTGACCGAACCGAAGGATGAGGACGAAGCTCGCGCGCTGAAGAACGCCCAGCTGCTCACCACCAAGCCGGTGCTCTATGTGTGCAATGTCGAAGAAGCCAGCGCCGCCACCGGCAACGCGTTGAGCGAAGCCGTCGCCAAGATGGCTGCCAGCATTGGCGCCAGCGCTGTTGTGGTGAGTGCCGCCATTGAAGCCGAAATCGCCACGATGGAGCCCACGGATCGCCAGGAATATCTGGAGAGCCTCGGCCTCCACGAAACCGGGTTGGCCCGGGTCGTG
Organism: Sphingomonadales bacterium; assembly: GCA_027485735.1. Taxonomy (GTDB): domain Bacteria; phylum Pseudomonadota; class Alphaproteobacteria; order Sphingomonadales; family Sphingomonadaceae; genus Sandarakinorhabdus. The sequence goes on along the minus strand of JAIXQM010000077.1, from coordinate 4,345 downwards.
CGCGCGGCCTACGAATTACTTGGCCTTATCACCTTCTTCACCATCGGCCCCAAGGAAGCCCGCGCCTGGACGGTGAAGCGCGGTTCCAAGGCTCCGCAAGCCGCCGGCGAAATCCACGGCGATTTCGAAAAGAAGTTCATCCGCGCCGAAACCATTTCCTACGATGATTTTGTCACGTTGGGCGGTGAAAACGCTGCCAAGGACGCCGGCCGCCTGCGGGCGGAAGGCAAGGAATATGTGGTCGCCGATGGCGACGTGATGCACATCCTGCATGGCGCCTGATGGCGGCGGGCGCTACACCTTCCCCATGCTGACCCGTCGCGCCCTCATCGCCTCTGCCCTTGCGGCGCCTGCCGCCGCGCAGGTCGATCTGGGCTTTGCGGACAATGGCCTGCGTCCGACCACGCGCGCCTTCCCGCAGAAGGGCGAGATGATCCTGCAGCGCTCCAGCCCGCCGCTGCTGGAAACGCCGCTTTCCGTCTTCGATGCGCACGATTTCACCCCCAATGATCGTTTCTTCGTGCGCTGGCATTATCCGTTCCCGACCAGCGTCGATCCGGCGAAGCACCGGCTGCGCATCGGCGGCCATGTTGGCAAAGCGCTCAGCCTTTCGCTGGCCGATCTGGCCCGGTTGCCGCGGGTTGCCATCGCCGCGGTGAACCAGTGCGCCGGCAATGGCCGCGGCCTGTTCAACCCGCGTATGGCCGGCGCCCAATGGGGCAATGGCGCAATGGGCAATGCCCTGTGGGAGGGTGTGCGGCTGAAGGATGTTCTGGCGCTGGCTGACGTGAAGCCCGGCGCGGTGGCCGTGCGCTTTGGCGGGCTCGATACGCCACTGGTGGAGGCCGCGCCCGATTTCGAGAAGAGCCTTCCCATCGATCACGCGCTCACCGATGATGTGCTGATCGCCTGGGGCATGAACGGCCAGCCGCTGCCGCTGCTGAACGGCTTCCCGCTGCGTCTGGTCGTGCCCGGTTGGTATTCCACCTATTGGGTGAAGATGCTGGACAGCATCACCGTGCTGGACAAGGCTGACGCCGGTTACTGGATGGCCAAGGCCTATCTTCAACCGGCCAATCCGCTCGCCGATGCCGTGCCGGGTGCGCCCGCCGGCCCGCGTGTGCCGGTCACCAATATGCGGCCGCGCGCCGTCATCACCAACATCGCCGATAACGCCAAGCTGCCGCAGCGCGGGTTCACCCCGGTGCGGGGCGTGGCCTTTGGCGGCGATTACGGCGTGGCATCGGTTGAGCTTTCTGCCGACGGTGGCGCCAACTGGGTGCCGGCCCAGCTTGGCCGTGATCTTGGCCGCTACAGCTTCCAACGCTTTCTGGGTGCGCTGGTGCTGCCGCCGGGCCGCCATGTCATCATGGCCCGCGCCACCAGCGCCGCCGGGGTGATGCAACCGCTCAATCAGAACTGGAACCCGTCCGGCTACAACCGCGCCGGCGTCGATCCGGTCCGCGTGGAGATCGCCTGATGCGTGTGTTGCTTGCTCTTGCCGCCCTGGCTCTGGTCGCCGCCGCGCCACCGACGAAACGCCTGTCTGTGGAGTTGCCGGATGCGGAGGGCCTCTTGCCTGAGCGTTATGGCGTCTCATCCGAAGCGGTAAACAATAACTGCCTGGCCTGCCACAGCGCCGCGATGATCACCGCCCAGCCGCGCCTTTCCCGCGTGCAGTGGGGCGAAACCATCGCCAAGATGCGCACCGTCTATGCCGCCCCGATCGATCCGGCGGACGACAAGGCGATCCTCGATTGGCTCGTCGCTGATTGACCGCGCAACCTCCCGCCCGCTAAGGGCCAAGCCGTGAGCAAGCCCCTATCCTTCCAGTCGATGATCCTCGCGCTCCAGCAATATTGGGGCGATAAGGGGTGTGTAATCCTGCAACCGCTCGATCTCGAAGTGGGCGCGGGCACCTTCCACCCGGCCACCACGTTGCGCAGCCTGGGCCCGGATCACTGGAACGCCTGTTATGTCCAACCCAGCCGCCGGCCGTCGGACGGCCGTTACGGCGAGAACCCCAATCGACTGCAGCATTATTACCAGTTCCAGGTCATCCTGAAGCCCAGCCCCTCTGACCTCATCGGCCTCTATCTTGGCAGCCTTGATGCCATCGGCATCGACCGCGCCAAGCATGATGTGCGCTTTGTCGAGGACGACTGGGAAAGCCCCACCTTGGGCGCCTGGGGCCTAGGCTGGGAAGTGTGGTGCGACGGCATGGAAGTCAGCCAGTTCACCTATTTCCAGCAGGTGGCCGGCCATGATTGTGCGCCGGTGGCGGGCGAACTGACCTACGGCCTCGAACGGCTTGCCATGTATATCCAGGGCGTCGAGAGCATTTACGATCTGGCCTACAATGATGCCGGCGTGACCTATGGCGACGTGTTCCTGAAGAACGAGCAGCAGTTCAGCGCCTATAATTTCGAAGCTGCCAACACCGAAAAGCTGTTCCAGCATTTCAAGGACGTGTCCGACGAGTGCCGGGCGCTGGTTGCCCGCAACCTGCCGTTGCCAGCCTATGACCAGGCGATCAAGGCCAGCCATTTGTTCAACCTGCTGAACGCGCGCGGGGTGATTTCGGTGGCGGAACGCCAGGCCTATATCGGCCGCGTGCGCGATCTGGTGAAGGCCGTGGCGGATTGCTGGGTGGAGCAGGGCAAGTGAACTTCCTCCTTGAGCTCCAATCCGAAGAAATCCCGGCGCGCATGCAGGCGGCTGCCGCGGAGCAACTGCGCACGCGGTTCGTTGATGCCTTGAAGGCTGCTGGCCTCGCGCACGGCGCCGTTACGGCAGACGCCACGCCGCGCCGGCTGTGGCTGATTGCGGACGATGTCGCCCCGGCGAGTGAAGGCAGCGCCGAGGAAGTCAAAGGCCCCGCCGCCTCGGCCCCCGCGCAGGCGATCGACGGCTTCCTGAAAAAGACCGGCCTGACCCGCGATCAGCTGGAAGAGCGTGAGACGCCCAAGGGCATTGTGCTGTTCGCCATGCTGCGCCGCGAAGGCCGCACCGCGTCCGAAATCCTTGCCGACGTGATCCCGCAGATCATCCGCGATTTCGCCTGGCCAAAATCGATGCGCTGGGGCGCCGCCAGCCAGTCCACCGCCGCGCCGCGCTGGGTGCGGCCGCTCACCGGCATCGTCGCGCTGCTGGATGGCGAGGTGGTGGCCTGTGAAGCGCATGGCATTACCTCGGGCCGCGAAACGCGCGGCCACCGCGTTCATGCGCCGGGCGTGCTGAGCATCACCAGCGCTGCCACCTATCTCGAACAGCTCCGCGCCGCGCATGTGCTGGCCTCCAGCGCGGAACGCCGCCAGATCATCGCCACCCGCGCTGCCGAACTGGCAGCCGGGGCGGGCCTGTCGCTGATTCCGGATGATGGCCTGGTCGCCGAAAACGCCGGCCTCACCGAATGGCCGGTGCCGTTGCTCGGCCGCTTCGATCCCGATTTCCTGTCGGTGCCGCGCGAGGTGATCGTGCTCACCATGCGCACCAACCAGAAATATTTCGCGCTTGCGGATGCCAGCGGCGCACTCGCCCCGGCCTTCATCTGCGTCGCCAACCTCGACGCCACCGATGGCGGCGCCGCCATCACCCACGGCAACCAGCGCGTGCTCTCCGCCCGTCTGTCCGACGCGCGCTTCTTCTGGGAACAGGATCTGGCGACCGTCCGCGCCGGCGGGCTGGAAGCGTTCCTGCCCAAGCTGAACGACATCGTGTTTCACGAGAAGCTCGGCACGCTCGCCGACAAGGTTGAGCGCGTCGCGGCGTTGGCCAAATGGCTATGCGAAAGCGGCGCGGTGCCGGCTGACCCGGCACTGGCCGAACAGGCGGCGCGACTGGCCAAGGCCGACCTCGTCTCCGCCACGGTAGGCGAGTTCCCCGAAGTGCAGGGCCAGATCGGCCGTTATCTGGCGCTCGGCATCGGCGTGGAGCCAGCCATCGCCGACGCCATCCGCGACCACTATAAGCCCGCAGGGCAGGGCGACGACGTGCCCACTGCGCCGGTGAGCGTGGCAGTGGCACTTGCCGACAAGCTAGATACATTGATTTGCTTCTTCCAAGCCGACATGCCGCCAACCGGTTCGAAGGACCCGTTTGCACTGCGCCGGCAAGCCTTGGGCTGTATCTCTGTCGTGCAATCCACCGGCACGCGGTTGAGCCTCCGCAAGCTGATGCAGTATTTCACCGTTATCTGCCGACTGTCGATTTCCGATGCTGGTTGGCAACCCAAGCTGCTGGACTTCTTCGCCGACCGCCTGAAAGTCCAGCAACGCGAAGCCGGCGTTCGCCACGATCTGATCGACGCCGTGTTCGCCCTCGGCAGTGAGGATGATCTTGTCCG
>JAIXQM010000173.1 GCA_027485735.1 Sphingomonadales bacterium | reverse complement strand
AGCCATCCAGCGACACGAACATGCCGAGGACGACACGGCGCGTCAGCGATTCAGCCCTGGCTCTTCTCGGTACCGGCATAAGGCGGAACCGAGGGCGCGCGTTCGTCAAGATTGACCCACAGGGCAAGGCACGCTGCCAGCAGCACCGCAACGCCGCCCGCCAGCAGCGCCGGCCGGCGGTTGCCAAGGCTGCCGGGGCCATCAGGCAGCATCGGCGCCAGCAGTGCCAGCACCGGGATCAGCAGCGGCACGGTGGCATAGGGCATGGGCGCGCCGATGCCGAGGAAGGCGAAGTGGAACAGTTCCGCCCCCAACGCCAGGCCGGGAATGGCCAGCAGCGCCGCCGGGGCGACCTGCGCCATACCAGACGCACCGGGCCGCGCGCCCAGCACCGCAGCGATGGCCGCCAGCAGCGCCGGCCAGGCCAATACAGGCCCGGCACCGGGCAGCACGATCTGCGCAACCAGGGCACCAGCGCAGCACAGCGCCGCCCAAGCGAGCCAGCGATCCCACAGGCTGCCAGCCGGCGCCGCAGCCAGGAACAGCAGCACCGCCAGCGCCGCCAGCGCCGCGACCACTTCCAGCCGCGGCAGGGCGGCGAGCCGATCATAATATTCGCCGCCCACACTGCCCGACAGCAGGTTGAGGCCGAACATCAGCACGCCGGCAATGATCAGCGCCAGCACGGCCTGGCCCAGCGCCATCAGCATACCGCCCAGCGACCATTCGGCCCGCCGCCAGTAGCCTGCCAGCAGGAGCAGGCCGGCAATGGCCACCAGCAGCCCCCAGCCGGCGGCGGGGGAATAGACGATGATACCCAGCAAGGGCGCGCTGGCGAACACGGCGTTTTCGGTGCGGGCGGGCAGTTCGGGCGCGGCAACGAGATCACGGGTGATGGCCAGCGCACTGTCACCCAGATGCTGCAGCGCGCCCTGATCCAGCCGGTCCGGCGTCATCAACGGGCTGTGATAGCCCCAGGCGTCGCCAATGAAGGCAAAGTTCAGCCCGGCGATGCCGCGCTCTTTCGCGGGTGTGAAGTCGGTATCGTTGGGCAGGCTTTCATAAAGGGTCACCGCCAGGCTGCTGGCCGAAGCGCTTGGGCTGACATCGGCAAGGCGGCGCACGAGTTCGCCATTGCGCGGCCCGGTCTGGAACATCATCGCCCGGCCGCCGCCACCGCGCGCTTCCAGATTGATCAACACGCCGGTGCGGGCCGCGATGGGATCTTCATTGTCGCGATAGATGGCGCGCGCGCCGACCAGGCCCAATTCCTCGGCATCGGTGAAGATCAGCACCAGATCGCGGCGCTGGCTGGCCTGTGGAATGGCACGGACGATTTCCAGCGCCGCCGCAACACCAGCAATATCATCGGCCGCACCCGGTGATGCCCACACCGAATCATGATGCGCCATCAGCGCCACCGCTGGCACAGCCGCGTCTCCGCCAGGACGGATGGCGACCAGGGTTATCGCCGGCGCGCCCGGGTTGCCGCCCCATTTCGCCAGCCGCTGCGCCGGTTTCTCTGCCAACGGCGTGATGACGCGGCGGGTGGTGAAGCCCAAGGCGGCCAGCCGGCGTTCCATATGGGCGATGCCAGCCAGATTGGCCGGTGTGCCGGTGGGGTGCGGTTCGCGCGCCAGCACCCGCACATCGGCCATGGCGCGGCCGGCGCTGAACTGGTCAGCCGGGGCACTGGCATCAACCGGCGTTGGCGTTTGCGTGGTCCACCAGCCAAGCAGCAGCCCGGCCGCCAGGGTAGCCAAGAAAAGCGGCCAACGGCTCACGCGCTACTTCGCTCCCAGTTTCTGCGCCTGATTCCACGCCAGATCCGCCAGCGCCTCGAATCCTTCGGCGCTTTTCTTTGCATGGGCCGATGTGGCGGTGCCGCGGATCACCCGGCCCTTGATGCCGTGGATGATGCCGGCCAGCCGGAACATGTTGTAGGCGACATAGAAATCAATGTCGGGAATGCCGTCGCGCCCGGTGCGGCGGCAATAGGCGTCGATATATTCCTGCTCCGAAGGCAGGCCCATCGCTTCCAGATCATTGCCCACCAAGCCCGTCGTGGTGCTGGGCGGCATGCGGTACATCATCAGATGGTAGGAAAAATCCGCCAAAGGATGGCCGAGGGTTGAAAGTTCCCAATCCAGCACCGCCAGCACGCGGGGTTCGGTGGGGTGGAAGATCATGTTGTCACAACGATAATCGCCGTGGACTACCGACACTTCATCGCCTGGCGGGATGTTGGCGGGAAGCCATTCCACAAGCTTGTCCATCGGGCCGTAACGCCCAGCGTCGACGTCTTCCAGATACTGCTTCGACCAGCGCCCGATCTGGCGGGCGAAATAATTGCCCGGCTTGCCGAAATCGCCCAGCCCGGCCGCCACCGGATCGATCATGTGCAGATCGGCCATCGTCTTGTTCATGGCGTCGAAATAGGCGCGGCGTTCGGGCTTGGGCACGTTGGGGAAGGTCGTGTCCCAGATCACCCGGCCGTCCACACAGTCCATGATGTAGAACCAGGTGCCGATCACGTCATTGTCCTGGCACAGGCCAAAGGTGCGGGCGACGGGGAAGCCCTGCGCAAACAGCGCGGTGATCACCTTGTATTCGCGGTCCACCGCGTGAGCAGAGGGCAGCAACTGGCCGGGCGGCTTGCGGCGCAGCACATAATTCTGGCCGGGCGTGATCAGCTTGTAGGTCGGGTTGGATTGCCCGCCCTTGAACTGTTCGATGCTGAGCGGGCCGGCATAGCCTTCCACGTTGGCCTGCATCCATTCGCCGAGGCGGCCGGCGTCGATCTCCTGGCCGGGCCGCACCGCACTGGTGCCCGAAAATTGCTCTTGCCGATCGCTCATCGCGCCTCTCCCGAAACGGCGGAAATCAGGCGGTCTTGCCGATATCCCGCCGGAAATGGCCGCCGTGCCATCTTATCTTGCGAATAGCCGCATAGGCGAGCGCGCGCGCCTCGGAAATATCATGGCCCAGCGCCGTGATGTTGAGCACGCGGCCGCCGGCGGCCACCAGCCTTCCATCCTCGCTGCGCTTGGTGCCGGCGTGGAACACGTGGCAGCCCAAGGCTTCGGCCGCGCTGATCCCATCGATCACCGTGCCGGCCACAGGCCGCCACGGATAGCCCTTGGCGGCCATCACCACCGTCACCGCCGCATCCTTGCTCCATACCGGGTCAACGCTGGCGAGGCTGCCGGTCGCGGCCGCCCACATCAGTTCGACGGCATCGGATTCCAGCCGCAGCATCAGCACCTGCGCTTCGGGATCACCCAGCCTCACGTTGTATTCGATCAGCATCGGGCCATCGGCCGTCAGCATCAGCCCGGCATAGAGGAAACCCTGAAACGGCGTCCCGCGTGCCTTCATCGCGGCCAGAGTCGGCAGCACGATCTGCTCCATCGCCTGGGCTTGCAGGGCCGGCGTCAGGCGCGGACTCGGCGAAATCGCGCCCATGCCGCCGGTGTTCGGGCCTTCATCGCCATCGCGCAGCCGCTTGTGATCCTGCGCCGTGGGCAGCACCCGCACCGTCTCGCCATCGGTGAGGATGAACAGGCTGGCTTCCGGCCCTTCCAGGCACTGCTCCACCACCACCGGGCCATGGATTTCGGCCAGCGCGGCGAGGCCTTCCTCGTTAGATTCGGCCACCGTCACGCCCTTGCCGCCGGCCAGGCCATCGGCCTTCACCACCACCGGCAGCGGGTGGACGGCAACATAATGATGGGCATCGGCCGCACTGGCGAAACGCCGGAAGCGGGCGGTGGGAATGTCATATTCGGCGCACAGATCCTTGGTGAAACCCTTGGAGGCTTCCAGTTCCGCCGCTGCGGCGGAAGGCCCGACCACTGGCACACCGGCGCGGCGCAGCGCATCGGCGACACCAGCGACCAGCGGCGCTTCCGGGCCGACGACGGCCAGCGCGATGCCATTGGCCGCCACGAAATCGACCACGGCTTGTGGGTTGGTCACGTCCAGCGCTACGCAACTCGCCACCTCGGCAATACCGGCGTTGCCGGGTGCGCACAGCAGCCGCCCGCAGCGCGGTGACTGCCTCAGCTTCCAGCACAGCGCATGCTCGCGGCCACCGCCGCCCAGCACAAGGATATCAACAGATTCGGGGCATGCACTCATGCGCCCTTCCCTATCATGCCAAAATGTCGCGGCAAGGCGCTTTGCCACGCGATGGCCACGGTTTATGGAAGCCGAGTGAACGAAATCCCGGACAACACCCCCGAATATAGCGTCAGCGAGATCGCCGGCGCGCTGAAGCGCACGGTGGAGACCGCCTTTGGCCAGGTGCGCGTGCGCGGCGAACTGTCGGGATTCCGCCGCCAATCCAGCGGGCATTGGTACGGCAGCCTGAAGGACGAACGCGCGCTGATCGATCTCGCCATGTGGCGCGGGCCGGCGGCAAACCTCTCCTTCCGCCCCGAAGATGGCCTGGAAGTCATCGTCACCGGCAAGCTCACAACCTATCCCGGCCGTTCCAAATATCAGCTGATCGTCGAATCGATGGAGCCGGCCGGCGTTGGCGCGCTGCTGGCCCAGATCGAGGCGCGGCGGCTGAAGCTGCAAGCCGAAGGCCTGTTCGATCCGGCCCGCAAGCAACAACTGCCGTGGCTGCCCGGTACAATTGGCGTCGTCACCAGCCCCACCGGCGCCGTGATTCGCGACATTCTCCACCGTCTGGCCGATCGCTTCCCGCGCCGCGTGCTGGTGTGGCCGGTGGCAGTGCAGGGCGAAGGCAGCGCCGCGCAGGTCGCCAATGCCATCGCCGGCTTCAACGCGATTCCCGCCGGCGGGCCTATTCCGCGCCCCGATCTGATCATCGTCGCGCGCGGCGGCGGCTCCATCGAGGATCTGGCGGCGTTCAACGAGGAAAATGTCGTGCGCGCCGCCGCCGCCAGCCAGATCCCGCTGATCAGCGCGGTCGGGCATGAGACCGATACGACGCTGATCGATTACGCGTCGGACTGGCGCGCGCCCACGCCCACCGCGGCGGCCGAACGCGCCGTGCCGGTGCGTGCCGAGTTGGCCGCCTCCATCGCCATGATGGCCGGGCGGCTCGATGCCGGCGTGGTGCGCGGCTGGAAACAGCGCCGTGAACGCAGTGTTGGCCTCGCCCGCCGGCTGCCGCAGCCGCGCAACCTGATCGGGCTGGTGGCGCAACGCATCGACGATCTTGCCGAACGTCTGCCCAATGCCCTTAACGCCCGCGCCGCGCAGGTGGCCTTGCGCCTGAACAACGCCGGCACCCGCCTGCGCCCCGCCCTGCTCACCGCCCGGCTGGAACGCAGCAGCGAACGGCTGGCCGGCGCCTCGGCGCGGTTGGCCCCGGCGCTGGCGCGGCCACTGAATGCCGACGCGCAGAAACTCACCCGCATCGGCGCCGGACTGCGGCCGTTCCTGATCGAATCGCGGCTGGGCACGGCGTCCGCCCGGCTGGCACAGGCGACACGCATGCTGGACAGTCTCAGCCCGCTCGCGGTTTTGGCCCGCGGCTATGCCATTGTCACCGGCCCGGATGGCCATGTCGTGGCGTCGGCCAGCGCCGCTGCGGCAAAGCCAAGCTTGACGATCCGCTTCGCAGATGGCGAAACGCCGGTCTTCACCCAACCTGT
>JAIXQM010000027.1 GCA_027485735.1 Sphingomonadales bacterium | reverse complement strand
ACCGAATTCGGCGGGATTGTGGCAAAAAGCCGGTTGCGGCGCCAAGCGGCTTGCGGCTAGAGGAGCACTCCGAGGGTTCGACGCAGGGTTTGAGGGGGGTCCTCTGCTCGCGGCGTTCCACAGTTTTCAGGGAGTGCCAAACCAGCCATGTCTTACATGGACGCACCTGCGATGAGCAAGAATCGGCAGATCGCGCTGGTCTCGGTCGCCATTCTGCACGTTCTGCTCGGCTATGCCATCGTGTCCGGTTTCGCCATTTCGGTGGTGAAGAAGATCGTTGAGCCACTCGAAGCGGTTAACGTGAAGGAAGAGGCACCGCCACCGGACGAACCGCCGCCGCCGCCGCCGAAGGAGATCGAGATCCCGCCGTACGTGCCGCCGCCGGAGGTGTCCGTGCAGTCGGACGCGCCGACGAACACGATCACCACGCAATCAAACGTGGCTCGGCCGGATCCGCCCGTCGTGGCTCCTCCAGCCCCTCCAGCACCGCCGGCCCCGCCGGCTGTGGCACCGTCGCCGGCAACGCCGCGCGGCCGTGGCAATGTCTTCTCGGATGATGATTATCCCAGCGCTTCGCGTGCTGCCGAAGAAGAGGGCGTGGCTCGTGTGTCCTATGTTGTGGGCGCCGATGGCCGTGTCACACAGTGCGAGGTCGTGCAATCGAGCGGCTTCAAGCGTCTTGATGATGCGACTTGCTCCATCATCCAGCGTCGTTTCCGCTTCAATCCGGCGACTCGTGACGGGCAGCCGGTGCCGGAACGCAAGACCCAGCCGGTGCGCTGGCGCCTGACCAACTGATCATCTCATCAATCTGGGTCTGGCCGTGGTGCCAGGGTCCCGCAACGATAACCGAGGGAAAAAGACAATGCAGACCGAAGCCGCAGAAAACCCCTATGGCCTGATGGCCGCTCTGGAGCAGGGGGGCATCATCGCCTGGGCCGTGTTCGGCCTCCTGGTGTTCATGTCGCTGTACAGCTGGTTCATCATCATCACCAAATATCTGGATCAGAAGAAGGTCTTGGCGGAAGCCGCTGAACTGGAAAAGAAGTTCTGGACCGCCAGCGACCTGAAGACCGGTGCCGCGAAGCTCGAAAAGAACTCGCCGTTCCGTCAGATCGTTGATGACGGCCTGCGCGCTTCGGATCACCACGAAGGCCGCCTGACCGACAAGATCGATCAGCACGAGTGGGTGACGATGGCTCTGAACCGTTCGGTCGGCCTGATCAACGGCAAGCTGACCACCGGCTTCTCGTTCCTCGCTTCGGTCGGTTCGACCTCGCCGTTCGTCGGCCTGTTCGGCACCGTCGTCGGCATCTATCGCGCTCTGATCAACATCGGCCTCGCTGGCCAGGCTTCGATCGACAAGGTCGCCGGTCCGGTCGGTGAAGCACTGATCATGACCGCGCTGGGTCTGGCCGTGGCCGTGCCCGCCGTGCTCGGCTACAACTGGCTGATCAGCCGCAACAAGGACATCGCCACCCGCCTGAACAACTTCACGTCTGACGTGCATGGTGCTCTGGTGTCTGGCGCCCGCATCCAGCGTCCGGTTGCTGCCGCTCCGGCTGCCGCTGCTCCTGCCGTCAAGAAGTAATCGGTCTGATCGCCGCATAGGGAGATAGACCGATGGGAATGAGTATCGGCAAGGACACGTCGGACGAAAACGCGCCGATGAACGAGATCAACACGACGCCGCTCGTCGACGTCATGTTGGTGCTGCTCATCATCTTCCTGATCACGGTGCCTGTTGTCATCCAGACCGTGCCGCTCACGCTGCCGACGGTGACCAACGTCCCCACCACCACCAAGCCGGAAAACGTGCTGATTTCGGTGGATGGGAACTGCGACACTTACTGGGGTCAGACCCGGGTCGACACGAAGCAGGAACTGCTCGACCGTGGCGTGAAGGCACTGAAGGACGAGATCAAGCGCCAGGAAGCCCTGGGCGGCAAGATCGAACTGCCGGAAGTGCATGTCCGCGGTGACAAGGACGTGGCCTATCGTTGCATTGGTGGGGTTGTCTTCACCATGCAGCGGGCCGGGTTCCTGAAGGTTGGGTTCATTTCCGAGCCCGTCCCGGGCTTTGTCACGCGCGATTGATCAGGCAATGATGGCGGCCGGTTCCTCCCCCCAGGGGAACGATCCGGCCCCATCCGATAACGGGAGTTTGGCCGATGGCCATGTCAGTTGGTAAAGAGGGTGGTGACGACAACCCGATGGTGGAAATGAACACGACGCCGTTGATCGACGTCATGCTCGTTCTGCTCATCATGTTCATCATCACCATCCCGGTGCAGACCCACGCTGTGAAGCTGGACCTGCCGCCGCCGAATCCGAACCCGAGCAATGTTGATCCGGTGTTTAACCAGATCGATATCGATTTTCTCGGCAACATCTACTGGAACAAGACCGAAGTCGATATGCCCACGCTGAAGGGTTACCTGAAGCAGGCATCGGCGTTGCCGGAACAGCCGGAACTGCGCATGCGTCCGGAAGCGGAAGCCAAGTATGTCATCGTCGACCAGGTGATGGCTGCGGCCCAGCAGGCTGGCATCGAAAAGATGGGCTTTGTCGGGAACGAGGCTTACGCGAACTGATCGCAGCGGGGCGCGTGCATAACGCTGAGCGTTATTCACCAGATCCGGAAAGATCGGCCAGCAGGAAGAAAAGGGCGGCCTCAACAGGCCGCCCTTTTTCTTTGCCTGTCTGACAGCGTGGCTCCGCCGCCGGCCGCGCCCAATGGGCTGCCGCCTCAGACCGCCCGGCGCCTCGACAAACGAGATATTCCACACCCCGCAATCCCCCCAGTATCCCTGCCTCCTGAACCAGCCTAGCCTCCTCGCAATCAGGAGAGGATCACGACATGGCACGACTTTCAGGCAAGGTGGCTCTGGTTACAGGTGCGGCTTCGGGATTGGGCGCGGCAACCGCGCGACGGCTGGCCAAGGATGGCGCGGCGGTATTGTTGACCGATCGTGATCTGGCCGGCGAGGATATTGCGGCCAGCATCACGGCCGCTGGCGGTCAGGCCGCATTCCGCCTGCACGACGTGACCAGCCATCCCGATTGGGCCGCCGCTGTTGAGCATGCCGTTCATGATTTCGGCCGGCTTGATATCCTGGTCAACAATGCCGGTGTGGCCGGCGGCCGTCACGAACTGATGGACCACAGCTATGATGCTTGGCGTCAGATCCTCGCCGTCAATCTCGATGGCGTCTTCCTCGGCCTGCGCCACGCTGGCCCGCGCATTGCGGCGTCAGGCGGTGGCAGCGTGATCAACCTCAGTTCCATCCTTGGCAAGGTCGGGATGGCCGGGGCCGCGGCCTATTGTGCGTCAAAGGGTGGGGTAACGTTGCTCACCAAGGCGGCGGCGTTGGAATGGGCGCCGCTGGGCATCAGGGTGAACAGCGTGCATCCCGGCTTCATCGACACGCCGATGGTGAGCAATGCGCTGGCCGATCGGGAAGATGGCAACGAGATGCGCGTGGCGCTGATGAACGCCCATCCGATCGGCCGCTTTGGTGTGCCGCGCGAGATTGCCGATGCCGTCGCTTTCCTGGCCAGCGATGATGCCAGTTTCATTACCGGCGCCGAACTGGTGGTGGACGGCGGCTTTACTGCCCAATAGCCCGCCTCAAGCCGCCAGCTGGTCGAACTGCAGCCGGGCAAGGCGTGCATAGAGCCCGCCGCCGGCCATCAGGCTGTCGTGCGTGCCTTCGGCGACGATCCGGCCCTTGTCGAGCACAACGATGCGATCGGCATCGCGCACGGTGGCGAGACGGTGGGCAATCACCAGCGTGGTTCGCTGCTTCATAAGCCCGTCGAGCGCTTCCTGCACCAGCTGCTCGCTTTCGGCATCGAGCGCGCTGGTGGCTTCATCAAGCAGCAGGATTGGCGCGTTGCGCAAGATGGCGCGCGCGATGGCCACGCGCTGGCGCTGGCCGCCGGAAAGCCTGGTACCGCTTTCGCCCAGGAAGCTGTGGATGCCTTCGGGCAAGTCTTTCAGGAAGCCATCGGCATGGGCGGCTTCGGCCGCGGCCCACACTTCGGCTTCGGTCGCCTCCGGGCGGCCATAGCGGATATTTTCCAGTGCGCTGGTGGCAAAGATCACCGTTT
>JAIXQM010000047.1 GCA_027485735.1 Sphingomonadales bacterium | reverse complement strand
GTGTTGGTGCCATCGATGTTCATCGAGCACGACCCGCAAATCCCCTCCCGGCACGAGCGGCGGAAGGTGAGCGTGGGATCGACCTCGTTCTTGATCTTGATCAGCGCATCCAGAACCATTGGGCCTGTGGCATCGAGATCGAGGCTGTAGGTGTCATAACGCGGGTTCTCCCCGTCATCCGGGTTCCAGCGATAGACTTTGAACGCCTTGGTGCGGCTCGCCTCGGCGGGAGCGGGATAAGTCTTGCCGGTCGCCTTGATGACGCTGTTCGACGGAAGAGAAAATTCAGCCATTACAAATGCCTCTAATCAGTACGTCCGCGCCTTGGGCTTGATATACTCGATGTCGTCCGACAGCGTGTAGGTGTGCACCGGACGGGCAGCAAGCTCCACCGAGCCATCGCGGAACCAGCCCAGCGAATGCACCATCCACTTGTCGTCATCCCGGTTGGGGAAATCTTCGTGCATATGAGCGCCGCGGCTTTCGTGACGGGCTTGCCCCATATGCACGGTCAGCACGGCCTGGCCGATCATGTTGTCGAGTTCCAGCGTCTCGATCAGATCGGTGTTGAACACCATCGAGCGATCGGTGGTCCCGATATCGGCCATCCGCTGGTAGACAGCGTCAATCTTGCGCACGCCTTCGTCCAGAATTTCGCTGGTGCGGAACACGCCGGCATTGGCCTGCATCGTCTTCTGCATGGCCAGGCGCACTTCGGCTGTGCTGCTGCCACCCTTGGCATAACGGAAGCCGTCGAGGCGGCCGAGCGCGAAATCGGCGTTGTCCTTGGGCAGCGCAGTATGGCCGGCGTTTGCCTTCTGGATAGCGGCGACGCGGTGCGCCGTGGCTCTGCCGAAAACAACCAGGTCGATCAGGCTGTTGGAACCAAGCCGGTTGGCACCGTGCACCGAAACGCAGGCGGCTTCACCCACCGCGAACAGGCCGGGCACCACGCTGTCGGGGTTGCCATCTTTCAGGGTGACGACTTCACCATGATAGTTCGTCGGAATACCCCCCATGTTGTAGTGCACGGTTGGCACCACTGGGATCGGCGCCTTTGTGACGTCCACACCGGCAAAAACCTTGGCGGTTTCAGAAATGCCGGGCAGGCGCTGGGCCAGCACAGCGGAATCGATGTGATTGAGGTGCAGGTGGATATGGTCGCCTTCAGCGCCGACACCGCGGCCTTCGCGGATTTCCATCGCCATCGAACGGCTGACGACGTCGCGGCTGGCAAGATCCTTGGCCGACGGAGCATAACGTTCCATGAAACGCTCACCCTGGCTATTGGTGAGGTAACCGCCCTCCCCGCGCGCGCCTTCGGTGATCAATACGCCGGCGCCATAGATGCCGGTGGGGTGGAACTGCACAAATTCCATGTCCTGCATGGCAACGCCGGCGCGGATCGCCATGCCGCCCCCGTCACCGGTGGAGGTGTGCGCGGACGTTGCTGAGAAATAGCAACGGCCATAGCCACCGGTCGCCAACACCGTCTGGTGACTGCGGAAGCGGTGGATGCTGCCATCTTCCATGTTGATGGCAATGACGCCCTTGCACTCCCCATTAACCATGATGAGATCGATGGCGAAATATTCGATGTAGAAATCCGTGCTGTACTTGAGGCTCTGCTGATAGAGCGCGTGCAGCATGGCGTGGCCGGTGCGATCAGCGGCGGCGCAGGTGCGCTGCGCTGGCGGGCCACGGCCCATGTCCTGCATCATGCCGCCAAACGGGCGCTGATAGATCCGGCCGGCTTCGGTGCGGCTGAACGGCACACCGAAATGTTCCAGCTCGTAAACCGCGGCAGGCGCTTCCTTGCAGAGATATTCGATGGCGTCCTGATCGCCGAGCCAATCGCTGCCCTTCACCGTGTCATACATGTGCCAGGTCCAGTGATCCGGGCCCATGTTGCCAAGCGCGGCCGCGATGCCGCCCTGGGCCGCCACTGTGTGGCTGCGGGTGGGGAACACCTTGGTGATGCAGGCGGTTTTCAGCCCGGCTTCGGCGATGCCCATGGCCGCGCGCAGGCCGGAACCGCCGGCGCCAACGACGACGGCATCATAAACATGATCGATGATCTGATAGGCTTCAGGCACTTGGGCTTCCAATCAACCGGCAGACAGGGCGACCTTGAGCACCGAAAACAGTGCCAGGGCCGCGAGAGCAAAGGTGTAGAAGTTGAGGGCCAGCATGGCGATGACGCGCTTTGACCCATGCAGATAATCTTCCAGCATGACCTGCACCCCCAGACGGAAATGCCAGAAAACGCTGACAACCAGCAGACACATCGGCACCGCCACCAGCGGCTGACGCAGCCACATCACGGTGCTGGCATAATCCAAGCTGGGCAGCCGGGCGAGGCTGAAGACGAACCACAGCACCAGGAATAGGCTGGCCACCGCGGTAACGCGCTGCAGCCACCAGTGATGCACCACAGCGCCGCCGCCGGCACCAAGCCCGCGAACGCGGCCGATCTGAGTTCCATTGCCCATGATCAATACCCCCTGCCAAGCAACACGAAGGCCCAGAAAGCCAGCGTGGCCAGAACCGAAAACACGAAGGTCAGCATCGCCATGCGGCGCGAGGTGGCGAGATCGAAACCTTCGCCCGAATCCATGATGAAGTGGCGGATGCCACTGCCCATGTGCTGGAACATCGCCCAGGTCAGGCCGAAGCCGACCAGCACGCCCAGCGGCGAGAAGACGATATCCTGAAACAGGCGATAATAGGTCGGCCCACTAGCAAGCGCCGCCAGCCACCAGGCAAAGATCACCACGGCACCAAAAGCCAAGGCATGGCCCGTCACCCGGTGGACGATGGAAACCGCCATGTGCACCCGCCATTTCCAGATGGTGAGGTGCGGTGACAGCGGGCGCGGCGGCGGCGCTATTGGTCGAGATGCCATGAGTTGCCCTTCTTGCTGGCCCCTTTCGCTGCCCTGCCCTGCGGCCGAACGAGCGGGTGGTTATGCGGGCCTTCATACCGTGCCTGCGCTGCGGTGCAACAGGCGCAAGATGATTAGGTCCTTACCCAGCGCACTGAATCAGAACGGTGCGCTCCAACCCGGCATACCGGTGCACCAGTGCGTCGCGGTAGCTGTCGTCGGCCATCATGGCGAGGAAGTGCTGCCGACTGGGGTAGCGCACCAACAGAAGCTTGTCCCAATTGGTCGCATCCGTGCCGGCCTGGCCGATGAAGACCTGCTCACATGGACCATCATAAAGCACCTCCGCCTGGGAAATGGCGCCGACCGCCACGGTGAGGGCGTGCTGATAGCGGTCATAGGCCGCCTTGCCCGAACAGGAGGCCATGCCAGCATCGGGCGAATAGTTCGCGGTCTTGCGGAACTTCAGCAGGTTCATCATCACCACCGGACCGTCACGGCCGTGATCGCGCAAGTTTCGAACCTGATCTCGGGTGGGATCGATGCTGGAATCATGATTATTATGAGAGGGAATGGCCATGGCACAGGGACTCGCAGTTGGGATCGATCCAGCGTAGCATCGCATCAATGACCGTGAAGATGCGGCGCACGAAATGGGGAGGATGTGATGGCAACGATTGCTCCGGCCAGTGTGGCTGCTGTTCCACTTGATGTGATCGATGTGTCTGACGCAACGCTGTATGCCAACGACAGTTGGCGGCCGGTGTTCGCCCGGTTGCGCGCCGATGCACCGGTGCATTACCAGGCCAACAGCCCATTCGGCCCGTTCTGGTCGGTCTGTAGCCATGCCGACATCATGGCGGTGGAAGCCCGGCCTGACATCTTTTCGTCCAGCCACGAATTCGGCGGCATCACCGTTGTCGATCTTTTTGGCGAGTATAATCTGCCGCAGTTCATCGCGATGGACCGGCCACGCCACAGCGATCAGCGCCGGGTGGTGGCGCCCGCCTTTGGCCCATCTGAAATCGCCCGCATGGCCATTGAAGTCCGCAAGCGCACGAGCGAACTGCTCGACGGGCTACCGATTGGTGAGGAATTTGATTGGGTTGACCGCGTCTCCATCGAATTGACCACCGGCATGCT
The DNA here is from genome assembly GCA_027485735.1 of Sphingomonadales bacterium. Classification (GTDB taxonomy): domain Bacteria; phylum Pseudomonadota; class Alphaproteobacteria; order Sphingomonadales; family Sphingomonadaceae; genus Sandarakinorhabdus. Next base: position 3,664 of record JAIXQM010000047.1, on the reverse strand, counting down.
GGCCATATTGTTCGATTATCCCTGGGAAAAGCGCCGTGATCTCACCTTGTGGTCAGACTGGGGTGGCGACATCGAGGCCGCGCTGAACCCGGCGACCAAGGATATCCGCCAGCAGCACCTGATTGACATGACGAACGCGCTGGATGCCCTGATGACCGAGCGCAAGGCCAAGCCGCCAACCGGCGACCTTATCAGTGCCATGGCGCACAGTGATGCCATGGGCGACATGCCGTTCCAGGAACGCACTGGAAACTATATCCTTTTGATCGTCGGCGGCAACGATACCACCCGAAATTCGATGTCGGGCCTGGTGGAGGCCTTCAACCGTTTTGAGGGCGAATGGGCCAAGTTGGAGGGCGACAACAGTCTGATTTCCAATACGATTTCTGAAGTCCTGCGTTGGCAGACGCCACTGGCGCACATGCGGCGCACGGCGGTGGAAGATGCCGATATCGCCGGGGTTCCGGTGAAGAAGGGCGACAAGATCGTCGTCTGGTACATCAGCGGCAACCGCGACGAGAGCATGTTCCCGGATGCCGAAACCTTTGATATCACACGTGCAAATGCCCGCAGGCACCTGTCGTTCGGCTTTGGCGTCCACCGCTGCGTGGGCGCGCGGCTCGCGGAGTTGCAGATCGCGGTGCTGCTGGAAGAACTTCTGGCCCGCAAATTGTTCCCGCGTCAGGTGGGAGCCGCCGAATATGTGGCGCAATGCTTCGTGCACGGTTTCCGAAAGCTGCCGGTTGTGCTTGAACGGCGTTGATGCCGAAGCTTGATCTGTCCGCCCTGCCCGTCCGCTCTGGATCGGGATATTTGCCGCCGTTTGATGGCCCGGTGCTGGCGCGATCATGGCGCGCGGTGGCGGCGGCTGGCGGTCTGTGTCAGTTCGGTGCCAATCTGGTGACACTTGAGTCCGGCGCCTGGTCCAGCCAGCGTCACTGGCACACGCATGAGGACGAAATGCTGGTAATGCTGGCCGGCGAGGCGGTGCTGGTCGAAGAAAATGGCGAGTCTCTGCTCACCCCCGGCGACATCGCCTGCTTCCCCGCCGGCGTTGCCAATGGCCATCATCTGCAGAACCGCTCCGCCCTGCCCTGCCAGTTCCTCGCCATCGGCACCGATCAGCCAGACATCGACGAATGTCATTATCCCGATATCGACATGCACCTCGATCCCTCCGGCTTCCGACGCAAATCGGGGCCGGCGGCGTGATGGGCCGGCGCACGATTTTGGCCTCTGGGCTGGCGGCGGGGTTGGCGGGCCTGTTGCCGGCGCGATTGGCCGCGCAGGCGCTGCGGCAAGGAGCCACCTCTCCCGGCCTGCGGCTGGCGCCTGATCAGGAAGCCATGGTGCCGGTTACCGGCGGGCGTATCTATGTCCGGGTCAACGGCGCCCTGGGCGGCAAGCCGCCGATCCTGTTCATCCATGGCGGGCCGGGCAGTTCGCACTGGAGCTGGCTCAACGCCACTGCGTTGGCCAATGATCGCGCCGTGATCCTGTATGATCAGCTCGATTGCGGCCGTTCCGATCGGCCGGGCGATCCGGCCAACTGGACGGTGGCGCGTTTCCTGTCGGAGATCGAGGCGATCCGCGCCCATTTCGGCATCGGGCGCTGGCATGTGCTGGGCGGCAGCTGGGGCGGCACGTTGGCACTGGAGTATGGCGCCACTCGGCCCGGCGCCCTGGCTGGGCTGGTGCTGCAATCACCGCTGATTTCCACCGAGATCTGGCTGCGCGATGCAGCCGAACTGAAAGCCGGCATGCCGGCCGACGTGCGCGATCTGCTGGACCGCTGCGACACGCCCGGTGCCGCGCCGCAGGCGGACTGCGATGCCGCCACGGCGGCCTTTTATGCCCGCCATGTTCGCCAGGTGATCCCACCGCCGGCGATTGCCGCCTATCGCGATGCACTGCCGGCACCGTTTGCGGAAGGGCTGTACAATCATATGTGGGGCCGCGCCGAATTCACCTGCACCGGAACGCTAAAAGATTACGACGGGCAGCCCTTGCTCGAACAACTTGATCCAAAGCGCACCTTGTTCGTTGCCGGCCAGGATGATGAGGCCCGCCCCGCAACGGTTGCCAATTTCGCCATCGCCGCCGGCGCCCGGTTCGCGGAAATCCCCGACGCCTCGCACAGCATCATGCTGGACAATCCCGCCGCCTATCTTGACCTGCTCAGGCCGTGGCTGGCCCGGCAAGACGCTTAAAAGTGGCGTAACGCGGGTTATCCACCCCGCACTTGCCCAGCGCCACGGCAAGCAACGCATCCACCAGTCCCGGGGTCGCTGCCCCCATCGTGCCGGCCCGCAACTGTTCGCACATTTGGGTGCGCAGCGTGTCCAGCGGCGCATCATGCCCCATCACACCGGCAAGCAGCGCCTGTTCGCGGGCCTGCGGCTGTTGCGCCAGTTCGCGCGCCACGATGGCCAGAGCGTTGCCCGCCACCTTGGCGTGAAAGGCGCGGCGGCCTTTCAGTTCCGGTTCCAGTTCCGCCAGGAACAGCTGCACCGCCTCGATCAGCGTGGTGGCTTCGATCTGTTCCGCCATCACACGCTCCCAAACTTGAACAGGTGCATCAGGTCCAGCTCCACTTCGGAGACACGGCGGCCAATGGCGGCGCGTTCCACGTTGCGCAGCCGGCCGGAGACATGATCATCGCCCAGTTGCAGGCAGGCGATGCCCCATTTCAACGTGCCGAACACTTCCCAGAAGGCCGCGCGCTCGCGATCGACCGGACCGCCACCGGCCGCCTCATAGGCCGCATAAAGTTCATCGCGCTGGCCAAAGCCGCCCACCGGCCGGTCCCACACGCCAAAGCGCCACGAATTGCAGCACAGCCAGCCCAGATCCTCGTGGCCGTCACCCAAATGCGCCAGTTCCCAATCCAGCACCGCCACCAGGCCATCGGGGGCCACCAGGAAATTGCCGGAGCGGAAATCGCCGTGGACGATATTTGTCGGCGGCCGATCCGCCACCCGTTCCCGCAACCAGGCAAAGGCGAGATCGAACACCGGCGAATCGACGCCAAAGCGGCGATAGTTGCTGAACATGCGATCCAGCGATTGCGCCGTACTGCCCGATGGCAAGGCCAGCCCGTCGGCAACGCTGATGGGCAACCTATGCAACCGGGCCAGCACCTCGGCGCACTGGCGCGTCATCGCGGCGCGCGCCGGGGCATATTCGGGCAGCTTCAGCCATTTCGGCGCCAGCGCCTCGCCCGGCAGCCGGGCCATCACATAGGCTTCGCCCAGGCCATCTTCCGGTGTCAGCACCCGCACCACTTCGGCTACGGGCAGGCCGCGCTCAAAGGCGCGCTGTTGCAGCCGGGCCTGATCGGCACGCGGCAGGCCGCCTTCGGGCACGGAACCGGTGGCAGCGCATTGCAGGATCAGTGGCCAGGCTGCACCATCGGCCGTCACGGCATCCACGGCAAAGGTGGCCGAGGACGCCCCGCCCGACAATTGTTCCACATGGGTAACGGTGGCGCCAACCAGCGCCGAAACGATCTCAGGCGTTGGAAGTTTTTGGGGAGCAGCCATCAATCGCTGGCCAGGCGGGCGTAGCTGACTTCGTCGAACCAGGCATCGCCATCGCGCCAGCTTTGCACGAAGCGGCCTTCCTCCCGGAACCAGCAGCGTTCCAGCACGCGCTGGGCCGGACG
>JAIXQM010000084.1 GCA_027485735.1 Sphingomonadales bacterium | reverse complement strand
GCGCCGGCCACCTTGGCCTTGATTTCGGCATCGGCGTAAAACTTCGATGGCGCGGCATCGAGATCGACCGCGATCATCTCGCCGGGGCCGAGCGCGCCCTTCTTCACCACGTCGCCTTCCGGCACCACCACCATGCCGGCTTCGCTGCCGGTGATCAGCAGGCCATCACGGGTGAGGCAGTACCGCATCGGCCGCAGCGCGTTGCGATCAAGGCCGGCGACCACCCAGCGACCATCGGTCATGGCCAGCGCCGCCGGCCCGTCCCACGGCTCCATCAACGACGCGAAGAAGGCATACATGGCGCGCGTCGCCGGATCGAGGCTGGCATCACGCTGCCAGGCCTGCGGGATCAGCATCAACTTGGCGGTCGGCGCATCACGGCCGGACCGCACAAAGGCTTCGAACACCGCATCCAGCGCGGCGGTATCCGACGCGCCGGCCGGGATCAGCGGCTTGATGTCTTCCGAATGTTCGCCAAACGCGGCGGCCGCCATCTTGATCTCGTGGCTCTTCATCCAGTTGCTGTTGCCGCGGATCGTGTTGATTTCGCCATTGTGCGCCAAGGTGCGGAACGGCTGCGCCAACCACCATTGCGGGAAGGTGTTGGTGGAATAGCGCTGGTGATAAATGGCAAAACGCGAAATGAAGCGCTCGTCGTTAAGGTCGGGATAGAAAACGCTGAGCGATTCCGCCAGGAACAGCCCCTTGTAGATCAGCGTGCGGCACGACAGCGAGCAGAAGTAGAAGCCCTGGATCTGGGCTTCGATCACCTTCTTCTCGATGCGGCGGCGGATGAGATAGAGGTCCTTCTCGAACCGCTCCTTGGCATCCTCACCATCGTCCTTCGGCCCGGCGATCATGATCTGCTCGATCTCGGGACGGCTCAGCATCGCCTTGTCGCCGATGCAGCTGATATCCACCGGCACCTGGCGCCAGCCATAGACCTTGTAGCCGAAACCGATGATTTCAGATTCAACAATCGTCCGGCAGGCTTCCTGCGCGGCCAGATCGGTACGCGGCAGGAACACCTGGCCCACCGCCAGCAGACCGGCGACTGGCTTCTGGCCGTGCCGTTCGACATGTTCGTGGAAGAAATCCACCGGGATCTCGACCAATATGCCCGCACCATCGCCTGTCATGCCATCGGCATCGACCGCGCCGCGGTGCCACACCGCCTTCAGCGCATCGATGGCCGCGGTTACAACCCGGCGCTGCGGCTTGCCATCCGTGGCTGCCACCAGGCCCACGCCGCAGGCATCGCCTTCGAAATCGGGGCGATACATGCCGACATCGGCAATGCGGGCGCGTTCCTCAGGCGAAACGACGAAGGGTGGGGGCATCTGGGTCATGGCTTCTTTGCCTGTTGTGCGTTGCTGCTCAGCGGGGCCAGCGCTGCGCCCAGCCGTTTGGCATTGGCCTGCATGGCCGCATCGATCTTCGCCCCGATCAACTGGCCGGTGGCCTGACCGATGGCAGCGGCCACCGCCGGTTCCTTGCGCATCAGCGCCTGCCCGGCGGGCGTGCGATAAAAGGCCAGGATGGCGTCAAGTTCTGCCTTGGTGAACTGGCGGGCATAGGCCTGGGTGGCGGCGGTCACCACGCTGTTCAGATTCTGGTTTACCACGCCCTGCGCGATTTCGGCCTGGATGGCGCCGGCCTTGGCCAGCACCGGATCAAATTTCGCCTTGTTGGCCTGATAGGCGGGGATGAAACCCGGCTGCTGGGCCAGCATGGCACGGATCACCGCGCCCGACTTCATCTGGGCGATGCTGCCCGCCATCTGCGTCTGCAGCTTGGCCTTGATGTTCAGCTGCGCCACGATCGCCGCCGCCGATTGCAGGGTGGCCGGATCCAGCGGACGCGCCGCGGCCGGCTTGGTCTGGGCCTGCGCTGCGCCAGCAACGGCAAGAGCGGCAACAGCGACGATCAGTGTCTTCATTTGGGCAATTCCTTGGAGTTGGTCAGGCTGCGGCTGCGGCTGCAGTCACGCGGGCGCGCAGATATTGGTGCATCTGCGCCGCCACGTCACGCCCGTCGCGCACCGCCCACACCACCAGGCTGGCGCCGCGCACGATGTCGCCAGCGGCAAACACGCCGTCCACGCCGGTCATCATCGTCTTGTGATCAATGCGCACCGTGCCCCAGCGCGTCACCGGCAATTGCGGCGCGCCAAACAGGGTCGGCAGGTCTTCAGCGTCAAAGCCCAGCGCCTTGATCACCAGATCAGCCTGAAGCGTGAAGCGATTATCGGCATCCGGTTCCGGGCTGCGGCGGCCATCGGGGCCGGGCTGGCCCAGCCGCATGCCTTGCGCCACCACGCCGGCGGGCGTGATCTGTGCCGGGGCCGCCAGCCAGACAAACTCCACGCCCTCTTCCTCGGCATTGGCGACCTCGCGCGCCGAACCCGGCATGTTGGCGCGATCGCGGCGATAAAGGCACTTCACGCTGGCGGCGCCTTGGCGCACGGCGGTGCGCACGCAGTCCATCGCGGTATCGCCGCCGCCGATCACGACAACATGCTTGCCGGCTGCATCAAAAGTCGCGGCATCGGGCAGCACATCGCCGAATCCGGCCTTGTTGGCCGCAATCAGATAATCCAGCGCTTCCATCGTCGTGAGGCCATCGGCGCCCGGCACTTCGACCTGACGCGCCTTATACACGCCGGTGGCAATCAGCACGGCATCGTGCCGTTCGCGCAGTTCAGCCAGGCTGGCATCTCGGCCCACGGCGAAATTCGGGTGGAAATGCACGCCGCCCTCGCGCAGCCGTTCGACGCGGCGCATCACCACCGGCTTTTCCAGCTTGAAGCCGGGAATGCCATAGGTGAGCAGCCCGCCGGCGCGATCATGCCGGTCATAGACATGCACGTCATAGCCCTTCACGCGCAGCGCTTCGGCAACGGTAAGGCCGGCCGGGCCAGCACCGATGATGGCAACGCTCTGGCCGGACCGGTCAGCAACGGGCTGCAGTGGCTTCACCCAACCCTGTTCCCAGGCGTTATCGGTCAGGAACTTCTCCACCGAACCGATGGTGACGCTGCCGAACCCCGGCTCGATCACGCAATTGCCTTCGCACAGCCGGTCCTGCGGGCAGATGCGGCCGCAGATTTCCGGCATGGCGTTGGTCGCGGCCGACACTTCATAGGCTTCCTGCAATCGGCCTTCCGCCGTCAGTTTGAGCCAATCGGGGATGTTGTTCTGCAGTGGGCAATGCACCTGGCAGAAGGGCACGCCGCACTGGCTGCAGCGCCCGGCCTGCTCCTCGGCCTTGGCGAGGATATAGGGGCGGCTGATCTCCAGGAAATCATGGGCGCGTTCGTCGGCAGACCGCTTGGCCGGATAGGCCTGGTCGCGCTCGACGAACTTCAGCAATTTTGTTGCGGCCATGGGCGCGTATCCTTTCGTTGGGATGCGCGAAACCATGAACGGCGACGATTGTCACGTGAAAAACACGGTATATGGCAATAATGCTGCCCTAAATCTGGTCAATCATTGCGATTCTGGCGACTTGTCCACTCTTTTATGGCCATTTCGGCCCTATCTCATCGCCAACCACACCAGCGCTGCACTGCCGGCGATGATTCGGTACCAGGCGAACGGGGCGAACCCAAAGCGACTGACCAACGCGACAAAGCCCTTCACCACCGCCAGCGCCACCACGAAGCTGACGGCAAAGCCGATGCCGATGGCCGACAGGTTGGAGGCATCAAGGCTGTCGCGATTTTTCCACAGCATCAGCACGGTGGCGCCCGAAATCGTCGGCACGGCGAGGAAAAAGCTGAACTCGGCCGCCGTCTTGCGGTCCACCCCCAGCATCAGCGCCGCCATGATGGTGGCACCCGAACGCGACACGCCGGGAATCATGGCAACGCACTGGCCCAGCCCGATCAGCAGCGAATTGCGCGTGCTCAGCGCCTCCACGCCGAACACCCTGGCTTCGCCCATGCGCTTTTCGATCCACAGGATCGCAAAGCCGCCGACGATCAGCGACACGGCCACAGTGGTGGGGCTTTCCAGCATGGCTTCCACCGCCTTGATGAACAGCACGCCCATGATCGCGGCCGGCAGAAAGCCCAGAAACACGTTGCGGATGAAGGCAAAGGCCGTCGGCTCGCGCACCAGCAGGCCCTTGGCGACGCCCATGAACCGCCCCCAATAGGCCACCAGCACGGCCAGGATCGCGCCAGACTGGATGGCGATATCGAAGGTCGCCCCCGCCTCCCCCGAAAAGCCGAGCAGTTCGCCGGCCAGGATCAGGTGGCCTGTGGAGGACACCGGCAGATATTCCGTCAGCCCCTCGACAATGCCGAGCAGGATGATGGTGAGCAGATCGGGCTGGTTCATGCAGCAGGTTTCGCAAAGCGACCGCCACGGCGGAAGCGCAGCATCATTTCCGGGATGAACCCGGCCAGCGGCGTCGGCGTGACGCCCAGATCCTTCAGCCCCGGCAAGGTGGTCGCGCAGATATTGCCCTTTTTCAGCATCGCCAGCTGATCGCTGTTCATCGGCATGAACGGCAGGATGTCGCCCATCTTCGCCAGCAGGCCCGAGGTGAAGTCCGACAATGGCACCACCGGCCGATCGAGGCCGGTCAGATCGGAAATCATCTGCAGGATGGCGGTGAAGCTCAGCACATCCGGCCCGCCCAGTTCAAAGGTGCGCCCGCGCGCATCGCCCGATTGCAGCGCGGCCAGCACCGCATCGGCGACATCACGCACATAGACCGGCTGGAACAGACTGTCCCCGCAGATTGCCGGCAAGATGGGGGACAATCGCGCCATGCCGGCAAAGCGATTGAAGAACTGATCTTCCGGCCCGGCGACCAGGCTGGGCCGCAGAATGCAAGCAAACGGCAGCGCGCTGAGCACCTGTTGCTCGCCCTCGCCCTTGCTGCGGGCATAGGCGATTGCGCTGGTGGCATCGGCACCGATGGCGGACATTTGCACATAGGCCATTACGCCCGCCGCCGCCGCGGCCCGCGCCGCTCGCCCGGCGCCTTCGGCCTGCAGACCGGCAAAGCGCTGGTCCCCGCTTTCGGCAAGGATGCCAACGAGGTTCACGCCCGCCGATGCGCCGACAAAGGCGGCAGCCATATCGGCATCGGAACGGATATTGCCGGTCACCACCTGGATCTGGCCAAGATCACCGAGCGGCTTCAGGTACAGCGCGCTGTCGGCATGGCGGGAGACAACTCGCACCCGGTATCCGGCCCTGGCCAGCGCCTCCACCACGTACCGGCCGATGAAGCCCGCACCGCCAATGACGGTGACCAGCGCGCCGACAGGCAACGGGGAAGCAGTGCTTGTGCTGTGAAGATCAGTCATGCCGGCGATTTAGCCGCTGGCGCCGGCCTTGTCTTGGCTCATCTTGCCCCGCGACGCTGCTGCTGGCGGAAAAATCGCGATTGCCCGGCACAGACGATTGACATCCCCCGATTCCCCCCATATCTGCCGCCGCCTACCCCGTGCCCAGATGGCGGAATTGGTAGACGCACCAGCTTCAGGTGCTGGCGCTCGCAAGGGCGTGGAGGTTCGAGTCCTCTTCTGGGCACCATCACTCCGGCCGCCAGCGGCCGCCGGGGATTGAAAAAACCCTGAAAATCAGCTAGGTTAGTCCTCGCAGTGACCGCCTGTGTTAGCCGGCAAATGATAGCGGTAGCCGCAAAAAGCGCCGCCCCTGCGCATCGGGCGGCGGCAGCTCGCCGGCTGCGATATTCACCTGCAGGCTTGGCAGGATCAGCGTTGGCGGAGCCAGCGTTGCGTCACGGGCCTGACGCATGGCGACAAAGCTCCGTGCATCAACGCCATCATGCACATGGATATTGCCCGCCTTTTGCGCGGCGACGCTGGTTTCGCAGGCATAGTCTGCGCGGCCGGTTGGAAGATAATCATGGCCAACAAAAATCCGGGTTTCGGGCGGGAGCGCCAGGATCTTCTGGATCGAGGCATGCAGGGTTCCCGCATCGCCGCCGGGAAAATCACAGCGCGCGGTGCCATAGTCGGGCATGAACAGCGTGTCGCCAACGAAGGCGGCGTCACCGATGAGATAGGTCAGACAGGCAGGCGTGTGGCCGGGCGTGTGCATCACGCGGATGGTCAAATTGCCCAGCGGCAGGGTGGCGCCATCTTCCACCAGAACGTCGAACTGGCGGCCATCGGTGGGCAGATCGTCCATGCCAAAGCGGGGTGCGAACACCTTCTGCACCTCGGCAATGCGGGCGCCGATCACCAGCGGTGCGCCACTTTTGTCCCGCAGCCAGTAGCCGCCGGCCAGATGGTCGGCGTGGGCGTGGGTTTCGAGGATCCAGCGCAGCTTGAGCTGGCGCCGCTCAACGACGCTGTACAACGCCTCAAGGCCGTTGTGTGAGACGCGGGCGCCCTTGGGTTCATAATCCAGCACCGCATCGATGATCACGGCCTCGCCCGTGTCGGGATCTGAGACGAGATAGGTCCACGTGTTGGTCGCATGGTCAAAGAACGGAGTGACGTCAGGGCGGTTCATATCGATCTCCAATATCACGACATTAGCATTTGCTAAATTAGTTTCAAGTAGGTATATCCACCGCCATGAACATTTCCGCGAATCTTGAAGCCTTTGAGGCCAGTGCTGCAGAGGCGGCCAAGCTGATGAAGGCGCTCGCCAATGAACGCCGGCTGCTGATCCTGTGCCAGATTGCAGAGGGGGAACGCTCGGTGGGTTCGCTCAATGTCGGCCTGTCGCAATCAGCCCTGTCGCAGCATCTGGCGCTGCTGCGCGAAGAAGGCGTCGTGAAAACCCGGCGCGAGGCGCAGACGATCTATTATTCGATCGCCAACCCGGCCGTGCACAAGGTCATCCAGACCCTGGCGGAAATCTACTGCCCGGAACTTGCCGGCCTGCCGCCCTGACCCGCCAACAAGGATATTGCCATGGAAGCCGGACTGGCACTCGGACTTCCAGCAGCCGTTGCCGGCGGGGCCATCATCGCCCTGCTGCTCGGCCTGTTTGGCGGCGGCGGCTCCGTGCTGGCGACGCCGCTGCTGCTCTATATCGTCGGCATATCTGATTCGCACGTGGCCATCGGCACGGGGGCGGCGGCCGTTGCCGTGAACGCGGCGGCCAATCTGGCGGTGCAGGCGCGGGCCGGCACCGTGAAATGGCCGTGTGCGCTTTCCTTCGCGGGGGCTGGCCTCGCCGGTTCGCTGGCCGGCGCGGTTCTGGCGCAGCGCGTGGACGGGCAGGCGCTGCTCAGCGCCTTTGCGCTGGCCATGCTGGCGGTGGGGCTGGCCATGCTGCGCCCGGCGAAAGCCGAAGGCGATCCGACGGTGCGGCTTGATCTGCCGATGACGCTGAAGCTGGTGCCGGCCGGGCTGGTTGTTGGCCTGGCGGCGGGCTTCTTCGGGATTGGCGGCGGTTTCCTGATCGTGCCCGGCCTGATGGCGGCCACCGGCATCACGCTGGCCAACGCCGCGGCCTCCTCATTGGTTTCGGTGATGGTGTTCGGCGTCGCGACGGCCGGCACCTATGCGGTGGCCGGCCGGGTAGATGGCCCGGCGCTGCTGGCGATGGTGGCCGGCGGGCTTATCGGGGTGCTGGCCGCCAAACCACTGGCACCGCGCCTTGCCACCCGCGCCGCGCTGGCCCGCCGCCTGTTCGCAATCATGGTGATCCTGACGGCGCTGTACGTCGGCTGGCGCTCACTTGGATGAGGCGGGCAGCGCCAGGCCATCGTCGCGCAGCACCACATAGATGGCCGGGATCACCAGCAGGGTGAGCAGGGTTGAACTCGCCAGCCCGAACAGCAGCGAGATGGCCAGACCCTGAAAGATCGGATCGGTGAGGATGGTCGCCGCCCCGATCATCGCCGCGGCCGCCGTGAGCACGATCGGCTTCACGCGGATCGATCCCGCCTCGATCAACACCTGCCGCAGTGGCTGGCCCGGCGGGCTGGCGTGGCGGATGAAATCCACCAGCAGGACCGAATTGCGCCCAGCTGTGCCCGCCCGAACAGATGCCAATTGTCAAACCTTCCTCGCGGGCGCAGATCAGCCGCACCAGATCGAGAAAGGGCACCATCACCATGTACATAATCAATGGCGCGCTCGGTTCACCCTATTCGATGAAGATGCGCGCGCTGATGCGCTATCGCCGTATTCCGCATCTCTGGGTCCACGGCGCGGACTCGCGCGAGGCGCTGGCCAGGGTCAAAGCACCGGTCATCCCGGTGATGGAGTATCCCGATGGGACGTTCCACAATGATTCCACCCCGCTGATTTATGATCTGGAGGCGCGTCACGCCGAACGTTCCGTGGTTCCGCCAGACCCGGCAAGCGCCTTCATCGCGCACCTGATCGAGGATTTTGCCGATGAATGGGTGACCAAGGCGATGTTCGGCTACCGCTGGCTGGAGGATGTGGACCAGATCCAGATGAGCCGCTGGCTCGCCTTTGACGCGATGAAGGGCGGCGGGCTGGCGACGAGCCAGGGCTTTGCCGAACAGTTCCGCGCCCGCCAGGTCGGGCGGATGGCGATTGTCGGCTGCACGCGCGAAAATTTCCCGCTGATCGAAGCCTCGACCCACGCGCTGCTGGCGGCGCTTGAGGCGCATGTGGTCGATCGCCATTGCCTGTTCGGCACGCGCCCCAGCCTCGCGGAATTCGGTATATATGGCCAGTTATCGCAGCTTGGCGTTGACCCGACCGCGCAAACAATGATGCGCAAGGACTATCCCTACAGCTTCCGCTGGCTGCTCCATATTGACGATATGTCGGGCATCGACGGCCAATGGGATGCAGCAGATGCGCCCTTTGCGCCGATCATCACCGCATGGCTGAAGCAGGTGGGCGACATCTACATGCCCTTCCTCCTCGCCAATGCCGCCGCGATCGAAGCGGGCGAAACGACCTTCAGCATGACCGCCATGGGCCTGCCCTACACCCAGGGTGTGTTCAAATATCAGGCCAAGTGCCTGGCTGATCTGCGCGCGCGCCATGCCGCGCTGGATGCGACCGCGCGGGGACGCATCGATCCGCTGCTGGCGGAGGCGGGGTGTCTCGACGCCTTGCTGAGCCGATGAGCCCGAAACGACCGGCAGCCGTTCTGGCCGCTCTGACCCTGCTGCATCTGCTTGCGCCCGGCACCCACGCGGCCCCGGCGAAGCGCCCCAACATCGTCATCCTGCTGGCTGATGATTGGGGGTTCAGTGATGTCGGGGCCTTCGGCGGCGAAATTGCGACGCCCAATATCGACGCGCTCGCGGCCAAGGGTGTGCGTTTTTCGAATTTCCACGTCGCCGGGTCCTGCTCGCCCACGCGGGCGATGCTGCAGACGGGCGTGATCAACCACCGTGCCGGCTTGGGCAACATGCCAGAGACAATCCCACCGGAACATCAGGGCAAGCCCGGCTATGACGCGCACCTCAACAACCGCGTGGTGACCATTGCCGATCAGCTGCGCGCTGGCGGCTACCGCACCTATCTGACCGGGAAATGGCATCTGGGCCACACGCCCGACAGCCTGCCCACAGCGCGCGGCTATGATCATGCGCTCGCGCTGGCCCAATCGGGTGCCGACAATTTTGAAGATAAGCCCAATCTGCTGATTTATGACCAGACCGAATGGAGCGAGGACGGCAAGCCGGCGAAACTGCCGGCGCGTTTCTATTCCTCGACCCTGATTGTCGACAGGATGATCCGTTATATTGACAGCGGCAACGCCAGCGGAAAGCCGTTTCTGGCTTCGGTGAACTTCATCGCCAACCACACGCCATTGCAGGCGCCCGATGCCGACATCGCGGCCTATGCCGGGCGCTACACCGCGGGCTGGACCGCGCTGCGCAACCAGCGCCGGGCCGCAGTGATTGCCAAGGGCATGATGCCCGCAGGCGTTGCCATGGTAACCATGAATACCAGTGGCGACTGGTTGAAATTGTCGCCTCAGGAACGGCAGCAGCGCGCCGGTGCGATGGCGGCCTATGCCGGCATGGCCACAGCCATGGACCGTGAAATCGGCCGGCTGGTCGCGCATCTGAAGGCCATCGGCGAATATGAGAACAGCATATTCGTTTTTCTGTCCGACAATGGCGCCGAAGCCACCGACCCGATGGCGATGGGGGCATTTGCGCGCTGGAACGCCAATCATCTCTATGATCAAAGCATCGCCAGGCAGGGTCGCCCGGGCTCGCTGACCGCACAAGGCGCTGGCTTTGCCAGCGCATCGGTCTCGCCGCTGCGGGGATACAAGTTCAGCGCGAGCGAAGGGGGCTTGCGTGTGCCGATGATCATGGCCTGGCCGGGCAATCCGGCGATCAGGGGTGGCCGTGTTGCAACCGGCTTTGCCCATGTCACCGATATGCCGCCGACGTTGTTGGCGCTGGCCGGGGTGACGCCGCAGCAAGGCGTTTTTGCCGGGCGCCGTGTCGAGCCCATGATCGGGTTGAACCTGTCGCCGATGCTCACCGGCAGCACGCCATCCGTCCATCCGGCCGACAGGCCCTTGGGCTATGAACTGTCGGGCAACGCGGTGCTGTTCAAAGGCGATTACAAGCTGGTCAAGAACCTGCCACCTTATGGCGATGCCCGCTGGCGGCTCTACAATATCAGCGCCGATCCCGGCGAGACGGATGATCTGTCGCGCGGCGATCCGGAACGATTTGCCGTCATGCAAAGCGATTATGCCGCCTTTGCCAAGGCCAACCAGGTGCTGCCGATGCCCGAGGGCTATGCCGCGCCCGATCAGATTCTGGCCAATGCGCTGCGCACGTTGTTGATCCCGCGGCTGCTGGCGTTGTGGCCGTTTGCGGCCGTGCTGGCGGCGGCAACAGCGGCCTTGATCTGGTGGCGCAGAGGACGGCGCCCGGCCTAGGAGGGTGACCTTATCCGGTGGGCGTCATCGCGACTTCACGGCTTTGCCACGTCCAGAATCGCCTGCACAAAACCCTGCGGGTCGTTTTCCTGGATGAAATGGCCGCCCTTCAGCGTGCGGTGCGGTTGGCCTGCGGTGCCGGGAACGCGGCCGATGAAACGCGCTTCACCGCCCCGGGTCACCGGATCGCCGTCGCTGAAGCAGCACAGGAAGGGCTTGTCCCACTGGTCGAACACCTGCCACGCGCGCTTCTGGTCCGGGATGGC
>JAIXQM010000149.1 GCA_027485735.1 Sphingomonadales bacterium | reverse complement strand
GGCAGATGCGCGCGTTCGGCATCCAGCCAGCGGTGCCAGCCGGCGATCAGCGCTTGCCCCGCGGTTTGTTTCTCTTCGATCCTTCTGCTAACCACCCGCGCGTTCCGTGTGCCCTCCCGGCCACGACCCTGAAGCCCTTGATTGGATGAAACGCGCATGAGCGCAACACAGGATTTGCCCGGCAAGGTCGTCACCCGCTTTGCCCCCTCGCCCACCGGTTTCCTGCACATCGGCGGCGCCCGCACAGCCTTGTTCAACTGGCTGTTTGCCCGCCACCACGGCGGTGAGTTCCATCTGCGCATCGAAGATACCGATCGGGCGCGCTCCACCGAGCCGGCCATTGCCGCCATCCTCGATGGGATGACCTGGCTGAACCTGAATTGGGATGGCGAGGTGGTCTACCAGTTCAGCAGGGCCGCCCGCCATGCCGAGGTGGCGCACGCATTGTTGGCCGCGGGCCACGCCTATCGCTGTTATGCGACGCCCGAAGAGCTGACCGCCCTGCGCGAGGAGCAGCGCGCCGCCAAACAGCCGATGCGATACGACGGGCGCTGGCGCGACCGCACCGATTGGCCGAACGATGCCGATTATGTGATCCGTCTGAAGGCGCCGCGTGAAGGCAGTGTCACCATTGACGATCAGGTGCAGGGCCCGGTGACGGTGAACAATGCCGAGCTGGATGATTTCGTGCTGCTGCGGTCGGACGGTACGCCCACCTATATGCTGGCCGTGGTGGTGGACGATCACGACATGGGCGTGACCCACGTGATCCGCGGCGATGATCACCTGAACAACGCCTTCCGCCAGCTGGCGCTGATTCGCGCGATGCAGTGGCCTGAGCCGGTTTATGCCCATATCCCGCTGATCCACGGTGCCGACGGCGCGAAATTGTCGAAGCGGCACGGCGCGCTGGGCGTGGATGCCTATCGCGACGAGTTGGGCCTGTTGCCGGAAGCGGTGGAAAATTATCTGCTGCGCCTGGGCTGGGGCCATGGTGATGCCGAAATCATCACCCGTGAAGAAGCCGTGCAGTGGTTCGAACTGGCCGGGGTGGGTCGGTCGCCGTCACGCTTTGACATAAAGAAGCTGGAAAACCTCAACGGGCACTATTTGCGCGCCGCTGACGATGGCCGACTGGTGGCGTTGATTGCCGGCCGCGTGGCTGCGGCATTGGGACGCGAATTGACCGATTCCGATACATCGCTTTTGCAGCGCACCATGCCGGAGTTGAAGAAACGCGCCAACAACCTCAATGATTTGGCAGGCAGCAGCCTTTTCTATCTTCGCAGCCGCCCAATCCCCATGGACGAAGGCGCTGCCAAGCTGCTAGCGTCTGCGACACCGGGGCTGCTTGACCGCGCCCGGGCACGATTCGCCGCCCAGGATGACTGGACGGCTGCCGCACTGGAACAGGTGGCGCGTGAACTGGCGGAAAGCGAAGCGGCCAAGCTTGGCCAGATCGCTCAGCCGTTGCGCGCTGCTGTTACCGGTTCGGCGCAATCGCCCGGATTGTTCGAGGTTCTCGAAGTGCTGGGCAGGCAAGAAGTGCTGGGGCGGATCGACGACGCTCTGGCGGGTTGAACGAAGGGAAGACTGCCATGACGGCCATGATCGGAATCGACGGAAAAAGCGCGGAATATCCGGTGCACCAGGGCAGTATTGGCCCGGAAGTCGTTGATATTCGTAAGCTTTACGCCAATACTGGCCGCTTCACCTTCGATCCGGGCTTCACCAGCACCGCGTCGTGCGAATCCAAGATCACCTACATCGATGGCGATGAAGGCATCTTGCTCTATCGCGGCTATCCCATCGAGCAGCTGGCCGAACAGTCGAGCTTTCTGGAAGTCGCGCATCTGCTGCTGAACGGCGATCTGCCCAATGCGGAACAGAATGCCGAATTCACCCGCAACATCACCCGCCACACCATGATCCACGAACAGCTGGCGACCTTCTACCGGGGTTTCCGGCGTGACGCCCACCCGATGGCGATCATGTGCGGCATCGTTGGCGCCATGGCGGCCTTCTATCACGACTCGACCGACATTCATGATCCGCAGCAGCGGGTGATCGCCTCGCACCGGATCATCGCCAAGATGCCGACCCTGGCGGCGATGGCCTATAAATATTCGATCGGGCAGCCCTTCCTCTATCCCGACAACAGCCTGAGTTTCGCCGGCAATTTCCTGCGGATGACCTTTGGCGTGCCGGCCGAACCCTATGTGATCGATCCGGTGATCGAAGACGCGATGGAAAAACTGCTGATTCTGCAGGCCGATCACGAGCAGAACGCCTCCACCTCCACGGTGCGGCTCGCCGGTTCGTCGGGTGCGAATCCGTTCGCCTGCATTTCGGCCGGCATTGCCTGCCTGTGGGGCCCGGCGCATGGCGGCGCCAACGAGGCCGCGCTGAACATGCTGCGCGAAATCGGCACGCCGGATCGCATTCCGGAATTCATCGCGCGGGCAAAGAACAAGGATGATCCGTTCCGCCTGATGGGCTTTGGCCACCGCGTGTACAAAAATTACGATCCGCGCGCCAAGGTGATGGCCAAGGTCGCCAAGAACGTGCTCGACAAGATGGGCATCAACGATCCGATCTTCGATGTCGCGCGTGAACTTGAACAGATCGCACTCAACGATCCCTATTTCATCGACAAGAAGCTTTACCCCAACGTCGATTTCTATTCGGGCGTCGTGATGTCGGCCATTGGCTTCCCCACCTCGATGTTCACTGTGCTGTTCGCCATCTCGCGTGCGGTCGGCTGGATCGCGCAGTGGACCGAGATGATGGAGGACCCCGATCAGAAGATCGGCCGTCCGCGCCAGCTCTACACCGGCCATACCCACCGCGATTATGTGCCAATGGGCCAGCGTGGTTGATCACCCTATCGGAATCTTGTGGATAGTTCGGTGAAAAGGGGCTGCCGGCTTGAACGGCGGCCCCTTTTCCTGTTTGTGCTTTTCCATGGGTGATTTTCTGGCTCCTCCTGAATCGCGCCGCTGGCCCTGGATCCTTGCGATCATCGCCAGTCTGGCCTGGGCCGCTGCCATCATCGCCACCTGGGGCACCGCTACCGGCGCGATTGCCGTATCGGCCAAACTGCAGCCGCTGCTGTTGATGGTGGCCGCGCTGGCCGGGCCAGTGGGCGTGGCCCTGCTGGCCGCCGTACAGTTGCGCGATGCCGGGGCCGTGAACGCCGCCCGTGCCGCCATTGCTGATGCCCGCGCCACCCAGGCCGCCGAGTGGCTGGAGCACAGCGCCGAATCCCTTGCCCGGCTGGAAGAGCAGCTGGCCGCCGCCACCACGCGCATGGCCGCGATGGAAGCACCGGTGGCCAGCCACAGCAGCGCCATCGCCAGCGTCGCCACCGCGCTCGACAGCGCCAACGCTCGGCTATCGGCAACGGTGGCCAAGGCCGTCTCTGCCAGCACGGATTTCGCCGGCGCTGTCCCTGTCGCCAGCAGCCAGGCCGAAGCCTTGAGCGAGCTGATGACCCGGGTGGACAACCAGTTGCGCAGCCAGTTGGCCGAAACCGAAACCCTGCTGGCCAGCCTCTACACCCGCGCCAGCGAAGCCGAAGCCGAAGCCCGCGCCGCCGCCCAGGCGAGCCGCGGCGAGATCAATGCGCTGACCCAGGCCAGCCAGTCCGGTCTTGAAGCCATGGCCAACGCCGCCGCCCAGGCGCGCGAAGCGGTGGAGACACCGATCGGTGCGCTCAACGCGGCCATCGACGATGCCTTCACCCGCACGAGCCTCTCGGTCGAGCAGACCCGCGACGCCGTGCACGCGCAAACCAGCGCGATGCTGGCGAGTGTCGATCAGGCCCGCACCGCGCTGGCGCACATTGGCGGCGAAGGCGCGCGGGAACTGGATGAACGACTCGCCAACCTGCAACTGCTGGCCAGCAAGGTGGCCGGCGAGATCGAAGTGAGCGGCCGCAATGCGGCGGCGCTGGTGGACGAGCTGGGCAGCCGGGTGGAGGCGCTGGAAACCCGGCTCGCCGCCGCCATCGCCAGCAACAGCGAGGCTCTGTCCGGCCTTGATGCCCGCCTGGCTGCCGCCAACGTGACGGTGGCCGGCTTCACCGCGCCGCTGGGCGACGCCGATGCCGCGCTCGCCACCGTGCAGCTGCGGCTGGAAGCCATGGGCAGCGAAGCCAGCCGCACGATTGCCCTGTTCGAAGCCCAGTTGCCGGCCGGCGAGAGCCAGGTTAGCGCGCTGCGCGGGCAGATCGCCGGGCTGGAAGCACAATTGGCCAACATCAAGGAACAGGCCGCAACCCTGGCAGAGCCGCTGGAATCGGGCAGCGCCACGCTGAACGACGCCAGCAACCGGCTCACTGTGGCCCGCGAAACCCTGACCGCCACCACCGACGAATTGGCCGACGCCATCGCCCGCGCCCAGGAACAGATGCGCGCCCTGGAAGACGACACCAGCCGCCTGAGCCTGACCGCATCGGGCGACCTGATCGAAACGTTCGCGCGCGTGCGCGAGGTGGCCGACAATGCCGCCGGCGCGATGCGCACCGCACTGGCCGGGGTGATCCTCGAAGCTGAGGAAGCGCTGGACAGGGCCGCCATCAGCCGCACCGAAGTCGCGTTTGCAGCGCCAATCCGCGATCGCATCGAGGAACTGATGGAATTGCAGGGCCGCGCCGGCGAATCCGCCCAGGCCGCCGCCGAACGCGTGGCACAGCGACTGGTCGGTTTGGCCCGCACCCTTTCCGATGTGGAAGCGCATGTGGACGCGGTGGAAACCCGTGCCGAAGTGCGCATCCGGAACGCCCTGGGCCGCCGCGCCAACGGCCTGATCGACAGCCTGCAATCCAGCGCCATCGATCTGGCCAAGCTGCTGGATTACGACATCGACGACAAGACCTGGGCCGATTACGCCGCCGGCGATGCCAGCGCCATCGCCCGCCGCCTCGCCCACGGACTCGACAGTGGCGCCGGCCGCCAGTTCGTGCGGCACTATACTCACGATGCCGAATTCCGCACCGAAGCCAGCCGATACCTGCAGGAGTTCGAATCGCTGGTCGCCGATGTGGTGCCGGAACGCGGCGGTGAGGCACTGGGAGCGACTCTGCTGTCGTCCACTTTGGGCAAGCTGTATCTGGCCATTGGCCAGGCCGCCGGGCGATTTAACTGAAAGACGCCTCCGGCGGGCAGGGGCTGAGCCCCTGCACCCACTTTTTGTTTGCGCCATCCTTTTGCGTCATTGTGTTGGGTTTGATCCGGCATCCGTGTCAGGATGCTGCAACTTAACGCAAGCGGGGGAGAGCAGCGTGGCGCACATCTTGGTCACCGGCGCACGGCGCGGCATCGGCCGCGAAATCACGCTGACGCTGGCACGCGCCGGCCACGAAGTGGTGGCCACCATGCGCGATCCCAGCGGCTGCGATCTGGCGGAGATTGCCGCGCAGGAAGGGCTGTCGATCACCCTGGCCGCGCTGGATGTCGATGATGATGCCTCGGTCGCGGCGCTGTTCGCACAACCCGGCATGGCCAACGTGGACGTGTTGATCAACAACGCCGGCATCCTCTCGATCAACGCCCTGGAAGATGAATCCATGGCCATGATCCAGGCGGTGATGAACACCAATTTCTTCGGGCCGCTGCGCTGCATGAAGGCGGTGATTCCGGGCATGCGCGAACGCCGGCAGGGGCTGATCATCAACCTCTCGTCGATCGCCGGGCGCATGGCGGTGTTCTCGCACAGCGCCTACGGCCCATCAAAATTCGCGCTGGAAGCGGCCAGCGAAGTGGCCGCACAGGAACTGGCGCCCTTCGGCGTGCGGGTCGCATTGGTCGAACCCGGCATCATCGCCACCGATATGGCCGTCGCCAACCTGCCGCAGCCGCGCGCCGACAGCAAGTATCCCAGCGGCCGCCGCATGATCGCCATGAACGCCGACGCCGCCAAAGGCACGCCGCCCGCCGTGGTGGCCAACGCCGTGCTCGATATCGTGAGCGGCCGCAACACCGCCTTCCGCACGCTGTGCGGCGATGATTCCCAGATGTTCATCGGCATGCGCACCCGCATGAGCGACGATGCTTGGATCGCGATGAGCGACACGATGGACGATGGTGAGTTCTTCGCGCGCATGACGGCGGCCATGCAGGGCTGAGGCAGGAGAAAAGGCCTCCGGCGGGCAGGGCCTGAGGCCCTGCACCCACTTTCGTTTTGGGACGGCCCCACATCCCAAGCACTGTCATGCTGGCGCAGGCCAGCATCCACAGTGGCGCCTGCGCCTTGTGAAATTATCGCGATGGAACGTTGGATGCTGGCCTGCGCCAGCATGACGGGCACTCTTGAAGCAGGATGAACTCAAACAAACGGGTGTAGTGTCTGCGACCCTGCCCACGTCACCCCGGACCTGATCCGGGGCGGAGGCTCCCTTACCCTGCCTTCACTGGCGCATACGGCCCGCGGGTGCGCCAAAAGGGGACGTCGTCCACGACGATCCAGCCAAATTCATAATTGGCCATGAACAGGCCGAAGAGCACGCCACTGATCAGGGTGGTCCACAGCAGTTTCTTGCCGATCATCGGGTTGGATGGAGCGGAGCTGGCTTGGCCGGGAACGGGCTCACTGCCGTCTTCTTCGGTCGTGCGCACACCGAAGGGGAGGACGGCGAAGAGGGTGAGCGTCCAGAACAGCAGGTAGATGGCCAGAGCTGACTGGGGCTTCACAGTCGGGTGACCTGCACATCCGTCACCGGCTTTTTTCCGGTCCATTCGCGGGCGATGCGGCGCACGGCGACGCGGATGGCTTCGGCATAATGTTCGGCACGTTTCGGATCGCCCTTGGCGGCGGCCTTTTCGGCGGCTTCGGCGCATTCGGCGAGGAAGTCGTCCTTGTCTTCCTCCACCGGCACGCCGTGCGCGCTCACCTTGGGTGTGGCGGCGGGCAGGCCATTCTTGCCGACGACCACGCTCACCGCGATCAGGCCATATTGGCTCATGCGGCGGCGTTCGACGATGGTGGCGCCGTCGGCGGGCAGGATGACATCGCCGTCCAGCAGCAGCCGCCCAGCCTTTTCATGGGAAATCAGCTTTGGCCCATCAGGCGCCAGGCGGATGGCGCTGCCGTTGATCGGCACCATGGCCTTGGGCACGCCGCAGTCCTTGGCCAGCTTGGCATGTTCTTCCATGTGGCGGCGTTCGCCGTGCACAGGGATGGCGATTTCGGGGCGGATCCATTCGTACATGGCTTCCAGTTCCGGCTGACCGGGGTGGCCGGAAACGTGCACATGGGCCTGTTTTTCGGTGATGATGTCGATGCCGCGCGTGGCCAGCGCGTTCTGCACGCGGCCGATGCTCAGTTCATTGCCGGGGATCTGCTTGGAGGAATAGACGACGAGATCGCCCGGCTCCAGCCGCAGCTTGGGGTGGCTGCCTTCGGCGATGCGCGACAGCGCCGCCATCGGTTCGCCCTGCGCGCCGGTGCACAGGATCAGCACCTTGTTGCGTGGCAGGCTCATCGCCGTGTCCCAATCGATGGGTTCGGGCAGGTCTTTCAGATAGCCCGTAGCACGGGCGACGCCGACGATGCGATCCATGGAGCGGCCGGCGAGCACAAGCTCGCGACCACAGGCTTTCGCCACGGCGCCCAGCGTGCCGAGGCGGGCGGCGTTGCTGGCAAAGGTCGTCACCAGCACGCGGCCGGATTTGCGCGCCTTGACGACGCGCATCAGGCCATCGCGCACATCGGCTTCGCTGCCGGAGGCTTCGGGGTTGAAGACGTTGGTGCTGTCGCCGACCAGCGCCAGAATGCCGCTGTCGCCGATGGCGGTCAGCTGCGCGGCGGAGGCCGGGGTGCCCATCTGTGGCGCATCATCCAGCTTCCAGTCGCCGGTGTGGAAAATGCGGCCATAGGGCGTATCGATGATGAGCGCATTGCCTTCGGGGATCGAGTGGGCAAGCGCGACATAGGTGAAACCGAACGGACCCAGCTTGAGTGTGCCGCCCATCGGGATGATCTTGAGCTTCACCTCGTCCTGCAGCCCTTCTTCCTCCAGCTTCTTGGCAATCAGGCCGGCGGTGAACGGGGTGGCATAAAGCGGCACCTTCAGATCGGCCGCCAGATAGGGAATGGCGCCGATATGATCTTCATGGCCGTGGGTGAGCACGATGCCGAGCAGATCCTTGCGGCGCTCCTCGATGAAGGCGAGATCGGGCAGCACCACGTCGATGCCGGGATAACGCGGGTCACCAAAGGTCATGCCGAGATCGACCATCACCCATTTGCCCTGGCAGCCATAGAGATTGACGTTCATGCCAATCTCGCCGGAGCCGCCCAGGGGCAGGAAAATCAACTCGTCACCAGGGGTCATTATGTTGGGTTCTTTGCGTTCAATTGGTGGAGGCGGATGAGACCCTTGATGGTCAGGTCGCCGTCAACATGGGCTATGGCAGTGGTGTGGCGTTGGAACAAGGTGGCAAGACCGCCCGTCGCAATCACGGTGACCGGACCGACGATCTCTTGGCAAAGCCGGGTCACCAGCCCTTCAATCAGGCCGACATAGCCCCAGAACACGCCTGACTGCATGGCGTGGACGGTGCCTTTGCCGATCGCGCCGAGATTGCCCGGCGGCGGTTCGACAGCGATGCGCGGCAGCTTGGCGGCAGCCTGATAGAGCGCGTCCATCGACAGGTTGATACCCGGCGCGATGGCCCCGCCCTGATAGGCACCATCGGCTGATACCACATCGAAGGTGGTTGCGGTGCCGAAATCGACGATGATCAGGTGGCCCGGCCACAACGCATGGGCGGCAACGGCATTGACCAGGCGATCGGCGCCGACTTCGGCCGGGTTGGGCAAAGCAATGGTCAGCCCGAGGTTGATCGCACCGATGGCGACGACTTCGGGCTCGACGCTGAAATATTTGCGGCACAGGCGCTGCAGGTTGAACAGGGTTTGCGGCACCACGGTGGAGATGATGGCGGCATCGACGCTGCCCATGGCGACGCCTTCAAGCGCCATCAACTGGTGCAGCCACACGGCATATTCATCCGCCGTGCGCTGGCCATCGGTGGAGATGCGCCAGCGTTGGGCGATGACATCGCCATCGCACAACGCGAAGACGATGTTGGTGTTGCCGACATCAATGGCGAGCAGCATCGGGCCTCTCCCGGTTCAATATCCCCATCACAGGGCGAAGACTTCACCGGCGTGGATGGCACGCGTGGTGCCGTCGTCAAGCTGCATCAATAGCGCGCCATCGTCGGCAAGGCCGGTGAAGAGGCCTTCGGGGCTTTCATTGCCCAACCGCGCGACAATGCGGCCGCCCACGCCTGAAGCGCGCGACAGCCAGGCAGTGCGGATGGGAGCGAAACCGTGGATGGCCCAGGTTTCGCGCCAATGACGGAATGCGGCGGCCAGTTCATCGAGCGCGGCAGCAGGTGTGGGCACGGGAAGGCCGGCGGCGGCCAGGCTGGTGGCGGGCCGTTCGGTGACATCGGGGTGATAGACGAGATTGACGCCCATGCCGATCACCAGCGCCTCCCCCTGCCGTTCGAGCAGGATGCCGGAGCATTTGGTGCCATCAAGCAGCACGTCGTTGGGCCATTTGAGGGCGAAGCGCGCTGGCTGGCCGGTGAGCGCAGACAGCGAATCGTGCAAGGCCAGCGCGGCGACGAAGCTGAGTTGCTGAACCTGGCCATCGGCCTTCACCAACACGCTGCCCATGAAGTTTCCGGCACCATCATTCCATACCCGGCCGCGGCGGCCACGGCCGGCGGTCTGGCGATCGGTGATCACCCAATGGCCATCGGGTAGCGCTTCGGCGCGGGCCAGCAGCCAATCGTTCGTGGAACCGACCTCTGCGAGGTGGGTGAAGCCGCTCAAGCCGGGAACAGCGCCGCGGCAGCGCGGGCGGTGGCAGCGACCAGCGGCGAGATCGCCAGCATGCCGATCGGCGAGCAGAACAGCGCGCAGGCCGCGATCATGGCGCCGTTGACCGCGCTGCCTTCCGTGGCCAGCGGCACGGCGGGCTCATCGAAATACATGATCTTGATGAGGCGCAGATAATAGAAGGCCGCGATCACCGAAGCGACGAAGCCGATCAGCGCCAGCGCGATCAGGCCCGAAGCGATGGCGGCCTGGAACACCGCGAACTTGGGCCAGAAGCCGAGCAGCGGCGGAATGCCGGCCAGGCTGAACATGAAGATGGCGAGCGCGGCGGCAAGTTTCGGCTGGGTTTTGGACAGGCCGGCGAAATCGGCCATGGTTTCGACCGGGCTGCCATCGGGGCGGCGCAGTTGCAGCACGACCAGGAAGCTGCCCAGCGTCATCGCGACATAGACGGTCACATAGAACAGCAGGGCCGAAATGCCGGCCGGAGTGCCGGGCGTGAGGCCGACCAGCGCGAAGCCGATGTTCGCGATCGAGCTGTAAGCCAGCAGGCGCTTGATGTTGGTTTGCGCGACGGCCGCGACCGCGCCCAGCACCATCGAGGCGATGGCGATGAAGATCAGGATCTGCTGCCAATCGGCGGCGATCTTGCCGGGGAAGGCGACGACCAGCACCCGCGCCAGCAGGCCCAGCGCAGCAGCCTTGGGCGCGGCGGAGAAGAAGGCGGCCACAGGGGTTGGCGCGCCTTCATAGACGTCCGGCGTCCACATGTGGAACGGCACGGCGGAGACCTTGAAGGCCAGGCCGGAGAGGATGAAGACGATGCCGAACAGCAAGCCGATGGAGCGTTCGGTCTGGCCGGAGACCACGCCGGCAATCACGTCGAGCTGGGTGGAGCCGGAGAAGCCGTAGATGAGCGTGACGCCGTAGAGCAGGATGCCCGAGGCGAGCGCGCCGAGCACGAAATATTTGAGACCGGCTTCGGCCGAGCGATCATCCTGCCGGTGGAAGGCCGCCAACACGTACGACGGCAGCGCCGCCAGTTCGAGGCCGACATATAGGGTGAGCAGATCATTGGCCGAAACCATGATCGTCATGCCCAGCGTCGCCAGCAGCAGCAGCACCGGATATTCGAAGCGGCCCGACCCGCTCTCGTTCAGCCACGGCAGCGCCAGCAGCACAGAGGCGGCGGCAGCGGCAAGGATGATGACCTTCAGGAAGGCCGAGAAATCATCGGCGACATAGAGGCCATCAAAGGCGCGGGTGATGCCGGCGGGGGCATCGAGCAGCGTGAAACCGGCCAGCGCCAGGATCGCCACGGCGAACAGGCTGGTGACGGTGAGGGCCTTGCCCTTGCCACTGAAGGTGCCGAGCATCAGCGCCGCGAGGCTGCCGAGCGTCAGCACGGTTTCCGGGCCAGCGATGGCGATGGAGGTGAAGATCGGGTGCATCAGTGGTGGCTCTCTGCGGCGTGCGCCGGGGCCGCGATCGCGGGCAGCGCGGGCGCCAAGGTCCTCGAAACCGTCATGTCGGTCGGCACGGTGGCGAGTTCACGGCCTTCGAGGCGGGCGACGACTTCGGCGATGGCCGGTTTCATCGGGGCCTGGAAACTCTTGGGGTAAATGCCCATCCAAAGCGTGGCGAGGATGATCGGCGCCAGGATGGCGATTTCGCGCGCGTCCAGATCCGGCATGGCGCGCGTGTCGTCACCGGCGGCCTTGCCATAGGCGACGCGGGCATAGAGCCACAGCATGTAGGCCGCACCCAAGATAATGCCGGTGGTCAGCACGAAGGTGGCCCAGGTGCTGGTTTGATACATGCCAAGCAGCACCAGGAATTCAGCGACGAAGCCCGACGTGGCCGGCAGGCCGACGCTGGCCATGGTGAAGAACAGCAACACCAGCGCATATTTGGGCATGGTATCGGCAAGGCCGCCATAGCGGCCGATTTCACGGGTGTGGAGCCGGTCGTAGATCACGCCGACGCACAGGAACAGGGCGCCCGACACGAGGCCGTGGCTGAGCATCATCACCATGGCGCCTTCGATGCCCTGCGTGTTGAGCGCAAACAGCCCGCCCGTCACGAACGCCATGTGGGCGACGGACGAATAGGCAATGAGCTTCTTCATGTCCTGCTGCACCAGCGCCACCAGCGACGTGTAAACCACCGCCACCATCGACAGGCCGAACACCAGCCAGATCAGCTGCGCGCTGGCATCGGGGAACATCGGCAGGCTGAAGCGGATGAAGCCATAGCCGCCGAGTTTCAGCAGCACGCCGGCGAGGATGACGGAGCCGGCGGTGGGCGCTTCGACGTGGGCATCGGGAAGCCAGGTGTGCACCGGCCACATCGGCATCTTCACCGCGAACGAGGCGAAGAAGGCGAGGAACAGCCAGAACTGGGCTTCCTTGGGGAAATCGGTGCGGCTCAACACGCCGATGTCTGCCGAGCCCGCGAAATTCACCATCCACAGCATGGCCACCAGCATCAGCACCGAGCCGAGCAGCGTGTAGAGGAAGAATTTGTACGACGCATAGATGCGCCGCGCACCGCCCCAGATGCCGATGATCAGGAACATCGGGATCAGGCCGCCTTCAAAGAACAGATAGAACAGGAACATGTCGCGCGCCGCGAACGTTCCGATCATCAGCGACTCCATCAGCAGGAACGCTGCCATATATTCCGGCACGCGCTTTTTCACCGCGACCCAACTGGCCAAGATGCACAGCGGCATCAGGAACACCGAAAGCTCGATCAGCATCAGCGCGATGCCATCGATCCCCAGCGACCAATTGAGGAACGGCGCAAACAGCGGCAGGTTTTCCGTGAACTGGAAGGCCGATGTCGTCTGATCGAACTGCGTCCACAGCCAGATGCCAAGGACGAATTCCACCAGCGTGGTCGCCAACGCGACAACGCGGGCACGCCCGGCGCGTTCTTCGTCGCCACCGGGCAGCGTCGCCACCACCAGGGCTGCCACCACCGGCAGCAGGATCATGAACGAAAGGATCATCAGCGCATCATCCAGGCGGCGGCGGCGGCCAGGCCGATCAGCATCACCAGTGCGTAGCTATAGACGTAACCCGTCTGGAAGCGCCGGGCGAGGCCAGCACCCACCACCACCATGTCGGCAGCGCCATTGGGGCCAAAACGATCGATGGTCTGCTGATCACCGCGCGTCCAGAACTGGCGGCCAAGCCACTGGGCCGGCTTCACGAAGATCGCGTCATACAGCTCATCGAAATACCATTTCCGCAGGAGGAACTGGTAGAGACCGGGCACTTCCTTCTGCCACCAGATCGGGATCGACGGCTTGTTCAGGAACACGTGCCAGGCAAGGCCGAGGCCGAGGAAGAAGGCGACGGATGGCGTATAGACCACCCAGGCCGGCACTTCGTGCATGGCGTGCATCAGATGTTCGCGGAAGGCGAGGCTGCCGCGCCAGAAGCCAGCGCCCTGTTCGGCACCAACGAAGCTCTCATGCCACACCCAGCCGGCCAGCAGCGCGCCGGTGCCGAGCACGAACAGCGGGATCAGCATCGAAAGCGGGCTTTCGTGCGGGTGATAGCCAGCGGTGCCGTCATCATGGGCATGATCATGCGCGTGGGAATGATGATCGTCATGGCCGTGGCCGTGATCACCGTGCGCGGCGTGCTGAATATGCTCGGATGCAGCCCAGCGCGGCTTGCCGAAGAAGGTGAGGAACACCAGCCGCCACGAATAAAAGCTGGTGAGCGCCGCCACGAACGCGCCAACGAAGAAGGCAAACATGCCGTGGCTGGTGCCGCTGGCAAACGCCGCTTCCAGGATCGCGTCCTTGGAATAATAGCCGGCGGTGAAGAAGAAACCGGTGAGCGCCAGTGTGCCGATCGTCATCATCCAGAAGGTGATGGGGATATGCTTCCGCAGGCCGCCATAGAAGCGCATGTCCTGTTCATGGTGCATGGCATGGATCACCGAGCCGGCGCCGAGGAACAGCAGCGCCTTGAAGAAGGCGTGGGTGAACAAGTGGAACATGGCCGCGCCATAGGCGCCGCTGCCGGCGGCGAAGAACATGTAGCCCAGCTGCGAACAGGTCGAATAGGCGATCACCCGCTTGATGTCGTTCTGCACCATGCCCACCGTCGCGGCGAACAGCGCGGTGCAGGCGCCGATCACGCAGACAACGGCCTGGGCGGTGGGGCTGGCTTCGAACATCGGGGACAGGCGGCAGACCATGAACACGCCGGCCGTCACCATGGTGGCGGCGTGGATCAGCGCGGAAACCGGCGTGGGGCCTTCCATGGCGTCGGGCAGCCAGGTGTGCAGGCCCAACTGGGCGGACTTGCCCATGGCGCCGACGAACAGCAGCAGGCACAGGCAGGTCATCACGTCGACCTGGGAGCCGAGGAAGCTGAAGGTCTGGCCGCTATGCTGCGGCACGGCGGCAAGGATGGCGTCGAGGGAGACGGTGCCGAACACCAGGAAGGTGCCGAAAATGCCCAGCGAAAAGCCGAAATCGCCGACTCGGTTGACCACGAAGGCCTTGATGGCGGCCGCGTTGGCCGAGGGCTTGTGATACCAGAAACCGATGAGCAGATAGGAGGCGAGGCCCACCCCTTCCCAGCCGAAGAACATCTGGACGAGGTTATCAGCCGTCACCAGCATCAGCATGGCGAAGGTGAAGAGCGAGAGATAAGCGAAGAACCGGCTCTGCGACGGGTCTTCCTCCATATAGCCCCAGCTGTAGAGGTGGACGAGCGCCGAAACGCTGGTGACGACCACCAGCATGACCGCGGTGAGCGTATCGACCTTCAGCGCCCATTTGACGTTGAGGCCGCCGCTTTCGATCCAGTCCAGCACCGGCACGGTATAGCCGGCGGTATCGTTCAGCCAGAAACCGGTGAAGATGACCCAGGCCAATGCGGCGGAGACGAACAGGCCACCGGTGGTGAGTGCCTTGGCCGCAGTATGGCCGATGATGCGCCCGCCCAGGCCAGCGACAAGCGCGGTGAGCAGCGGCAGGAAGACGAGGAGCTGAATCACGCTGTCAGCCCTTCATCAGATCGGCTTGATCAACCGCCACCGTGCCACGGCCGCGGAAATAGATGACCAATATGGCAAGGCCAATGGCCGCTTCGCCGGCGGCCACGGTGAGCACGAACATCGCGAAGATCTGGCCATGCACCTGGTGCAGAAAGGCCGAGAAGGCGACGAGGTTGATGTTCACCGCGAGCAGGATCAGTTCCAGCGACATCAGAATGATGATGATGTTGCGGCGATTGAGGAAGATACCGAACACGCCCAGAACGAACAGCGCAGCCGAAACGGCAAGATAATGGGTGAGCCCGATCACAATTCCACCCCCTGGCCAAGGCCAGCCTTGCCGACGCCCAGCGTGCCCGCCGGCGTGCGCGCCACCTGCGTGCCAATATCCTGCCGCCTGTTGCCGATGCGGCGGCGGTGGGTGAGCACGATGGCGCCGATCATCGACGCCAGCAGCAACAGCCCGGACATGGAGAAGACGAAGAAATAGCGGGTATAAAGCTGGCTGCCGATCCACTGCGTGTTGGTCATGCCTTCCGGCGGACCAGCGAGGGCTTCGTGCGCGATCACGCCCTGCCCCGGCTGCCAGCCGGTGGCGACCAGCAGCACTTCGGTGAGGATGATGCCCGATACGGCAAGGCCGAGCGGCAGGTTCTTCAGGGCGCCGCGCTGCAACGCCTTGAAATCAATATCGAGCATCATGACGACAAACAGGAACAGCACCGCCACGGCGCCGACGTAGACGATGACCAGCAGCATCGCCAGGAACTCGGCGCCGAGCAGGATGAACAGGCCGGCCGCGTTGAAGAAGGCCAGGATCAGCCACAGCACCGAGTGCACCGGGTTCCGCGTCGTGATCACCATCAGGCCACTGGTGAGCAGCAGGCCGGCGAACAGATAGAAGGCGAAAGCGGCCATCAACGCCACTCGCTGTCTGCAGCGATGTTGCTGGCGATGGCCCGTTCCCATTTCTCACCGTTGGCGAGCAGCTTGTTCTTGTCGTAGATCAGCTCTTCGCGGGTTTCGGTGGCGAATTCAAAATTCGGCGTTTCGACGATGGCATCCACCGGGCAGGCTTCCTGGCACAGGCCGCAATAGATGCACTTGGTCATGTCGATGTCGTACCGGGTGGTGCGGCGGCTGCCGTCGATGCGCGGTTCGGCTTCGATGGTGATGGCCTGCGCCGGGCAGACGGCTTCGCACAATTTGCAGGCGATGCAGCGTTCTTCGCCGTTGGGATAACGGCGCAGCGCATGTTCACCGCGGAAGCGCGGCGAGATGGGGCCCTTTTCGAACGGATAGTTGATCGTCACCTTGGGGCGGAAGAAATAGCGCAAGGTCAGCCACATGCCGGAGACGAACTCCAGCAGCAGCAGCGACTTGGCGGAACGGAGCAGCGCAGACATCAAAGCACTCCCGGCGCGGCCACAAAGTGCCCGGTGAACATCAGCCAGCCCGACACCAGGATCACCCAGAACAGGCTCAGCGGCAGGAAGACTTTCCAGCCCAGCCGCATCAGCTGGTCATAGCGGTAGCGCGGCACAGTGGCCTTCACCCAGGCGAAGACAAAGAACATGAAGGCCATCTTCACCAGGAACCAGACGAAGCCGGGGATGAGGTAAAGCGGCGCCCAATCCAGCGGCGGCAGCCATCCCCCCAGGAACAAGGTGGGGATCAGCGCGCACATGAAGAGGATGTTGGCATATTCGCCGAGGAAGAAGAGCGCGAAGCTCATGGACGAATACTCGACCTGATAGCCGGCAACGAGCTCGGCTTCGGCTTCGGGCAGATCGAACGGGGGGCGGTTGGTTTCGGCCAGCGCGGTGATGAAGAACATGATGCCCATCGGGAACAGCAGCGGATTGAAGATGTTGCCGTTCAATATGCCCAGCACATTGCCCTTCTGGCTCATCACGATGTCCGACAGGTTGAGGCTCTGCGCGTACATCATCACCGAAACCAGGATGAAACCCATCGAGACTTCGTAGGAAACCATCTGCGCCGCCGAGCGCAGGCCACCGAGGAAGGCATATTTGGAGTTGGACGCCCAGCCCGACATGATGATGCCGTAAACGCCCATCGAGGAGACGGCGAACACGTAAAGCAGGCCAACGTTGAGATCGGCCAGCACCATGCCGGCATCGAAGGGCATCACCGCCCACACCACCAGCGCCAGCGTGAAGCTGATCATCGGGGCGAGCAGGAACACGCCGGTCGATGCGCCGGTGGGGATGATGGTTTCCTTCAGGAACAATTTGGCGGCGTCCGCAAAAGTCTGCAGCAGGCCGAACGGACCGACCACGTTGGGGCCGCGCCGCATCTGCATCGCTGCCCAGATCTTGCGGTCCGCATAAACCGCCAACGCCACGCCCACCATCACCGGGAAGGCAATGGCGAGGATCAGCGTCAGATTGGCGAGGAACCAGCCCGGGCCTTGCCCGAACTGTTCGACGAACCAGCCGGTGTAGGTCATTCGGCGGCCTCCTGCACCACGATGAGCGAGGAGACGCAGGCGGCCATGGTGGCACTGGCGCGGGCCACCGGGTTGGTGAGGTGGTAGTTGCTGTAGGCCAGATGCAGCGCGCCCTGCACCGGGGCGGCGTTCACGGCTGGCAGGGTGCCCACACGGGCGACCAGGCCGTCGCGGGCCAGATCGGGCCAATCGGCGGCGATGCGGCGGCGCAGGGCCGACAGATCATCATAGGGCAGTTTCTGGCCCAGCACGGAGGACAAGGCGCGCAGGATCGTCCAATCCTCGCGCGCGTCGCCGGGGGGCTGGGTGGCTTTCAGTGCGCGCTGCACGCGGCCTTCCATGTTCACATAGGTGCCGGGCTTTTCGGTGTAGGCAGCGGCCGGCAGGATCACATCGGCGTGGCGCACGCCGTGATCGCCATGAGTGCCGATGTAGACAGTGAAGCGGCCAGCCATCACGTTCACTTCATCCGCGCCAAGCAGGAACAGCGCCTTGGTGCCGGTATCGCCGAGCAGCGCATTGACGCCGCCGTCGACGGCGAGGCCCAGCCGCAGCGCACCAGCGCGGGCGGCGGCCGTGTGGACGAGGTTGAAACCGTTCCAGCCTTCCTTGACCACACCCAGTTGTGCGGCAGCGGCGCGGGCGGCGGCGTAGAGGCCAGGTGTTTTCAGCGCACCCATGCCCAGGATGATTGCCGGGCGCTGGGCCGCAGCAAAGGCAGCGACCACGTCGGCCGGCAACGCGGTCAGCAGCGCCGCATCGTCGCCAAGCTGGGCAATCGGGAAGCTCAGATCCGCAACCGGGCCGATATTATACGCCTTGGCGCCACCCTTCTTGACCGCCTTGCGCAACCGCACATTGAGCAGCGCGGCTTCCAGACGGGGGTTGGTGCCGACAAGCAGAATGGCATCGGCCGTCTCGATACCGGCCAGACCGGTATTGAACAGCCAGTTCGCCGCTTCGCCCGTGTCGAACAGCGCACCATCCTGGCGGGATTCGACGCGCGTGGAGCCCAGCGCGGCCAACAGGTCGCGGAAGGCGACCATGTCTTCCACCGCGTTCAGATCGCCAACGATGCCGGCAATTTCCTCGCCCTTCAGGCCCTTCAGGCCGGCGGCGACGGCAGTGAACGCTTCGGCCCACGTCGCCTTCTGCAGCTTGCCATTCACCCGCACCCACGGCGTATCAAGCCGGCGTTCGGAGAGGCCATCGACGGCAAAGCGGCTCTTGTCGGCCAGCCATTCTTCATTGACGTCGTCGTTCAGGCGCGGCGTTACGCGCAGCACAGCAGCGCCGCGGCTGCCAACAACGATGTTGCTGCCAATGGCATCCATCACGTCGATCGAATCGGTCTTCTTCAGCTCCCACGGCCGCGCCTGGAAGGCATAGGGCTTGGAGGTGAGCGCGCCGACCGGGCACAGATCGATCACATTGCCCGACACTTCGGAGGTGACGGCCTTTTCGAGGTACGACGTGATCTGCATCGACTCGCCGCGGCCGATGGCGCCGATTTCCTCGACGCCGGCCACTTCCTCGGCAAAGCGCACGCAGCGGGTGCAGTGGATGCAGCGCGTCATCACCGTCTTGATGAGCGGGCCCATGTATTTCTCGGTCACCGCCCGCTTGTTCTCGTCATAGCGGCTGGCGCCCTTGCCATAGGTGAGGGACTGATCCTGCAGATCGCATTCGCCGCCCTGATCGCAGATCGGGCAATCGAGCGGGTGGTTGATGAGCAGGAATTCCATCACCCCTTCGCGGGCCTTCTTCACCTTTTCGGTGCGGGTGTGGATCACCTGGCCATCGGCAGCCGGCATGGCGCAGCTGGCCACCGGCTTGGGGGATTTTTCCATTTCCACCAGGCACATGCGGCAGTTGCCGGCGATGGACAGGCGCTCGTGGTAGCAGAAACGCGGGATTTCAGCGCCGGCCGCTTCGCAGGCCTGCAACACCGTGGCGCCGTTCGGCACCTCCACTTCGATTCCATCGACGGTCAGCTTGGGCATGGCCGTCAGCTATCCGAACGCTGGGGGGCCACAAACTGGCCGTTTGCAAAAAGCATGTCACTTTCCAGAACCGGCGGCAGTTACCCGCCGCTATCGAGGCCCGTATAGCCGGGGGGTTTCGGGTTGGAAAGACAGGATAGTGACTGTTTGTCGCAGCTTTTTTGCAGTGCGGCATCAAACTGGCAAAAAAGATGAAGCCGGGCGCTTGTTGCACCCGGCTTCGGTCCTTCTTGCGGTGGATCAGGCCGCGATGGTGCGGGCAGCACCAGAGCGGCGACGGCGTGCTGCAGCGCCGACAAGGCCGAAGCCGGCGATCAGCATGGCCCAGCTTTGCGGTTCAGGCACGACACCGCCCTGCGGCAGTTCGGAGAAGAAGAAAAAGGCCCGATCATATTCACGTGGGCCCTGCAGATCGCTGCTGTCGATCGTCAGCGTCTGGCGCAGGCCGGCAAAGCTCAGGTCGCCCGGCCCGGTTTGGAAGTCGCCGAAGAAATTGCCGACGTGCACGAAGCTGTTGTCCTGCGTGTTGTTGAGACTGCCAAACATGTTGGCACTGCCGCCCAAAACGAACATTGTGGCGGTGCTGGTGAGCGTGGCGCTGTCGCCATTGGTCAGCAGACCAATCCACAACGCGCTGCCGTTGCCAACCGTCATCGGGCCGTTGGTGAAATTGATGGTGAGATCGAGCGCGTCACCAACGCCGAGCGATACAGGCGTGATCGCGACATTGTTCAACTGGTTGATCTGCATTGCGTTGGCATCAAGGCTGGCCGTGATCACCGCGGCCGAAGTCGGCACCGCCGCAAGGCTCGCAACTGCAGCAACCGCAAAAAGCAAAGGCTTCATGTGATATTCCCCCGAATGTGGAAAACACCCATTACGTTATTTACGGTTATTAAACAACTCATTCATCCTTGGAGCTTTCGTGACTGGAAAACCGTCCCGGCCTGCCGCATAGGCCGGGGCATGACACTCCCCATCCACATAATTGGCGGTGGCCTCGCCGGTTCCGAAGCCGCCTGGCAGATCGCGCAAGCCGGCATTCCCGTTATCCTGCATGAGATGCGCGGACCGCATGGCACCGACGCGCACAAGACCGACGGGCTGGCCGAACTGGTCTGCTCCAACAGTTTCCGCAGCGATGATCCTGACAATAATGCCGTTGGCCTGATCCATCAGGAGATGCGGGCGATGGGCAGCATCATCATGCGCGAGGCCGACAAGGCGCGGGTGCCGGCTGGATCGGCGCTTGCGGTGGACCGCGACGTGTTTTCAGACGGCGTGACCGCCACGCTGGCCGCCCATCCCAACGTGACCATCGTCCGCGAGATGATCGCCGGTCTGCCGCCGGAAGACTGGGACAGCGTCATCATCGCCACCGGGCCGCTGACGGCGACGCCTCTGGCCGAAGCCATCCGCGATCTGACCGGGCAGGATGCGCTGGCGTTTTTCGACGCCATCGCGCCGGTCATCCATTTTGAATCCATCAATCTGGAAACCGCCTGGTTCCAGTCGCGCTGGGACAAGGGTGGGGCCAAGGATTACCTGAACTGCCCGATGGACAAGGAGCAGTATGAGGCCTTCATCGATGCGATGCTGGCCGCTGAAATGGCCAGCTTCAAGGAGTGGGAGGCCAACACCCCTTATTTCGACGGCTGCATGCCGATCGAGGTGATGGCCGAACGTGGCCGCAACACGCCGCGCTTTGGCCCAATGAAGCCGGTGGGCCTGACCAACCCCGCCACCGGCCGACGCGCCTGGGCCGTGGTGCAATTGCGGCAGGACAATGCCCTGGGCAGCCTGTGGAACATGGTCGGATTCCAGACCAAGATGAAGCATGCCGAACAGGTACGGGTGTTCCGCATGATTCCGGGCCTCGAAAACGCGCAATTCGCGCGGTTGGGTGGCCTGCACCGCAACACCTTCATCAAATCGCCGGTGCTTCTGGATGAGACCCTGCGCCTGAAACTTCGGCCCGGCATCCGCTTTGCCGGCCAGATCACCGGCTGCGAAGGCTATGTTGAAAGCGCGGCAGTGGGCCTGATGGCGGCGCGGTTCGCCATTGCCGAACGGCAGGGCCGCGAACCGGTGCCACCGCCGGCGACAACCGCGCTGGGCGCCCTGCTCCACCACATTACCGGCGGCGCAGAGGCTTCGACCTTCCAGCCGATGAACGTCAACTTTGGCCTGTTTCCGGCGCTGGAGACGGCGGTGAAGAAGGATCAGCGCAAGCCCGCTCTGGTGACGCGGGCGCGGGCGGATCTGGCAGACTGGATGAAGGTGGCCTGAGCCTCACTCCTCACCTGGCGGCGGGCAGACGCAGGCGGCTTTCGGCTTGCGTTTCATCGCCGTGGTCGCGAACTCGCGGGGGGTGAGCGCACCATCGGCATTGCGATCGGCGCGGGCGAATTTCGTGGCGGTCGCCACGGCGAATTCCTCGAAATCCAGCCTGCCATCCCGGTTGCGGTCCGCGCGCTCAAAGCTCTTGCGGCGATTGGCAAGAAACTCGCCGCGATTGACACTGCCATCCTTGTCCTTGTCGTAGCGGCGCAGGCGGCGGGCCTCGCGCTCGGCGTCGGACAGGGGAGAATTCGGCGCCTCCAGCGGCGCTGCGGCCGCATCTGTCGCCGGCGGATCGGCACTGGCCAAGGCGGCAGCGGGCTGGGTGACAGGCGGAGCGCGCCAGATGATCAAGCCGGCGCCCAACAGGCCAACCAGAGCCACGACAAAGCCAAGGATGCGGCGCACTTCACTGCTCCCACCATCGCCAAGACCCTGGATGCAGAGCGATACGCTGCCTCAGCGCCCCAGTGCAACCACCTTGAACATCAACGCCTGCCGGGCCAGCGTACCGCGCGGTTCGAGCGGGCGGCCGGCGGCGGCATGGGCGGCATCGCGTGCCTTCAACTCTACCAGGGCGCGCAGCGGGCGCAGCAGCACCGATGTGCGGTCGGGCGGGCTTTGCGCCAGCGCCAGCGCCCGGCCCAGATACTCACCCTCGGCCGGATCGGCGCCGAGCAGCCGCGCAGCCAGGGTGAACAGGCGCACGCAACCACTCGCACTACCGGCCGCATCGCCGTTCAGGCGAGCCAGCCAGCCATCTTCCAAGCTTGCCAGATCCGAACCCGAAAGCCGCGGCAGCGTGCGGGCCTGCAACGCCTGCAACAGCGGCTGCGCCGGGGAAGGCTGCGTATCGAGTTCAATCAACCGATCGCGCCACCAGGCGAGACGAATCTCGCCCAGCAGGGGCTCCGTGGTGGTGGCCACCAGCTGCGCCAGTTCCGCGTCCAGGGCCAGCAGCGCGACCAGGCCAGGGCGGGCCGGCGCTGCCGCATAGAGGCAGGCCAGCCAACGCTCCCGGTCGCGCTGCTTCAGTTCATCGGCAATGATCGACAATGGGTCCATTCGGTCAGGCGGGCCCCACCCGGAAGGCGCACAATTTGTTGCCATCGGGATCGCGGAAATAGGCGCCGTAGAACGCCTGCGGGCCTTCCTCGCCACGCACGCCGGGGGCACCTTCATCGGCAGCGCCGGCGGCCAGCGCGGCGGCGTGCATGGCATCGACCTTGGCGCGCGTGTCCAGCACCAGCGCGATCATGGTGCCGTTGCCGGCGGTGGCCGGCTGGCCATCATAGGCCGGGCCAACGCCCAGCATCGGCGCGGTCCAACTGGTGCCCCAGCACACGGCGCCGGTGGGGAATTCCATCAGGCGGCTGATGCCAACACTGGCGAACAGCGCATCGTAAAAGGCAAAGCTGCGCAGCAGATCATTGCTGCCGAAAAGGGCGTAACCGATCATGCGAATCCTCCTTTGGCCACCATGGCCGGCAAACGGTGACACAGGCATTGCAGCGCGGCCATTATTTGGCAGGTCATCGTGCCAGTTCCGCCATGATGATGTCTTCCGCCGCGCTGAAACTGGAGGCGACATGGGGCGATTTGAAGGGATCGTCGCTGCTGCCGGTGAGCGCATAGGCAAACACACGGCCGCGCTTTTGATCAACCCACAGGCCGGCGAGCAGGCCATAGGCTTCGCCCAGATGGCCCCACCAGCGGACATTGGGCACCGGCTGATCGGTGGCGCCGGCCTTACCGCTGAGGCAGTGCAGGCCGGCACCGTAACAGAGCATCTGGCCGTGATAGTCATCGCCGGGCACCGCCCCGCCGGCCTGCCAGACGGGCGTGAGCATCGCCTTCACCGTTGCAGGCTTCAGCAGGCGCAAACCGCCGACCTCGCCGCGACGCAGCAGCAACTGGCCGATGCGGGCGAGATCGGGGATGCTGATCCTGAGGCCACCCTGCGGCGAAAAGATCGTGCCATTGCTGCCGGGCTTGTAGGCTGCCAGGTCGCAGCCGGCCGTGCTGCGGACCGGACAAGGTGCGCGCTGGCCTTTCAGGTCATCCACCTGAGGCACCCATGGCCCGGCCGGG
Organism: Sphingomonadales bacterium; assembly: GCA_027485735.1. Classification (GTDB taxonomy): domain Bacteria; phylum Pseudomonadota; class Alphaproteobacteria; order Sphingomonadales; family Sphingomonadaceae; genus Sandarakinorhabdus. Next base: position 28,004 of record JAIXQM010000149.1, on the reverse strand, counting down.
TTCCAGGCGGTTTCATCGCGGCCCTTGCGGTAGAGGACGGCGGCGCGGACGATGGCGGTATCCGAAGCGCCCTGCCAATTGTAGCCGGCGTCGATCTTCAGCGGCGCCAACACCAGGCGGGTCATGAGCCGGTCGAAACGTTCTCCGGTGGCCTTCTCCATCACCGAGGCAATCAGGCCATAATTGAGATTGGCATATTCGAAGCGTTTGCCCGGCGCGCCCGCGCCCCAATGCTGCGGGGTGAGCTTGTCCTGCAGCTTTTCTTCCAGCGCAAAGCCATAGCCCGGCCCATCGACGATGCCGCTGGTGTGCGAGAGCAGCTGGCGCAGCGTGACCGGCGTTTCGGGGTGGGTGGGGTGGCGCAGTTGCCAGCCGAGGTACAGGCTCACATCACGATCGAGATCGAGCTTGCCTTGCTCCACCAGCCGCCACACCGCGATGGCGACAACGAGTTTGGAGATGGACGCGACGCGGATCGTGCTGTCGGTCTTGAGCGGGCGGCCCGCGGCGATATCGGCCAGGCCATGTGCTTCGGCACGCAGGATGCGGTTTCTGTCGGCCACCACGCCGACTACGCCCGCAAGCTGCGGCGCGCGGGGATCGGTGCCAGCGACCAGAGCCGCCAGCGGATTGGCAGCGGCCGGGCTGGCCAGCAACAGGCAAAGGGCAAGAACGGCGCGCATTGCTGGCTTCATAAGCAGGCGCAGCAGGCATGGCCAGCCGGCATCGGCTGCGCTAGCGTAGCGGAATGACGACGCGACTTGCCATTGGCCTGATGTCCGGAACCTCGATGGACGGCATCGATGCCGCGCTGGTGGAAACCGATGGCGAAGGCGTGGTGAACCCGATCGCCTTCATGTTTTTCCCCTATGAACCGAATTTCCGCCCGCGCCTGCGCGCCGCCATGGCCCGCGCGCTGGAGATGCACGCCCCGGCCCGCGATGCGTTGATCGACGCGGTGGAACAGGAATCGACCGGCCTGCACGCCATGGCCGTGCACCGCCTGCTTGCCGCCACCCACACGCGGCGTGATGATGTGACGGTGATCGGCTTTCACGGCCAGACCATTGCGCACCGGCCCGACCGCAAATGGACCTGGCAGATCGGCTGCGGCGCGACGCTGAAAGCCGCGACGCGCATCCCGGTCGCCTTTGATTTCCGCAGCGCCGATGTGGCCGCCGGCGGCCAAGGCGCGCCGCTGGCACCGGGCTATCACCGGGCGCGATCGGAGGAACTGGGCCGGCCGTTGGGTGTGCTCAACCTCGGCGGAGTGGGCAATCTCACCTGGTTTGCCGAGGACGGGACTTGGGGCAGTTTCGATACCGGCCCCGGCAATGCGCTGATCGATGATTGGGTGCGCGCCCACACCGGACGCAGCTACGACGAAGATGGCAAGGTCGCGGCCAGCGGCATGTGCCACGACAATGTGCTGCTGACGCTGACTGACAATCCGTGGTTCGATGCGGCCCCGCCCAAATCGCTGGACCGCAATGCCTGGGATATCGGTGCCTTGCGCGGCCTCTCACCCGGCGACGGTGCGGCGACACTGACGGCGTTCACGGCCGAAACCGTGCGTCTTGCCCTCACCCATGTGCCGCCGATTGGCCGACTGCTGGTGACTGGCGGCGGCCGGCTCAATCCGGTGCTGATGGCGGAACTCGCCCAGCGTGGCGGCGTGCCTTGCGATCCGGTGGAAGCTGTTGGCTGGAACGGCGATGCGCTGGAGGCCGAAGCGTTCGCGTGGCTGGCCGTACGCGTGCTGGACGGCAAACCGCTCAGCTGGCCAGAGACGACAGGCGTGCCAGTGGCGATGACTGGCGGGCGGGTGGCTTAACGCCCGCCGTTGGCCAGCCGCATGTCCAGATAGCCATCCACCTCGCCCATCAGCAGGTCCATTTCGTTCTGGAAGAAATGGTTAGCGCCAAGGATGGTGCTGTGATGGATGGTGATGTGGCGCTGCGTCTTCAGCTTGTCCACCAGCTTGAGCACGGCAGATGGCGGCACCACTTCGTCGTTTTCGCCGTCCACGATGATCCCGCTCGACGGGCACGGGGCCAGGAAGGTGAAATCATACATGTTGGCCGGCGGCGCGATCGAGATGAAGCCCTTGATCTCTGGCCGCCGCATCAGCAGCTGCATGCCGATCCAGGCGCCGAAGGAGAAGCCACCCACCCAGGTGGTGTGGGCTTCCGGATTGAACTGCTGCAACCAATCGAGCGCGGAGGCGGCGTCGGACAATTCGCCAATGCCGTTATCGAACGTGCCCTGGCTGCGGCCAACACCGCGGAAGTTGAAGCGCAGCGTCGCAAAGCCGCGGCGCACGAAGCTTTGATAAAGCGCCAGCACGATTGGATGATTCATCGTGCCCTGCGCCGGGTGCGGCTGCAGCAGGATGGCGACCGGCGCACGCGGGCCGGCGCCCGGCTGGTAACGGCCTTCGAGACGGCCTTCGGGGCCGGTAAGAATGACTTCGGGCATGCTGATCCCAATTCTGGTGCAAGGCGGCTGTTGCGCCCTATATGGCCTGCAGAGGCCCTGTTGCAATGAAAAGCCGAATCTATCTTGATCATGCCGCCACCACGCCGGTGAGCGATGCTGCGCGTGCGGCGCTGGTAGAGGCGCTGGGCCTGACCGGGAACCCGTCGAGCGTGCATGGCGGCGGCCGTGCGGCCAATGCGTTGCTGGAAGGCGCGCGCGATACCGTGGCGCGCTTTGCCGGGGTGGCGGCGGAGCATGTGGTGTTCACCAGCGGCGGCACCGAGGCGATTGCTTTGGTAGCGAATGGCGCGCGGCTGGCGGGGCCGACACGCCCGCGCTTGCTGGTGGGCGCGACCGAGCACAGCGCGGTGCTGCAGGCGCGCGATGATGCACAGGTTCTGCCGGTGGACGGCGACGGCCTGATCAATCTGGCGGCGCTGGCGGCTGCATTGGAGGATGGCCAGGCACTGGTGGTGGTGCAGGCGGCGAACAACGAGACGGGCGTGATCCAGCCGCTGGCCGAGGTGGCGGCGCTGGTGCGAGAAACGAGAAGCCTGCTGCTGGTGGATGCGGTGCAAGCGGCGGGCAAGATGGCGCTGCCTGATGCGGATTTCGTGGCGCTTTCGGCCCACAAGCTGGGCGGCCCTCCCGGTGTTGGCGCGTTGATCGTGCGTGATCCCGAAAGCCTGATCGCCATCCAGCGCGGCGGCGGGCAGGAGCGTGGGCATCGTGGCGGCACACCCAATCTGCCCGGCATCGCGGGCTTTGCCGCGGCCGTGGCCGAGATGCACGACTGGAACGCGGTTGCTGCCCGCCGCATCGCGCTGGAAACACGATTGAAAGCCGGCGGCGCGACCATCCATGGCGAAGCCGCGCCGCGCCTGCCCAACATCAGCAGCATCGGCCTGCCCGGCGTCGCGGCATCCACGCAGGTGATGATGCTCGATCTGGAGGGCTATATGGTCTCGGCTGGCGCGGCCTGTTCGTCGGGCAAGGTCAAGGCCAGCCATGTGCTCGCCGCGATGGGGCTGGGTGCGGCGGCGGGGGAAGCCATTCGTGTCAGCCTCTCGCCGGCGACGACGGATGACGAGATTGACGCATTTGCCGCCGCCTGGCTTGCCATGGCCGCCCGGTTGGGCCGAAAGGGCGCGGCATGAGCATGCCGATCTACCTCGATTATGGCGCGACAACGCCGCTCGATCCGGCCGTAGCCGATGCGATGGAACCGTGGGGGGTGGACGGCTTCGGCAATCCGCACAGCGCGCATCTGTGGGGTTACAAGGCCAAGGCAGCAGTTGAACGGGCGCGCGAACAGGTCGCCCAGCTGATCAACGCGCCGGCGGAAAGCATCGCTTTCACCAGCGGCGCCACCGAAAGCAACAATTGGGCGCTGAAGGGCCTGCTCACCGCGCCGGGGCAGACACGGCGGCGGATCGTGACGCTGGCCACCGAGCACAGCAGCGTGCTGGAAACCGCCCAGTATCTGGCCAGCATCGGCGCGATGCTCACCATCGTGCCGGTGCGCAGCCATGGCCTGGTGGATATGGGCGATCTTGAGCGCGCGCTGGGCGAGGATGTGGCGCTGGTTTCGGTGATGGCGGTGAACAACGAGATCGGCGTGGTGCAGGATCTGGCCGCTATTGCTGCCTTGGCCCACGGCGTGGGCGCGGTGTTCCATGTCGATGCGGCGCAAGGCTTCGGCAAGGCGCCGCTGGATGTCGAGGCCATGGGCATCGACCTGATGAGCATCACCGCGCACAAGATTTACGGGCCCAAGGGCGTTGGCGCGCTCTACCGCCGGCCATTCACCGTCATCACGCCGCTGCTGCACGGCGGCGGGCAGGAAGATGGCCGTTCGGGCACATTGCCCACCGCGCTGATCGCCGGATTGGGCGAAGCGGCGCGCATCGCCGGTGAGCGGATGGCCGCCGATCATGCCCACGCCCTGCAACTGCGCGAGCGCTTGCTGGCGGGCCTGAGCGTGCTGCATCGCATCAATGGCGACCTTAATCGGCGCTGGCCGGGCAATCTCAATCTGTCATTCCCGGGCCTGGTGATGCCGTTGATCCAGCAACTCCCCGGGCTGGCCATCAGTTCCGGTTCGGCCTGCGCGGCCGTCACCGGGCGGGCCAGCCATGTGCTCACCGCGCTGGGCCTGCCCGAACCCACCGCCAAGGCATCGCTGCGGCTGGGCTTTGGCCGTTTCACGACCACGGCACAGATCGACACTGCGGCCACCCTGATAAATGCTGCAGTGCAGCGCCAGCTTGAAGAATTGGCCTGATCGCGCCACTATAAGCGCATGGCCCGCATCCGCTTCATCTCCGCCGATGGCTCACAGGAAGCCATCGCCGAAAGCAAACCAGGCGATCGCCTGCTTGATGTGGCGCAGGCGCATGGCATGCCGCTGGAAGGCACCTGCGAAGGCGCGATGGCCTGTTCCACCTGCCATGTCTATCTGGTCGGCGGCGATGTCGAAAAACTGCCGGCGCCCATCGAAGAAGAGGAAGACATGCTGGATTTCGCCGCTGGCGCCAACCGCCAGAGCCGGCTCGCCTGCCAGGTGAAATTGACGGCGGATATCCACAGTTTGGACGTACGGATGCCGCGCAGTGTGGTCGACAACAGCCGGTAAGGCTGGCAAATTGCCCCGAAGAACAAACTGGGGAGCTGATTGATGCCTGCCTTGCTTGTCGCGCTGCTGTTGCAGGCGGCAGATCCTGCCCCGCCTGCTGTTGCCCCGCCCGCCACCACCGATACCCCGGTTCCGGCCAGCGCTGACACCCCGGAAGAGATCGCCAAGGACAGCGCCCGCGATCTGAAGGACAGCCGCTATTACAACAAGCCCGGCGCCACCCGCGCTGATTATGACAAGGATTGGCAGGAATGCCGCCTGATCGCCCGCGGCAGCCGCACGCCAGGTGGATCGCCGGTGGTGGTGTATAATCCGGCCATCATCTCGCCCGCCGCTGCCGCTGCCGGCGGCCTGTTGGGCGGGTTGATCGCGGGCGCCATTGCCGATGGCGAAACCCGCCGCGCCAATCGCCGTTCATGCCTGATGTATCGCGGCTGGCGCGTGGTGGAAGTGACGGACGCGCAGGAAAAATTGTTCCTCACGATGCCCGATCCTGAACGCGAAGCCTGGTTCAACCGCATGCTGGGCGTCGAGAATCCCGACGGCAAATCGGTAACGCGCTGGAACAATGATTTCGCCGTGACGCCTGCGCTGGCGGCCGCGCCGCCGCCCAAGCCCTGAACACGAGGCCCCGCCCGATGCGCCTGACGCCCATTCTCCTCGCCGCGCTTCTCGCCACACCGGCCGCCGCGCAATTGTCTGTCACCAAGCCGACGCCGCTGGAGTTGCCGGTCACCATGGCGCCGCACCAGGGCGCGCTGTTGGTCGCCTTCCGCCGCCCCGATGGCTGGAGCGCGGGCAAATCCGGCACCATTGCCTTTGCCCGTTATGATCCAGCCCGGCACGACATGATCGCCCGGCCCAAGGATGCCAAGAAGAACGGCGACACCAACACCTACTGGATCCAGGCCAGTTCCAAGGATCGCAAGGCGGCGCTGGAATATCGGCTGATGCTGGTTTCGGCCGGCGATTACGTGCTCTATGGCGCCGCGCCCGGCCCGGGCGGCATGGTGATGAACAGCTTCTGCTACAACAGTGTCACCTTGCGCGTGAATGCCGGCGAAGTGGTCTATTTCGGTGACGTCACGCCCTATATCGCTGCCAAACGCGCCGATGGCGGCCCCTTCTATTTCGGCATGCCGTGGAGCTGGCACCCGGATGAGGCGAAAGCCGCGTTGGCCAGCCAGCCGGCGCTGCAGGCAGCGTTCAAGCCGGGCGAACTGAAAGGCGGCGCCAGCTACAGTTGTTCCGGCCAGATGATGACGGCTTATGATCTGCCGGATCTACCGCGCCTGCCGCCGCTGACGCCTGAGGAGAAGGCGAAGATCGCCGCCGAAGCGCTGGTCGCGCCGCCGCGCCAGGCCGGGCCAAACACGGCGCAAACGCCGATTCTCGTTCCTGTACGCTGATGGGGTGGGAGCCGGGAACGACCCAGACCGGAATCGTTGCGGCTGCTTCCTTCCGGACCTGACCGGGTTGGCGAGCGGCCTGTCCGCCCGGCTCCCACGGCGCATATGGCGGCTGTGACGCCGAAGTGCAAGCCCAGCTTCAAAGCCTGCGTGACGCGCCAGCCCGGCCCGGCTAGAACAGGGCAACATGTCAGACGAATCCGATATCGCCTTTCCGGGCCTTGAACTGCCGGCCGCAGTGCCCGCACCCGCTTACCGTGTGCTGGCACGCAAATATCGCCCGGCGACCTTTGATTCGCTGCTCGGGCAAGCGGCGATGGTGCAGACGTTGGGCAACGCCATCGCGCGTGGCAGGCTGGCGCAGGCCTGGCTGCTGACCGGCGTGCGCGGGGTGGGCAAGACCTCCACTGCGCGCATCATTGCGAAAGCACTGAACTGCATCGGGCCTGATGGCAACGGCGGCCCGACGATCAACCCGTGCGGGGCGTGCGAGCCCTGCGTTGCCATCGCGGCCGGCCGCCATATGGACGTTGTGGAAATGGACGCCGCGTCCAACACCGGTGTCGATGATGTGCGCGAGATCATCGAGGGCGTGCGCTATGCCGCCGTATCGGCCCGTTACAAGATCCACATTATCGACGAAGTCCACATGCTGTCGAAGGCGGCGTTCAACGCGTTGTTGAAAACGCTGGAAGAACCGCCGCCGGGCGTGAAGTTCATCATGGCCACCACCGAGGTGAACAAGGTGCCGGCCACGATCCTGTCGCGTTGCCAGCGGTTCGATCTGAAGCGCGTGCCGGCCGAGATGTTGGCCGACCATTTCGCCCGCATCCTCGAACAGGAGCAGGTGCAGTTTGAAACTGATGCGCTGGCGCTGGTGGCCCGCGCCGCCGAGGGCAGCGTGCGCGATGGTCTTTCCATCCTTGATCAGGCCATCGCTCACAGCGGCGAGACGATCACGGCAGATGCCGTCCGCGACATGCTGGGCCTGGCCGATCGCGGCGCCGTGCGCGCCCTGTTCGGCCATGTGCTGGAAGGCCGGGTGGGCGAGGTGATGGCCGCCGTCGCCCGCCAATATGATCTTGGGCAAGACCCGGCGCAGCTGATGCGCGAGCTCTTGGGGCTGGTCCACGGCATCACCCGCCAACGCCTCGCCCCGCGCCGGGATCCGCTGCTCTCGGCCGAGGAGCAGGCGGCGCTGGATGGCTGGGCGCAGGCGCTCACCTTCCCGCGACTGTCGATGCTGTGGCAGATGCTATTGAAAGGCCTGGAGGAAGTGCAGGCGGCGCCAGTGCCGCTGCAGGCCGCCGAAATGGCGCTGCTGCGACTGTGCCATGCCGCCGATCTGCCCGATCCCGGCGCGCTGGTGAAACAGTTGCAACAGCAGGGCGCGACGATCACCGCCCCATCTGCTCCAGCCCCTGCCCCATCGGGTGCACCCGCCGCTGCACTGCCCGCCGCACCGCCTGTCAGCGCGCCGCCGGCTGGCGAAATGCCGGACAGTTTCGAAGCGATGGTGGCGCTGTTCCGCCGCCAGAGCGAGGCGCGGCTGGCGCATTACCTGACCGACGATGTGCGGCTGCTAAGCTGGGCCCCACCCCGGCTGGCGCTGGCCGCTGCCGGCCTGCCCAAGGACGTGCCGCTGGCGATCGCGCGCAGCCTGGAGGAATGGACCGGCCAGAAATGGCAGATTGAATGGCAGACAGAAGGCGGCCAACCCACATTGCGCGAAACCGAGCTTGCCCGCCTGGCCGCGCTGGAAGCCCAGATGCGCGCCGATCCCACCGTGGCCGCGTTGATGGCGGCCTTTCCCGACGCCGAACTTTCCCCCCTCAAACAAACGGCCTGAGAAGAACCATGCCCAGCCTTGAAGAACTGATGAACGCCGCCCGCAACGTGCAGGAGCAGATGGCCCGCGCCCAGGCCGAGCTCGACAATATCGAGGTTGAAGGCGCATCTGGTGGGGGCCTGGTGACAGTGCGCGCCACCGCCCGCGGCGCCGTGCGCGGCCTGACCATCGACCCGTCGCTGCTGAATGCAGACAGCAAGGAAATGTTGGAAGACCTGATCGTCGCGGCCTTCAACGACGCCAAGACCAAGGCCGATCAGGCCGGCAGCGCCGAGATGGGCAAGCTGACCGCCGGCATGCAACTGCCGCCGGGCTTCAAGTTGCCGGATTTCTGATTTCAACCGAAGGACCAAAGTCCCATGCGCCAGATCCAATCGACCATCACCTCTGCCGGTGAACTCATCCTCGCGCTGGCCGACGTGCCGGAACCTGAGGCTGGGGCTGGCGAGATCAAGATCCGCATCGAAGCCGCGCCGATCAATCCGTCGGATATCGGCCTGCTCACCGGCGCCGCCGACATGACGACGGCGCGCGGCGAGCCGGGCGCCATCCGGGCCAGCGTGCCACCGGCGCTGATGCGAGCGATGGCGGCGCGGGCCGATCAGGCGATGCCGTGCGGCAATGAAGGCGCCGGCACCGTGGTCGCCGCTGGCGAAGGCGCGGAGCATCTGCTGGGCCGCAAGGTCGCCATCATCGGCGGCGCGACGTACGCGGATTATCGCGTGGTGAAGGCCGAGGAAGCATTGCTGCTGCCCGACGGCGCGACGGCTGAACAGGGCGCCTCCTGCTTCGTCAACCCGCTCACCGCGCTGGGTTTTGTCGAGACGATGCGCGCCGAAGGCCACAGTGCCATCATCCACACCGCCGCTGCGTCCAACCTCGGCCAGATGCTGGTGAAGATCTGCAAGGCCGATGGCGTGTCGCTGGTCAACATCGTGCGCTCGGCGGAACAGGTGGCGATCCTGAAGGGCATCGGTGCCACCCACGTGATCGACTCCACCGCGCCCGATTTCATGGCGCAACTGGTGGCGGCCTGCACCGAAACCGGTGCAACCCTGGCCTTTGATGCCATCGGCGGCGGGCAACTGGCCGGGCAGATTCTCACCGCGATGGAAGCGGCGATCAACGCGCGCGCCGGTGGCTACAGCCGCTATGGCTCGGAAGTGCTGAAGCAGGTCTATATCTATGGCGGGCTCGACATGGCGCCGACGACGTTCGGGCGTGGTTTCGGCATGGCCTGGGCAGTGGGCGGCTGGCTGCTGTTCCCGCGCATGCGCACCTTTGGGCCGGGCACCTATGCCCGTCTGAAGCAACGCGTTGCCGATGAACTGACCACGACCTTTGCCAGCCATTACAGCCACAAGGTCAGTCTGGCCGGGATGCTGGAACCCGCAGCCGTGGCCGGCTGGTATCGCCGCGCAACGGGACAGAAATATCTGGTGGTGCCGGACTGAAGCCGCCCGTCACTTCCACAGGCAGGTATCAATCCCCTCGTCGCGCACCACCTTCACCCGCCGTTCGATACGGCGGGCGTAGCGGCGCACGGACTTTGATGGCTTGGCCACGCTGCGCTTGATCGGCTGCGGCAGGATGGCGGTCAGCCGAGCCGCCTGCTTGGGGCTCAGGCGATCGACGGTGGTGCCGAAATAATGTTTCGAGGCCGCCGGCATCCCGTAGATGCCCGGGCCCATCTCGACGATGTTGAGATAGACTTCCATGATGCGCGGCTTGCCCCAGAAAATCTCGATGAGGCCGGTGAAATACGCTTCCAGGCCCTTCCGCACATAGGATCGGCCCGGCCACAGGAAGGCGTTCTTGGCAGTCTGCTGGCTGATGGTGGAACCGCCGCGCAGCTTGCGGCCCTGGTAATTGGCCTGCGCCGCCGCCTTTACGGCTTCGAAATCAATGCCGTGGTGATAGCAGAAATTGGCATCTTCCGCCCCGATCACGGCGCGCGGCAGGCTGCGTGACATGGCGGTGAGGGGCACCCACGTATATTGCACCTTGCGGCCATCCACGGAATCGCGCGCCATCAGCCAGGTCATTGGCGGCGGCAGGAAGCGATAGGCAATAACCCAGATCAGGCTGAGCACGAAAACAGCCCCGAGCACCCGGAAGAACCAGCTGACAAGAAATCCGATGGCGCGCCCGATCATGGCTGCATCTGCCGCCAGTCGGGCGCGGTCGTCAATGTGTTAGCGCTTGTTTGGGCGTGCGAAGGGTTGGGATAGCGAGCGATTTTTCGTCACCACAAGGAGCAGCCGCAGCCGCGATGTCTTGCGCATCGAGGCAAGGATGCGACGCCGGGGCGGCGGAAAAGCGCCGCTAGGCCGGCCCGCCGCACGGCCAAACAGGCGCTCAGACTTGTTCCGGCAGCAAGCGCTGTTCGGCCGCGGCTTCCTGCATCGCCTTGGCGAGCTTTTCAAAGGCGCGCACCTCGATCTGGCGCACGCGCTCGCGGCTGATGCTGTACCGCTGGCTCAACTCCTCCAGCGTTTCCGGCTCGTCGATCAGGCGGCGCTGGGTGAGAATATCGCGCTCGCGCTCGTTCAGGCTCGCCATCGCGGTCACCAGCAACGTGTGGCGCTGGTCACGCTCTTCGCTGTCGGCCAGCAGTTCGTCGGCGAGCGGGCCATCATCGGCCAGCCAATCCTGCCACTGGCCTTCGCCTTCCTCGCGCAGCGGCGTGTTGAGGCTGGCGTCACCGCCATGGCCCATGCGCCGGTTCATCGAGACGACTTCGTCTTCATTCACGCCCAGCGTGGTGGCGATATGTTCGACCTGTTCGGGGCGCAGATCGCCATCCTCCACCGCGCCGATCTTGCCCTTCATGCGGCGCAGGTTGAAGAACAGCTTCTTCTGGGCCGCCGTCGTGCCGATCTTCACAAGGCTCCAGCTGCGCAGGATATATTCCTGAATCGCCGCCTTGATCCACCACATGGCATAGGTGGCGAGGCGGAAGCCCTTTTCGGCATCGAATTTGCGCACGCCCTGCATCAGGCCGATATTGCCTTCGGCAATCAGCTCGTTCACCGGCAGGCCATAGCCGCGATAACCCATGGCGATGCGCGCCACGAGCCGCAGGTGGCTGGTCACCAGCTTGGTGGCGGCCGCCGGGTCCTGATGCTCGGCCCAGCGCTTGGCCAGCATATATTCCTGTTCTGGCGCCAGCAGCGGGAACTTGCGGATTTCGGCCAGATAGCGGTTCAGCCCGGCTTCCGAGCCCAGGGCAGGAATGCTGGTCTGCTTCACGGCGGGAAGATTTGAACTCATCGTGTCACTCCAGTCCGGTCCCATCAAGGCGACCGATCAACGCCACCATATCGGCTGGCAGGGGGCTTTCGAAACAAAGCTTTTCTTGGGTCACGGGATGCACAAACCCCAGTGTCGCGGCGTGCAGGGCTTGCCGCTCAAAGGCCAGATCCTTCAGCAGAGGAGCCAGCTTGCCAGGGGTGCGTCCGTACACGGCATCACCCAATAGGGCATGGCCGATGGACGCCATGTGAACGCGGATCTGGTGGGTGCGGCCCGTTTCCAGCCGGCATTCCACTTGCGCTGCGCCGTCAAAGGCCGCCACGGTGCGGAAATGGGTGATGGCATGCTTGCCGCGGCCATCCTTCACGATCGCCATCTTTTGGCGGTTGGCCGTGCTGCGCGCCAGCGCGCCTTCGATGCGGCCGGCGGGCGGCACCGGCACGCCACCAACGACGGCGGTGTAGCGGCGATCGACATCGTGGCGGGCGAATTGCGCGGCGAGGCCTTCGTGGGCCTTGTCCGTCTTGGCGACGACCAGCAGCCCCGATGTGTCCTTGTCGATGCGGTGGACGATGCCCGGCCGCGCCACCCCGCCGATGCCCGAAAGCCGCCCGGCACAATGGTGCAGCAGCGCGTTGACCATGGTGCCATCATAATTGCCGGCGGCGGGATGCACGACCAGCCCGGCCGGCTTGTCGACCACCAGCAGATGATCGTCTTCATGAACGATGGTGAGCGGGATATCCTGAGCGACCGTATCCGATGGGCGGGCTTCGGGCACGTCCAGTGTGAGCGCCTCGCCGCCCTTCATCTTGGTGGCCGGATCCCAGATCACCCCAGCCAGGCCGGACAGGCGCCCGCCCTGCACCAGGTTCTTCAGGCGCTCACGGCTGTACAGCGGCACGGCTTCGGCCAGCGCCTTGTCCAGGCGCTGGCCGGCCGCCGTGGCCGGCAAGGTGATCAATATCGACTTTTCAGCCCCCATAGCCTAGCGATGTTGGCATGAAGTTGCAGATATCAAGCGGGGATCGGCAGATTTTGCTGGAAGCAGCAGCCGCCTCCCCGCAAGCGGAAGTGTGCGGGCTGCTGCTCGGGCAGAACAGGGATGGGGCTGGCCGGGTGGAAAGCCTTGTGCCCGCCCGCAATGTTGCAGCCGATCCGGCGCGCAGTTTCGAGATTGATCCGGCCACGCTGCTCGCCACGCACCGCGCGGCGCGGGGCCAGGGCCGCCAGGTGATCGGCCATTGGCACAGCCACCCCAACGGCCGCACCGCGCCGTCGACCCGCGATGCCGCTCGCGCCACGGAGAATGGCCAGATCTGGCTGATCATCGCTGGCGGCGAGGTCACCGGGTGGGTGCCGCATGCCACTGGTCCCGGTCCGGCCACATTCCAGCCCATCGCCATCGAGGTGGCGTGATGGCCAGTGGCGAAGTGAAGTGGTTTGATGGCAAGAAGGGATATGGCTTCATCACACCTGATCTGGGGCCGCGTGATGTGTTCGTGCATGTGTCCGCGGTGAATGCCGCAGGGCTGGTGCAATTGCAGCCGGGGCAGCGGCTGGACTTCGAGCTGGCGCAGGATGGCGATGGCCGCCTGATCGCGCTGGGCCTGATGATGCGAGACGATGGCGGGGTCCAGGATCTTTCCGCCGAACCGGGGGTGGTGCGATGAGCGAGTTGAGCCATTGGGTGGTGCGCTGGCTGTGCCATGATCTGGCAACGCCGATCGCCAGCGTGATGACAGCAAGTGAGTTGCTGGACGATGAGACGCCCGATGCCGAGATCAACGAGTTGATCATGTCGGGCGCGCAGCGGTTGACCGGGCGGCTCCGGCTGGTGCGCCTCGCGCTGGGTGCCGGCGAAAACGCCATGGCGGGCGCTCCACTGGGCAAGCTGGTGATGGCCGGGCTGGATGGCACCAGCGTTGATTGGCAATTTTCCAGCGATGCCATCGATGGCATGGCCCCGCTGGTGGCCGGCTGTGCCATGCTGGTGGCGGATCTGAACCGGATGCGGGCGCTGGTGGTCACACATGATGGGGTGGAGGTGCCGCAGGGCTGCACCTGGCCTGATTCGGTGGCCGCCGTGTTTGCCGGCGCCCCGGCCAGCGACAACCGCAGCGCCGTGGCGGCGATGCTGGTGGCCACGGCCGCGCGGGGCGGCAAGACTCTTTCCATTGATAACAGGGGTTTGAGCTGGAGCTGATCATCACCGGCGGAAATTTGCTGCACTGCAACATACGGCCTCTTGAATCCGGGGCGGCATCTGCATATGTTGCATTGCAGCAAGCCGGAGACACAGATGACCGCCAAGACCTCAGCGCCCAAGTCCAAACCTGCCGCCAAGCGTGCGCCGGTGAAGGCAAACGCGCCGGCTGCGGCGGCGCCTGCACCAAAGGCTGTAGCCCTGACCATCGATTCTGCGCCGGAACCTGCCGTGGCTGAAGTGGTGGTTGAAACTGCCGCGGCACCGGAACCTGTGGTGGCACCTGCCCCCGCCAGGGTGCCGTTCACGCCGGAACCTGCCGATGTGGCGCCCGTCGCGGCTGTCCCGCCGATTACCTCCACTTCCCTCTCTTCTGATTCCGCACGAAAGGAACCGATCATGGCCACTGCCTTTGAATCCACCCAAGACACTGTTCGCTCTGCCGTCACCCAGCTCAGCACCCAGGCCGAAGCTGCACTCAGCAACGGCAAGGCTGCCATGGAGCAGGTGACCGCCAAGTCGAAGGAAGCCGTCGAAGCCAGCATGAAGAGCATGGACGAGATGGGCGAAATGACCCGCGCCAACGTCGATGCGCTGATGGTTTCGGCCAAGGCCGCCACCACCGGCGTCGAGCAGCTGATGGCGCACCTGACCGAAGCCTCGAAGAAGTCGTTCGAAGATACCTCGGCCATGGTGAAGACCCTGGCCTCGGCCAAGACCCCGAACGACCTGATGCAGCTGCAGAGCGATTTCGCCAAGACCCAGTTCGACGAAGCCGTCGCCCAGTACAGCAAGATGACCGAAATGATGGTCAAGCTGGCCGGCGAAGTGATGGAGCCGATGCAGAACCAGATGGCAGTCGCCACCGACAAGCTGAAGTCGGCCTGGACTGCCAAGTAAGTTCTGGCACGCAAGCGCGCCGCCTGTCTGACGGGCGGCCTGCAACAGCAAGGGGCGAGCGGCCGGCATGGTTGCTCGCCCCTTTCGCTTGGGCCGGCTGTGACGGCAGCGCCCCTTTTTTCGCGAATATTTTTTGCTATATAGGGGTGGATTGCTCCCCTTTACCCTCCGGAACTTCCTTGATGCTGGCAGGCCTTGATCCGCGCATGACCGATGAAGAGCGCGACGCTGGCAGTGGCGGCGGCGGCCGCACCGGCGTGGGCCTGGCCACCAAGCCGCTCGCCAAAACGGCCAAGCCAGCACTGTACAAGGTCCTGATGCTGAACGACGATTACACCCCGATGGAATTCGTCGTCCTCACCCTGCAGCGCTTCTTCAAGATGAGCATCGAGGATGCGACGCGGGTGATGCTGCACGTGCACCAGCGCGGCGTGGGCGTGTGCGGCATCTTCACCTATGAAGTGGCCGAGACCAAGGTGAACCAGGTCATCGATTTCGCCCGTCAGCACCAGCACCCGCTGCAGTGCACGATGGAAAAGGACTGATCGGCCCGCAGCAATCGCGCCTGCGACCACGCGACCTCTGACCCCGCACTGCTGCCGCGCTAAGCGGTGGGCATGACCCTTATCCCCAGTTTCCAACCAGGCCTCACTGCGCTGATCGTCGGCGCCACCGGTGGCATCGGTGGCGCCTTTGCGGCCTTGCTTGATGCCGATCCAGCCGTGGCCAGCGTCACGCGCTGGAGCCGCAGCAGCGGCGTTGACCTCACCGATCCCGCCAGCATCGAGCGCGCCGCCGCTGCCCTCACCGTCGCGCCCGATCTGGTGTTCATCGCCACCGGCGTCCTGCACGGGGCGGGACTTGCACCCGAAAAGGCCAACAACCAGCTTTCTGCCGAGGCGCTCTCCACCGCCTTTGCCATCAATACCATCGGCCCGGCGCTGATCGCCCGCGCCGTGCTGCCGCTGATGCCGAAGGGTCGCAAGACGATGTTGGCGGCGCTGTCGGCCCGGGTTGGCTCGATCAGCGACAACCGGCTCGGCGGCTGGCACAGCTATCGTGCGTCCAAGGCGGCGCTCAACCAGTTGATCCACACCATGGCCATCGAACAGGCGCGGCGCAGCCCGGAACAGATTTTGCTGGCGCTGCATCCCGGCACGGTCGATTCCGACCTGTCCAAACCGTTCCAGAAGGGCGTGAGGACGCTGTTCACGCCCGAGGAATCAGCCCGCCACCTGCTGCGCGTGATCGATCAGGCCACGCCGGCGCACTCAGGCCTGCTGCTCGACTGGCAGGGCGAAGTCATTCCCTTTTGATATGGCTGCCGCAACAGCGCCGCATCTGGCAGGCCTTGCGCCCGCCCCCATATCGGCTGCAACCACTCCAACCGGAGACACTGACATGCCCACCTATCTGCACCGCAAATCCGAAGACCGTGGCCGCGCCGATCATGGCTGGCTGAAGGCGACGCACAGTTTCTCGTTCGGTAACTATTATGATCCCAAGATCATGGGTTTCCGGGCGCTGCGCGTGATCAACGAGGATCGCATTGCCGGCGGTGGCGGGTTCCCGACGCACCCGCACGACAATATGGAGATCGTGACCTACATCCTGGATGGCGCACTGGAACACCGCGACAGCATCGGCAGCGGCGCCGTGATCCGCCCCGGCGAAGCCCAGCGCATGAGCGCCGGCACCGGCATCCGCCACAGCGAATTCAATGCCAGTCCAACCGACCAAGTGCATCTTTTGCAGATCTGGCTGCTGCCCAACAGCCAAGGCATTGCGCCTGGCTATGAGCAGAAGACGTTGCCAGCTGTGGCGGATGGGGAAACGCGGCTGGACGTCGTGGCCGCGCCAGATGCGCCGGAAAGCGCCGTCACCATCCACAGCGACGCCAGCATCACCCGCGCCGTGCTGGCGCCTGGCGGCACGCTGAGCATGCCCGTGTCGCGTGGCCATGCCTGGGTGCAGGTGGCGCGCGGCAGCCTGGTGGTGGACGGCCACGCGCTGAAGCAGGGCGATGGCCTGGCGGTGAAAGATACCGCCGCACTGGCGCTGTCGTCGGACGAAGGTGCGGAAGCGCTGGTGTTCGATCTGGCTTAACCCGCTTTCACGGCTGCCCCCTCGCAACTGCAAATGCCTGCAACGCCCGGGCGCGGGCGGCTTCGTGATTGACGATTGGCGCCGGATAATCACGGCCCAGTTTCACGCCGGCGCGGATCAGCGCAACCCCGGCGTCCCACGGTGCGTGGATCAGATCGTCGGGCAGTTTGGCCAGTTCCGGCACCCAGCGGCGGATATAGTTGGCAGCATCGAACTTGGCGCTCTGGCCGACGGGCGCAAAGATGCGGTTGAAGGGTGAGCTGTCGACGCCCGATCCCATCACCCACTGCCAGCCCTGCGCGTTGCTGCCGTAATCAGCATCGACCAGGCAATCCCAGAACCAGCGTTCGCCGTGGCGCCAGTCGATAAGCTGGTGCTTCACCAGGAAACTGGCCGTGATCATGCGCACGCGGTTGTGCATCCAGCCCGTGGCCCACAATTGCCGCATGCCGGCATCGACAATGGGATAGCCAGTCTGGCCGTGGCACCAGGCATGAAGGCCCGCCGGGTCATCGATGAAGGGAAAATGATTGAAGGCGTCGCGGTTGGGCGCGTCGCCGTGATCGGGGAATTGCTCGATGATGTTGGCGGCAAAATCGCGCCAGCCCAGTTCGCGCAAATAAGGCTCGGCAACGGCCTCGCCCACCGCATCGGCAATCACGTGCCAAGCGGTGTTTGGGGAGACTTCGCCCAGCGCCAGATGCGGGGACAGGCGCGAGGTGCCTTCCACTGAAGGCAGGTTGCGCGCGGCGTCGTAACGGGCGGCACGGCGGGCAAAATCAGCCAGCCGCGCCGCAGCCCCGGCTTCGCCCGGCTGCCAATCCGCGAAACCGCCCGACCAGTCCGGCGCAGTCGGCAGCAGGCCCCAGTTGGCAAGATCATCGCTGGCGATGGCGCTCGCATCGGCCCAGCGCAATTCCGGCACCGGGCGTGGACGCGGTGGCGGCATCTGTTCGAGCAGCTTTTTCCACCACGGCGTGAAGATGCGATAGCGCCCGCCGGTGCCGCTCAAGACGCTTTCAGGCGGTGCCAGCGTGACGCCGAGATGCTCGGTTACCGCGCCCGCTTCTGCCACTTGTACCGCAGCCCACGGCTCATGATGGATCAGCGTGTGCACTTCGGCGCCTAACTCTGCGGCCAGCGCCTGCACGATTGGCCCAGCCCGCCCACGCCGCAGGATCAGCTGGCCGCCACGTTCAGCAATGCTGCGCGACAGGCTTGCGAGGCTGTGATGCAGCCACCAACGTTGCGCTGCACCCATGCGCCATGCTGCCGGCGTCTCATCATCCAGCACACACACCGCCGCCACCGGGCCACGTGCGGCAGCGGCGATCAGGGCGGCGTGATCAGCGAGGCGCAGATCGTTGCGGAACCAGACAAGCTGGATGGTCATCGTGTCTCTCTCGACAATCAGGAGCGTCAGCCGCTAGACGCTTCCCATCATCAAGTCACCGGGGTCGCAACACCATGCCGCAACTGGCCTATGTCAACGGGCGCATCCTGCCGCTGGCCGACGCCAGCCTGCATATCGAGGATCGCGGCACGCAATTCGGCGATGCCGTGTATGAAGTGTGCGCGGTGATGAACGGGCGCATCCTTGATTGGGACCCGCACCTCGTTCGCCTGCGCCGCAATCTGGCGGAACTGGGCATCGTGCTGGACATCGCCGATGGCCCGCTCACCCTGCAGGCGCGGCGGCTGATTGCGGCCAATGGTTATGCTGAGTGCATCATCTACATGCAGGTGAGCCGCGGCACGGCGAAGCGCGATCATGCCTTTCCGGGAGCAGCGCCGGCAAATCTCGTCATGACCGTGCGGCGCTTCGATTTCGCCCAGCGTCTGCGTCAGCTGGAAACCGGCATTGCCGTCATCACCCAGCCCGACAATCGCTGGGGCCGCGTTGACATCAAGACCACCGGCCTGCTGCCCAACGTGCTGGCCAAGCAGGCCGCCAAACAGGCCGGCGCATTCGAAGCCTGGCTGGTGAGCGATGAGACGGTGCGTGAAGGCAGCAGCACCAACGCCTGGATCGTCAAAGACGGCCGCATCATCACGCACCCCACCGGCACGGCGATCCTGCCCGGCATCGCGCGGGACAGCCTGATCCGGCTGGCGCACGCGGCGCAACTGGTGGTGGAAGAACGGCCGTTCACGCTGGCCGAAGCCCTGGCCGCCGATGAAGCTTTCCTCACCTCCACCACTGCGCCGATCCTGCCGGTGGTGCGCATCGACGGCACTGCAGTGGGCAGTGGCAGCACTGGCCCGGTGGTGCGGCGGCTGGCGGAACTCGTCTGGAACGAAGTGGCCCGCCAGACGGGCTGGCGGGCCTGAGTTTCGCAGGGCTAGCGCCCTGTTCAGGGAAAGCGGATCAGCCTTCCATCGGCTGCGCGGTCGGCGCCGACATCGGGCGTGCTTCACCGTCGCTACGCAGACGGCGAACGCGGTCGCGCCAGCCATCCATGCGGCCCTGCATCCGCGTTTTCATGGCGCGGCTGTCGGTCACGAAGGCCTTGCGGTCTTCGGGGCTGAGCTTCTGGAAGGCAGCCAGCATGGCGGCCTGGCGCTGCTGGCGGGTGGCATCGGCCAAGCTGCGCTCTTCATCCATGGCGCGCTTGACGGCGCCGCCATCGAAACGCTCGGCCTCCAACGCGGCCAGCATCTTTTCGCGCGCGGCTTCCACCTTCTGGCGGTCGTCACGGCGATTGCCGCCGGCCATCATGGCTTCGTGGATGGTCTTGCGACCGGCCTCGCTCATGGAAGGGAACATGCGGGCGCCCATTTGGCCCATCTTGGAGCCAGCGCCATGGTGAGGGCCAGCGTGGTGCGCAGCCGGAGGAGCGGGGGGCGCCGGTTGGGCAAAAGCGGGGGCGGTAAACAGCGGGCCGGCGATCAGCGCCGCCAGCAGCAGCGTCTTGGGGGTCATATCAGGTCTTCCTCGGCAGCCGTCGGCGTGAATACCAGGGCAAAGGCGTCTGCCTCGCCCGCTCCTGCCTCGGCCGACGGCGAGACAACAGCAATCTGCGTTGGGGGGGACGCAATACGATCAGACAGGCCGATCCAGCCGCCAACCGCAACCACCAGCGCCAGGCTGGCAGCCATCAAGGCCGGACGCCACACTGCGCCCGCGCGGCGCGGTGCATCGCGCAACTGCGGCTGCGCCAGGATGGCGGCAACATCAACCGACGCACCTTCCATCGGCGCTGCGGCCCACTGGCCAAGCAGCGCATCCAGATCGGTTTCGGGGGTTGGGACGGCGGTCACGAGCGTGGGCTTTCGTTCATCAGGGTTCGCAATTCATTACGGGCGCGGCCGAGCAATCCCTCGACGGCCTTGGCGGTGGTGTCCATCTGATCGGCGATTTCGGCCATGCTGAGCCCGTCGCCATGAAACAGGCTGAGCGCCAGGCGCTGGCGCGGATTAAGGCGGGCCATCGCCAGTTCCAGCCTTGCATGGCCATCGGCGCGGATGGCAGCGGCTTCGGGATCAGGGCGGTGATCGGCCAGTTCGGCAGCGGCATCCAATGGCTGCACCGGGCGGATGGCGCGGCGGCGATCAAGGCAGAGATTGACGAGGATGCGGCGGAACCAGGCCTCAGCCGAACCACGCGCCGGATCAAAGCGGGGCCCATGCGTCCACAGCCGGGTGAAGGCCTGCTGGCAGACATCCTCGGCTCCGGCGCGGTCGTTCAGCGTTCGAAACGCCAGCGCCAGTGCCGGGCGTTCGAGCAGGCGCACCAACTGGGTGAAGGCGGCGCTGTCGCCTTGCGCCACGCGCAGCATCAGCACCGTCGCCAAGGTGGCGGCGGGAGCGGCTGATCCGGGCGCGGGTGCTTCCATCTTCACATCGGCCTTACGCGTTCAGGCGGCCGCATCCCTCGCAGCGGTGCTCCCCGATTCCTGCCATGCCTGCCAGCTGGCACTCAGCGCCAGCGCATGGCGGCGGGCAACATCGGCCGGATCAATGGCATAGCCGCCGCCCAGCGTGACCGCCAGCGCTGCCCCGGCCCGCGCCGCAAGCCGCGCCACCAGCGCCTCGCGGGCGGCGAGGCCGTCATCCGTCAGCGCAAGCCTTCCGAGCCGGTCGTCGCGGTGCGGATCGACGCCGGCCTGATGCAACACCAGCTGCGGCCGGTGCCGGGCGAGCAGCGCGCTGAGCGCCGGTTCCAGCGCCGCCAGATAATCCGCGTCCCCAGTGCCGTCGGGCAGGCCGATATCATGGGTGGAGCGCGCCTTGCGCACCGGGAAATTCTTCTCGGCATGGATGGAGAGCGTGATGATGTCACAGCGCCCGGCCATGATGCGGGCGGTGCCATCGCCCTGGTGCACGTCGCAATCGACGATCAGGATGCATCGCGCGGCGCCTTCGGCCACCAGCCGGTTGGCAGCGATGGCGAGATCATTGGTGACGCAATAGCCGGCGCCGCCATCCGGCCCGGCGTGATGGCTGCCACCGGCACCATTGGCCGCCCAGCCGTGGGCGAGCGCATGCAACGCTGCGGCGTGCGTGCCGCCGGCCACCAGCCGCGTGCGTCGGGCAACGGCGGGGGTAACGGGCAGGCCGATGCGGCGTTCCACTTCGGGCGGCACGCAGGCTGAGAGCACGGCATCGACATAGGCCGGATCGTGGACGGCGTGCAGCCATTCCACCGGCATCAGTTCAGGATCGAGCATTGCCACCCTTTGCCCGCGCGCCGCGAGCGCCGGCAGCAGGAGCGCATATTTCGACATCGGAAAGCGGTGCCCCGGCGGCAGCGGCGGCGCGTAATCGGGGTGGAAAAACAGCGGGAGCGGCGGCGCTCCGTATGTCATGCCAGTGCCCGCGACGCCATTTCCAGCACGTCCTTCGACATGCCGGCAGTGCCAGCGATGCGTTCCAGTTCGCCGCGCATCAGGGCGCTGCGGCCCGCATCGAACCGGCGCCAGCGACCCAGCGGCACCGCCAGCCGGGCAGCGCTCTGCGGGTTGACCCGGTCCACCGCAATCAGTTGATCGGCGAGCAGGCGATAGCCGGCGCCATCGGCATTGTGGAACCAGCGTTGATTGGCCGCGAAGGCCCCGATCAGGCTGCGCAGGCGGTTGGGATTGACGATGGTGAAATCGCGGTGGCCGATCAATGCTTTCACATTGTCCAGCACATCCGGCCGGTTGGCCAGCGCCTGCACGCTGAACCATTTGTCGATCACATCGGGATTGCTGGCAAAGCGCTGGTGGAAATCCGCCAGCACGGCTTCGCGCTCAACCGAGGGGCTGTTCACCAGTGCCGTCATCGCGCCCATGCGATCGGTCATGGTCGCGGCCGTGTCGTACTGGCGGCGGGCGGCCGCAAAGGCTTGTTCCGAACCGGCGGTGACCAGATAGCCCAGCGCGACATTGGCCAGCCGGCGTGCGCCCTTGGCTTCCGGGGTGAGCGCCGCCGGATCGGCATTGAGCGCCGCCGTGGCCTGCGCATAGGTTTGCCACCACAGCTCTTCCAGGCCCTGGGCAATGGCCAGGCGCGCGGCATCACGGCGGCGGTGGATGGCCTCTACCTCCACAGTTTCCGCAGCATCGCCGATGAAAGCCTCGGTCGGCAGCAGCACCGCCTCACCCTTGAAGGCGGCATCAAGGCCGGGATCCAGCAAGGTGCCACGCACCGCCGTCACCAACTCGGCCGGGTCATCATCGGTGGAGAGCACTGACAGCGCCAGGCGCTGGAACGCCTCCCAGCGCGCAAACGGATCATCATCATGGGCGGCCAGGAAGGCGAGATCAGC
The DNA here is from genome assembly GCA_027485735.1 of Sphingomonadales bacterium. Taxonomy (GTDB): domain Bacteria; phylum Pseudomonadota; class Alphaproteobacteria; order Sphingomonadales; family Sphingomonadaceae; genus Sandarakinorhabdus. The sequence goes on along the minus strand of JAIXQM010000149.1, from coordinate 5,414 downwards.
GCGGGCTGTCTCGGCCTCCACCACCACCGGCGCCGAAAAGCCGCGGTTGAGGCTGGGGAGCACTGGTTCGGCCACCGCGTCGAAGGTGATGTGGGTGACAGCCTCCTTCAGCTGCACCACCAGTTCCTCGCCGATGCGCTTGCCGCTGCTGCGACCGATCAGCGCCAGGCGGAACGGCATGTGCATGGTCATCTTGTGTGGCTGGCCCGGCGTGGAGGCAAGCGACTGGCGCAGGGTCACCTCCACACGGCCACCCGCCTGGCGCAGATCGACAGTCACGCGCGGCGTGCCGGCCTGTTCATACCAGCGCCGGAACTGGCCCAGCTCGACGCCGTTGGCCGCTTCCATCGCCTTCACCCAATCCTCGCAGGTGACAGCCTCGCCATCATGGCGATCAAAATAGAGATCGGCACCGCGCCGGAAGCCTTCGGCCCCCAGCAGCGTGTGCAGCATGCGGATCACCTCGGCGCCCTTGTTGTAGATGGTCGCGGTGTAGAAATTGGCGATCTCGATATAATGATCGGGGCGGATCGGGTGCGCCAAGGGCCCGGCATCTTCGGGGAACTGCACGGCCCGCAGCGCCCGCACATCATCGATGCGGCGCACCGCGGCGCTGCCCTGATCGGCACTGAACTGCTGATCGCGAAAGACGGTGAGGCCTTCCTTCAGGGACAGCTGGAACCAGTCCCGGCAGGTAACGCGATTGCCGGTCCAATTGTGGAAATATTCATGCGCCACCACGCCGGCCACGGCATCGAAATCCTGATCGGTGGCGGTTTCGGTATCGGCCAGAATATATTTGGAATTGAAGATGTTGAGGCCCTTGTTCTCCATCGCGCCGGCATTGAAATCAGCCACGGCCACGATGTTGAATTCATCCAGATCATATTCGCGGCCATAGACACGCTCATCCCAGTCCATGCTGGCTTTCAGCGCCGCCATGGCATGGGCGCAGCGCGATACATCGCCCGCCGCCGTCCAGATCGCGAGCTTCACGCGGCGGCCGCTGGCCGTGGTGAATTCATCTTCCAGCGCACTCAATTGCCCGGCGACCAGCGCGAACAGATAGGCGGGCTTGGGCCAGGGATCGGTCCAGCTGATTTCGTGGCGGCCGCCGGGCAGATCCTGCGCTGCGCCGCGATCACCATTGGACAGCAGAACCGGAAATTGTGCCTTGTCCGCCTCCAGCCGCACTGTGTAGCGGGACAAGACATCGGGCCGATCGGGGAACCAGGTGATGGAACGGAAGCCTTCTGCTTCGCACTGCGTCACCAGCCGGCCCTCGCTGGCATAAAGCCCCATCAGCCGCGTGTTGCGCGAGGGCAAGATGACGACTTCGGTTTCGACCACCACGCTGTCACTGGTGATCGGCAAGGTGAGTGTATCGCCATTGGGCCAGGCCGCCACGCCCACGCCATCGATGCGGATGGCGGTGGTTTCCAGCGCATGGCCATCCAGCACCAGCGGGCGATTGTGGGTGCCATTGCGCTGCACATGCAGCCTGGCCTTCACCACGGTGCGAACATTATCCAGCCGGAAATCAAGCTCCACCTGCGGCACCAGCCAATCTGGCTCGCGGTAATCCGTCAGGCGCACTTCGGCCAGCGGCGGGTTGGTTCGGGCATCAAGCATACACCCATGGTGCGCGAAAGGGGTGCCAAGGGGAAGCGGTTTCTGGTGTTACTCCACGGGAACAGGCGGCGGCAGCATCAACCCGGCCAGCACTTGCCATTCGGCAGCGGCTTCGGCTTTCAGCAAGGCCAGCGCATTTCTGTCGCCTTGTGCCAACAATACGCCCAGCGCCGCTTCCCGGGCATCACGGCCATCCGCGGCTTCACCGATGAGCGGCCGGGCAGCATCGGCGCAAGCAGCTTCGCGGGCCGGCCTCGCCGCCGTTTCCGCCGCCGCGATCATCAGGATCAGGGCGGATGTCGCCGCGGTGCCGCCGGCATAATTGGCATCGGGCGCGTCGGCCTGCCCAAGCAATTGCAGGGCGGGCGCCACTTCATTGGCCTGGGCATTGGCCAAAGCGGCGAGCAGGGCGGGCAGAGGCAGGCTCACAGGACGGCCTCCAGTGATTGCGCCAAGGTGAGCGTGTGGAAGCGATAGGGGATGGTGCCGGCGAACATCAGCACCGGATCATGGCTGCGGCCATCGATGATCTCGCGCGCGGCGCTGATCCAGATCACCAGCCCCTGCACCTGCGCAAACAGCCGCCACCAGCGCCAGCTTGCCGGGTTCAGCCTCAGGCCGGAGGCGGCTTCCCATGTCGCAATGGCTTCGGCCAGCGGCAGCGTGGCGGCGGGCCGGCCGGAGAAGTTCGACCACAAGGGATCGCAGGCCCAGGCCAGATCCTCGTGCGCATCGCCGGGGTGGACCATTTCCCAATCCAGCACGGCCAGCAGCCTGCCAGCCCCGTCATGCAGGAAGTTGCCGGAGCGGTAATCGCCGTGCACGATGCTGATGCGTTCCGGCGGCGGCGGCAGATTGGCGGCCAGCCAGCGGAAGGCGGCGTCGAGCAGCGGTTCCGGGCGGAAAACATCGGCGTCAAAGGCCGCTTTCCAGTGCGCCAGCCGCGCCGATGCGGCATCAGCCGGCGCCATGGCGGACAATCCCGCCTTGCCCGGATCCTCGGCGTGGATGCGGCCCAGTGCGGTGAAGAATTGCCGACCGATGGCGGCCGCGTGCTCGCCATAAGGTTCGGGTTCAAGCAGGCCAGCCGCTGCACCGCCTGGCACTTCGCGCATGAGAAAGCCGGGCGAACCAAAGCTTTCCGGGCCTTCGTCGCAGAACACGGGTTCGGGCACTGGCACATCGGTCCCGGCAAAACACTGGATGGCGCGATATTCGGCCAGCCGGTCGGTCTCGATCAGGCTCGACGGCGGATCGCGGCGCAGCACCAGCGCTTCGCACCGGCCCGATGCGCCCGTGGCATCAAAGCGATAGGTCTGCCGCGCCGAGCCGCCGTGGAAACGCTTCAGGCCGGTGATGCTGACCGTATCCCCCCAGCGTGTCGACAGGAAGCGGACGAGATGTTCAGCCGGCAAGGTCGAACAGGTCCTTGAAACCCGACGGTGCGTGTGGCCCGATCGCGAGTTGCTCGAACAGGCCGCGCCCCATCAGCGGGGCCGCGCCGCCGATGGAGAGGCTGGCCTCGCTCAAACCCTGCACATGCGCATTCATCGGGTTGGCCGGATCGATGCCGGCCAGATCGAACACCTCGTGCGCAACGACGTCCGGCCCCTGGAACATCCCATGGCCGCGCACCGGGTGGCCATAGCCAATGCCGCGCATCATGAAATTGTCGCCGATACGGAAATCCACCGTCACCGGGCGGCCATCCTGCAGACGCGCTTCCAGCCGGGCGGCACCGGCGTGGCGGCTGCCGGGGCGGAAGGCCAGCGCCATGCGCGGGTCTTCCAGCGGGAATTCGGCGCCATCCTTCAGGCGCACCAGTACGCCGGCGCGGTTCCACGGCCGGCCATGTTCATCGTCGTTCGAATGGAAGAACAGGTGCCAATCATCGAAGGCCGTGGGCGTCCACAGCCAGAAGAATTGCGGCGGCGTGGCGGGCTGCGGCGACTGCGGATCGGCCGCGCCAATCGGGCGCACACCCCAGCTGCGATCCCGCGTGCCGCGCCAGCCGGTGAGATCATGCGCCACCCCAGCGACGCTGATCCGCCCGCTCCACTGGCCGCCTTGCGTCATGCGCGTCACGTCCATGATGGTGCGGGTGCCGATGCGGCGGATGAAACGCGGTTCCAGAATCGGCGCGGCGCGGCCGGTGAAGACCAGTTCGCCAGCAATGCCCGTCTCGTTCGGCGCGAAGGCCAACCGAAGTTTGTGCAGCGGCTCCACCACCTCCAGCGAGACCGGGCCAATACGCAGATCCATGCGCTCGCCGTGGAGGATGCGGCTGGCGAACAGGCTGTGCTGCTGGCCGCCCGCCAACACCGAAACCGCGCAATCGATGATGTTGAGGTGCGGGTAGATGCCCATCGCCACGCCCACCACCGCGCCGCCATCAGGGCTTTGTGCACTGAAGAAATAGCGATCGTAGAAATTGCGGTCCGTCCCCGAAACCGCGATCGGCTCCGGCGTCTGGTGGATGGGATAATCGTCGGCGCGGCTGAGCATGGGGTGATGGTGGCATGGCTGCGGGGTGCGGCAAGCTGTGCAAAAGCGGCGGGTCAGCGGTGTGGCCGCGGCACAAGCTTGTCTATCTGTATTGTTCATGCAATACAGACGCCAACAGGAGACACCATGGCATTTGATCCGGAACTGGCCACACAGGCCTATATGGCGACCCTGAAGGGCGCGGCGCGGGCGAAATCCGATGCCTATTTCGAGGGTGGCTACTGGCTGATCCTGGCGGAATTTCTCGTCACACTGGTGGCCAATCTGATCGTCTTGCGCCTGGGCTGGGCGGCGCGGCTGTCGCGCTGGGCGCGCAGCAAGGCGGGTCCGTTGCTCGCCGCTTTCCTGTTTGCCGTGCCCTATCTGCTGCTGATCACCATCATCACCGCGCCCTATGTCCTCTACACCGACTTCTTCCGCGAACATGCCTATGGCCTGTCGAATCAAGGCTTTGCCGAATGGGGCGGCGAGCAGCTGATCTTCATTGCGGTCGATACGCTGCTGGCGGCGCTGCTGTGGATGGGCGTGCACGCAGCCATTCGCCGTTTCCCGCGCAATTGGTGGCTGGGCGGCGCCGGCCTGACCATCGGGGTGATGATGGTCACGATCACGCTGGCGCCGGTCTATCTTGATCCTTTGTTCAATGACTACACACCGCTGCCCGATGGCCCGGTGAAGACCGAGGTGCTCAAGCTGGCGCGTGCCAATGGCGTGCCGGCCGACAATGTCTATCTGGTTGATGCCAGCCGCCAATCGGATCGCATCTCCGCCAATGTCAAAGGCCTGTTCGGCACCACCCGCATCGCGCTGAACGACAATCTGATGAAGCAGGACATTCACGAGATCCGCTCGGTGATGGCGCATGAGCTGGGCCATTATGTGCTCAATCACATGTGGAAACTGATCATCACCGTTGCGCTGCTCATCGCGGTCAGCCTGGCGCTGGTGGCGGTGGGTACGCCGTGGCTGCTGGCGCGCTTTGGCGGGCGCTGGGGGATCGAGGGCATGGCCGATCCCGGCGTGCTGCCGGCGCTGACCATCGTGATCAGCCTTGTGTTTTTTCTGGGCACGCCGATCACCAACACAATGATCCGCGTGCAGGAACAGGAAGCCGATGTTTTCGGCCTCAATGCCGCCCGCGCGCCCGATGGCTTTGCCCGCATTGCGATGAAGCTGTCGCAATATCGCAAGATCGAACCCGGCCCGTGGGAGGAGGTGATCTTCTTCGATCATCCCAGCGGCCACACCCGCGTGATCACCGCCATGCGTTGGAAGGC
>JAIXQM010000100.1 GCA_027485735.1 Sphingomonadales bacterium | reverse complement strand
GCGCCCGCCACCCCATCACCGTTTCCACTCTGAAGGAGGCGGAGCTGTTCGGCGCGGCTGGCTTCACTGATATTCTCTACGCTGTCGGCCTGTCCCCGCAGAAGATCGCGCCGGTGCAGGCGCTGCGCGAACAGGGCATCAACCTCACCGTCGTCACCGACAATGTCGCCATGGCTGCTGCGATCTGTGCGGCTGCGCCTGGCGGCGAATTGCCGACCCTGATCGAGCTGGATGTTGATGGCCACCGCGCTGGCGTCGCCTTTGATGATGGCACGGCCCTCATCGCCATCGCCGCTGCGCTGGGACCAAATTTTGCCGGCGTGATGACCCATGCCGGCGGCTCCTACGCCCTGTCTCATCCGCACGAGCTGGCGCATTTCGCTGATCAGGAAGCCGCCCGCGCCGCCACGGCCGCGCGGCTGCTGGAACAGGCCGGCCACGCCTGCCGCATCGTCAGCATCGGATCGACGCCCACCGGCAATGCCGTGCGCAATCTGGATGGCGTCACCGAATTCCGCGCCGGCGTGTTCATGTTCGGCGATCTGGTGATGCACGGCGTTGGCGTCTGCCCGCTTGAAGACATCGCCCTGTCGGTGTTGACCACGGTGATCGGCACCTATCCCGAACGCGGCCTGGTAATTGTCGATGCCGGCTGGATGGCGCTGTCCCGCGATCGCGGCACGGCGGGCCAGGCCATCGATCAGGGCTATGGCCTGGTGTGCAGCCTTGATGGCCAGGTGCTGGGCGATCTGATCATGTTGCAGGCCAACCAGGAACATGGCGTGATCGGCGTGCGGCCGGGCGCCACCACCGGCCTGCCGGCGTTCAGCGTTGGTGATCGCCTGCGCATCCTGCCCAATCACGCCTGCGCCACGGCTGCCCAGCATGGCTGCTATGAAGTGGTGGCAGGGTCACCCGCCATCGTCGACACTTGGGAGCGATTCAGTGGCTGGTGAACCGCAAATCCGCTGCGTGAATCCGGCTGATGCCGCGCCGCCCGGCGGCCATTATTCCCACGCGGTCACTGCCGGTGGCTTCGTGTTCATCTCGGGCCAATTGCCGGTTCGCTCCTGTGGCACCCACGCGCCAGAGGCCGATTTCGCCACACAGGCGAACCAGGCGCTGGCCAATCTGTTTGCCGCGCTGGCGGCGGCCGGCACATCGCGCCAGGCCATCGTCAAGGTCACGGTCTATGTGACGGATATCGCCGATTGGCCGGTTTTCAACGCGCTCTATGCGCAAGCCATGGGCGAACATCGGCCGGCCCGAACAGTCGTTCCCGTACCGGTGCTGCATCACGGCTACCGGATCGAGATTGATGGCATCGCGCTGCGCTGCTGATCTGCCGGCGCGCCCGAACTTATCATGGCTGACGGATAGACGCGTTGCGTTTTCGCTGCCTGCTGGCATGCTGCAGAAAATAACTGACTTGGGGACAACAACATGCCGCTGCTGCCGGTGATACGCACTCTTGGCGTCGCCCTGACGATCAGCCTGTTCACCGCAGACGCTGGTCAGGCGCAAGCCGTGCCCGGCGCCAGCGCTGCCCAGAGTTCAGAAGCTTATCAATCCTTGCGCTATCGCCTTGTCGGCCCGTTTCGCGCCGGGCGCACGGTGGGCGCCGTCGGGATCCCCAGCCGGCCCAATGTCTTCTTCGTGGGCGTCAACAATGGCGGCGTCTGGAAGACGGATGATTACGGACGCACCTGGCGCCCGATCTTCGATGCGGCGTCAACCGGTTCCGTGGGCGACATCGCCGTGTCCCCCTCGCATCCGGATGCCATCTATGTCGGCACCGGCGAAGGCCTGCATCGCCCCGATCTCAGCACGGGCGATGGCATCTTCAAGTCTGTGGATGGCGGCAAGAGCTGGGCGCATATCGGCCTGAAAGACGTGAGCCAGGTGGGCCGCATCATCGTGCATCCCACCGATCCGGGCACCGTTTATGTCGCCGGCATGGGCCGGCCCTATGGTGCGAACAGCGAACGCGGGGTGTTTCGCAGCCGTGATGGCGGCGCGACGTGGGAAAAGATCCTGTACGTGAACGCCAACACCGGCGCGAGCCGCATCGAGTTCGACCCCAACAACCCCAACATCCTCTACGCCAATATGTGGGAGCATCGGGAGGGCCCGTGGGAAAATGCGCGCTTTTCCGGGCCGAACAGCGGCATCTACAAGTCGACCGACGGCGGTTCGAGCTGGCGCAAACTCTCCGGCGGGCTGCCGGGCGCAGCACAGGGCCTGGGCCTCACCGGTGTTGGCGTCGCGCCGAGCAATTCGAACCGCGTCTATGCCGTGATCAACGCCGTGAAGGACGGCGGCATCTATCGTTCTGAAGACTGCGGTGAACACTGGGCGCTGGTCAGCACCGACCGGCGCATCTGGGGGCCGGACGGCGGCTATGGCGAAATCATCGTGCACCCCACGAATGAAAATCTCGTCTTCCTCGCCAACACCGCCGCCTATCGATCAGAGGATGGCGGCAAGAACTGGACATCGCACAAGGGCGCGCCCGGCGGCGATGATTATCAGCGCATGTGGATCAATCCGAAAGCGCCAGACATCATGATCTACACCGCCGACCAGGGCGCCACCATCTCCGTGAATGGTGGCCGCACCTGGAGCAGCTGGTACAATCAGCCCACCGCGCAGCTCTATCATGTCTCCACCGACAAGCAGTTTCCCTACTGGATCTATGGCGGCCAGCAGGAAAGCGGCGCCATCGGCATCGCCAGCCGCGGCAACGGCGGCCAGATCTCCTTCCGCGACTGGATGGGGGTGGGCGCCGACGAATATAGCTTTGTGGCGCCCGATCCACTGAACCCCGATCTGATCTATGGCGGCCGCGTCGTGCGGTTCGATCGGCGGACAGGGCAGACCCGCAACATCGCCCCGGAAGCGCTGCGATCCGGCAAGTACCGGATCAAGCGGTCCATGCCGTTGATGTTCCATCCCGCCGATCCCAAGGCGTTGCTGTTTGCCACCAATGTGCTGTGGAAGACCCTGAACGGCGGCGAAAGCTGGGAGATCATCAGCCCAGACCTGTCCCGTGAACGGCCGGACGTGCCAGCGAGCATCGGCGATTTCCGTGAGCCGCAGCTGGCGACGATGGACCGGCTGGGGGTGATCTATGCCCTGGCGCCATCGCCGCGCGAGGCGAGCATCATCTGGGCCGGCACCGATGATGGCCTGATCCACATCACGCGGGACGCAGGGCGCAACTGGACAAACGTGACGCCGCCGCCGCTGCGCGCCTGGGACAAGCTCGCCGCTCTCGATGCCGGGCATTTCAGCAATGACACGGCCTATGCGGCCGTCAACGCCATCCGGCTCGACGACATGCGTCCGCACATCTGGCGCACCCACGACGGTGGCCGCAGCTGGACGCGTGTCGTGATTGGCCTGCCCGACGATGGCCCGGTGAACGTCGTCCGCGAGGATCCGAAGCAGCCCGGCCTGCTGTTCGCGGGCACGGAACGCGCCGTGTATTTCTCCATCGACGATGGCGCCAACTGGCAGGCGTTGCGCATGAACATGCCAGCGACGTCCATTCGCGATCTTGTCGTCCACGATGATGATCTCGTCATCGGTACCCACGGTCGGTCGATCTGGGTGATGGACAATATGTCGATCCTGCGGGAACAGGCCGCCACAAGGAACGCCAAGGGCCTGCATCTGTTCACGCCCGCATTGGCGACGCGTGTCCGTTCGAACATGTTCCACGACACGCCGCTGCCGCCGGAAGAACCGACGGGCGAAAATCCGCCTGATGGCGCGGCGCTGGATTATTTCCTGCCCACCAACGCCGCTGCCGTCACGCTCGAGATCCTCGACAGCCAGGGGACACGGGTGCGCCTATTTTCCAGTGCCGACAAGGTGGAGATGCTGGATCCGGCCACGCTGCCGCATCCAACCTACTGGATCCGGCCGCCGCAGCGCCTGGCAACGACACCCGGCCATCACCGCTTCGTGTGGGACCTGCGCCATGAACCGCCCAAGGGCGTGCGGCGTGGTTATGATATTGCGGCGACCTTCCGCAACACGCCAAGCGATCCCGCCGGGCCATATGTGCTTCCGGGCCAATATCGCGTGCGGGTCACGGCTGATGGGGTGACGCGCGAGGCGCCACTGCCTGTGAGGCTTGATCCGCGCGTGCGCGTGACCACAGAGGATCTTGCGCTGCAGGCCCGGTATAGCCTGCAACTGTTGAACGCCAGCGCGGCGGCCCAGGCTTTGCGTGACAGAGTTGACCAACGGTTGGCGCGTGCCCCCGCTACCCAGCGCGAGGCCTTGCTACGCCTGCGCGGCGAGGGCGAAGCGGCCAATCCCGATACCAGCTACGGCAGCATCACCGCCGTGCCGCCCGAACGGGAAACCATCGTCAGCCTGCAGGAAAAGCTGGCCTATATGCTGAAGCTGCTGCAACAGGCCGATGCCCGGCCGACAAGCCAGGCAATCACGGCCGTGGACGCGCTGCTGGCCCGGCTCGACGAACTCAAGGCGCGGGCGGCGGCACTGAGCGCGTCGTGAACGGGGCTGCGCCGGGCCCACTTGCGCAAAGCGGGCGGCAGCGCCACAACAGCGCATGCTCCATTCAAGCCGCTCCGCCAATCGGTTAGCTGCCGCGATGCTTGGTCGTATCGGGCTCGCGCTGTTGCTTCTCCTGCCAGTTGCCGGGCTGCACGCGCAGGCGCCGACGCCCACTCCCGTTGCCGTCGATCCTTCACTCTATGCCGGTCTTTCGTATCGCATGGTCGGGCCGTTCCGCGGCGGCCGCGCCACCGCCGTCACCGGCATCGCCGAACAGCCCAATGTCTTCTTCATGGGCACCACCGGCGGCGGCGTGTGGAAAACCGACGACGCCGGCGGCCACTGGACAAACGTCACCGACGGTTTCCTGGACGTTGGCAACATCGGCGCCATCGACGTGGCCGACAGCGACCCGCGCATTATCTATGTCGGCACCGGTTCTGCCTCCATCCGCGGCAACAGTTCGGTGGGGCGCGGCGTGTGGAAATCCACAGATGGCGGCGCGACCTGGCGCTACCTCGGGCTGCCGGAATCGGGCGCCATCGGCAAGCTGGTCGTGCATCCGACCAACCCCGACGTGGTCTACGTGGCTGCTCTCGGCCATCCCTTTGGCCGCAACAAGGAGCGCGGCGTCTACCGCACGCGTGACGGCGGCGCCACGTGGGACCATGTGCTGTTCGTGAATGACGGCACCGGCGCGGTAACGCTCTCCATGAGCCCCGACAATCCGGACGAGATCTACGCCGGCCTGTCGCGCATCGAGCGCAAGCCATGGACGATGATTTCCGGCGGGCCGGACGGCGGGGTGTACCAGACCACCGACGGCGGCACATCGTGGCGCAAGCTGGCCGGCGGCCTGCCGACAGGCAGCGTGGGCAAGGTGGGGGTGACGGTTTCGCCCGCCAACCCGAAGCGCGTGTGGGCACTGGTGGAGGCCGAGCCTGGCGGCGGACTCTATCGTTCGGATGATCGCGGCGCGACGTGGACGCTCGTCAACACCGACAAGGAAGTGCGCGGCCGGCCGTGGTATTATGGCCATGTGCGCGCCGATCCGGTGGACCCCAACAAGGTCTATGTGATGAACGTCCCGCTGCTGCGTTCCACCGATGGCGGCGCCACGTTCAAGAAAATACCGGTGCCGCATGGCGATACCCACGACATCTGGATCAACCCGCGTGACCCGCGCGTTTTTGGGGTGTCGAGCGACGGCGGCACCCAGGTGACGGTGAACGACGGGCGCACCTTCTCGTCGGTGTACAACCAGCCCACGGCCGAGCTTTACGACGTGGTGGTGGATAACCAGGTGCCCTACCGCCTCTATGGCTCGCAGCAGGACAATTCGAGCATCAGCGTGCTGCAGCGGCGGCTGCACAATTCGCTGCGCCCGCAACAGGAATGGGGCTATGCCGCCGGCTGCGAGACCGGGCCCGTCGCGCTGCACCCCGATCATCCCGATATCATCTTCGGCGGCTGTTATGGCGGCGAAATCAACCGGCAGGACCTGCGCGACGACACGCGGGTGAGCGTGACCGTCTATCCTGAGGCCATGGCCCTGGCGCCGCGTGACAAGATCAACCGCTGGCAGTGGCTGGCGCCGATCGTGGTGAGCCCGCACGACCCGGCCACCGTCTACCATGCCAGCCAGTATCTCTATCGCAGCCGCGACCGCGGCAACACCTGGACGCGCATCTCGCCTGACCTCACAACGAACAATGCGCGCTACCAGGCCTGGCCAGGCGAGCCGATCACGGCCGACAACCCGAACGGGGCGGAGACGTTCACGACCATTTATGCGGTCACGCCCTCGCCGCACGATGCGCGCACGATCTGGGTGGGCACAGACGACGGCCGCCTGCACATCACGCGCGACGACAGCAAGCGCTGGGTTGATATCACGCCGCCGGGGCTGCCGCCGCTTGCCACCGTAAACCGCATCGAGGTATCGCCGCACGCGCCGGGCCGCGCCTTCGTGGCAGCCTACCGCTACAAGCTGGATGACTTCACCCCCTATGTCTTCCGCACCGAAGACTATGGCCGCACCTGGACCCGGATCGCCGACGGCACCAACGGCATCCCCGCCAACCACCCGGTGCGGGTGGTCCGCGAAGACAACGAACGGCGCGGCTTGCTGTATGCCGGCACCGAATTCGGCCTGTTCGTCTCGTTCGATGACGGCGCGCGGTGGCAATCGCTGCAGCTCAACCTGCCGACGACGCCGGTGATGGACCTGAAGGTGCATCGCGGTGATCTGGCGGTGGCCACACAGGGGCGTTCCTTCTGGATCCTGGATGATATGGGGCCGCTGCGGGAACTGGCCGCCAACCCGGCCCCGCGCCCGGCCCGCCTGTATGCGCCGCGCGCGGCTGCGCGCGGCGTGGGGGCGCCGCCGCTGCAGGAGGTGGAACTGGTGCTCCCTGACAACCTGCCGCACGGAGCGCTGATCCACTATGGTCTGGGCGCCGATACGCCGGATGCAACCATCGAGATCTTGGATGCGCGCGGCACCGTGCTGCGCCGCTTCCGCGCTGCCGGCAAAGCGCCTGACCGGCTGGCCACGAAACCCGGGTTCCACCGTGTCGTGTGGGACCTGCGCGCCGAAGGGCCGATCGGGTCGAAGCCGGATGATGACGACGAGCGCGCCGAGAAGGGCGTGAAGGTGCCGCCAGGACGCTACACCGTCCGCCTTACCGCAGGGTCGCTGGTGGAGACGCGTCCGCTGCTGGTCACCGGCAACCCAGGCGCGCCCACTATCCGCCAAGCCGATTATGACGCGCAATATGCCCTGGCCACGGCCGTGGGGGATACGATCACCACACTGAACCGCGCACTGGCCGACGTGCGCGCATTGCGGCGCGCCGTCACCGCCTCGCCGGCTGCCACCACCAGCGCCGCCACAGCGCTCGACACCGCACTTCGCGCGGTGGAAGCATCGATTGCGCCGTTGCCCGTCGCAGGCCAGGTCGGCGTGCCCGCCGGCCTGAGCGCCCACTACGACACGCTCTACAGCACGCTGGTCGGCGACGGCGGCTACAGTGCCGGCAGCGCCGAGGGACGTCCAACCGCGAGCCGCTTCCAGCGCAAGGCCGACCTTGATCGGCAGTGGCAGGCCGTGCGGAAACGGCTGGAGCTGATCGCTGCCGAGGAGTTGGCGCGCTTCAATGCAGAGGCGCGAGGACGCGGCCTCCCCGAGCTTCGCCTGTCGCCTGTGTAGGCAGCAAGGCTGCTGCGCTTTTCTGTCAGAACACGCCTGACCAGGAAACGAGGGTTGGAGGGATGAATGAGGAATTGGCGGTGGAGGAAGTCAGCCGCGAACTTGGCTCAGCGCTAAACTTCCCCGATTTCCCTGTTTTCGACGCACTTCGCGGCTGCTTCCGAGGTTGATCGCCCAGATATGGCCCTCAGAAATCGATCATTTCCAGCATATCCGCCGATTCACGGACAGGGAATTCGTATCGCGAAACAGGGAAATTCTGACGCGGTTTCAGGGATTGCACATCAACGAAACAGCCAAAGCGCCGGGCACACCTGATCTCCCGAAACACTGGCCGACCGCCTATCGCTGATAAACCACCTTGCCGCTGACGATGGTCGCTCGAATCCTGCCGGCCAGGATTTTTTCCGGCGCGGATCCGGCAAGGGCGAAGGGATCAATATCCATGACGGTCAGATCAGCCCATCGGCCCTTGGCAATGATCCCCGTCTGGTCTTCGCGGAAGGCGGCATAGGCCGACCAGCTGGTATAGGCCCGGATCGCTTCTTCGATCGTCAGCCGCTGCTCCGGATACCAGCCGCCGGGGGGCTGAAGCTGCTTGTCCTGACGGGTGACCGCGGCATGGAGGCCATAGAAGATGCTGTGATCGGAGCCTGGATTGTCGGCATTGAAGGTCAGTCGCGCGCCGCCTGTGCGCAGCGAGCGCCAAGCATAGGCGCCAAGGATGCGCTGCGGGCCCAGGCGAACTTCGGCCCAGCTCTTGTCCTCCACCGCGTGGGGTGGTTCCATCGAGGCAATCACGCCCAGCCGGGCAAAGCGCGGCTGGTCTTCGGGCGAGATGACCTGGGCGTGTTCGATCCGGTGGCGGTTGCCTGCAGTGTTGGGATCGGCCTTGAACTCTGCCTCCAGGAAATCGAGCACTTCGCGGTTGCCCGCATCGCCGATGGCATGGAACCCGAGCTGGAAGCCGGCTTTCATCGCCGCCTTGGCCAGATCACGGTCAAAGCCATAACCGCCACCGCTGATCCCACGGTGGCCCGGCTTGTCGGCATAGTCGGCTAGCAGCCGCGCCCCGCGCGATCCCAGCGCGCCGTCGTAATAGGCCTTGACCGCGCGGGTGACGAGCATGGAGTCATTGTCCCGTTCCGGCCCCCTGGCGATCCACTGCCGCATCAAGGGCGGGTCGCGCAGCGAGAGCAGGGCATAGACCCGGATCGGCAGGCGGTTCTCATCCTCCAACTGCTGGAGTGCGGCCATCGCTTGGGCAGGCACACCGGCCTCGTGCACCGCGACATAGCCGTCGGTGGCCATCTGCGTGAGGCCCTTCAGCGCATGGCGCGCGACAACCGCCGGCGGCTCGGGCGGCACCGCCGCTTCGACTATCGTCGCCGCGCGGTTCAGGAACAGACCATTTGGCTCCCCATCCGGGCCCAGCCGCATCTCGCCCCCAACAGAAACCGGGCTGGCCTTGGTGATCTTGCCGGCATCGAGCGCGGCCTGGTTGGTCCAGATGGCAAACCCGTGCAGGCTGCGCAGCACCACCGGATGATCGGGCACCGCTGCGCTCAACTGCTGCTTGTCCGGATAGCGGTTGGCCCAGGCACCCTCGTCCCACCCGGCACCGAAGATCCATTCGCCCTTGGGGACGGACTTCGCCCG
>JAIXQM010000121.1 GCA_027485735.1 Sphingomonadales bacterium | reverse complement strand
TATTACAACTGGAACAAGCGCACGCTGCCCGAACTGATGCGCGACGCGAAGAAGTTCGGGATGAAGGCGACCATGGCCGAGCGCGCGGCCTGGGGCGACATGCGCATGGATGCGACCGACATTGCCGATGTCACCGGCTATGCGCTGCTGATGCACGGCCGGCCAACCGCGGCGGGGCCGACCCTGGCCTTCCAGCCCGGCCAGCGCGTGCGGCTGCGCTTCATCAACGGTTCGGCGATGAGCTTCATGGACATTCGTATCCCCGGCGTGCTGATGACCATCGTGGCCGCTGATGGCCGCCCGGTACAGCCGGTGACGGTGGATGAATTCCGGATGGGCGTGGCTGAAACCTATGACGTGATCGTGGAGCCACCGCCCGGCGCCCATGCGTTGTGGGTGGAAACGCTCGACCGGCGCGCCAGTGTGCTGGGGCGGTTGACCAGTGATCCGACGCTGACCGTGGCTGCACCGGCGGCGCGGCCCAAGCAGGTGCTGTTGCTGGCCGAGATGGGCCACAGCATGCCGGCGCCGGGCGAAGCGTGCAGTGCCGAACATGCCGCTATGGGCCATTGCCAGTTGGCCGGCGTGACGCCTGTTGCGGCTGGCGCTGCCGATCCTGATTGCCCGCCCGAGCATGCGGCGATGGGCCATTGCACCCCCAAGGCTCCCGCGGCTGTGAAGCCGGCTGATCCCGACTGTCCGCCCGAACACGCGGCGATGGGCCACTGCACGCCAAAGGCGCCGGTTGTTGCCGCGCCGGCTGATCCGGACTGCCCGCCAGAACATGCCGCCATGGGCCATTGCACGCCCAAGTCGGCCGGTCCGCGTGTTGGTACGGCGGTGGCACTCGCCGCCAGGCCGGACGGCGGCACGCCCTTCCCGGTGGTCGATTATGGCTATGGCAAGGACCCGATGGCCGGGATGGACCACAGCAAGATGAAAGGCATGATGGCCATGCCGGTGCTGGGCAGGGAAGGCGATACTGATGGGTCGGGCCGCGTGTTTGGCTGGGCCACGGGCGCACCTTATGGGGCGCGCGTGCTCTCCATGCGCGATCTGGTGGCCTTGCAACCCAAGGCCGACGCGGCGGCTCCCACCCGTGAGATCATCGTGCGGCTGCAGGGCAATATGGAGCGCTATATCTGGACGCTGAACGGCCACAAGTTCGGCGAAGGCCCGCCCATCGACGTGAGGTTTGGCGAGCGCGTGCGCGTCACTTTCATCAACGAAACGATGATGGCCCACCCGATGCACCTGCACGGCATGTTCTTTGAAGTCGAAAACGGCCAGGCACCGGGCCTGATGCCGGAAAAGAACGTGATCGTGGTGGCACCGGGGCGCACCCAATCGATCATCCTGACGGCGAACGAAGCCGGCGAATGGCCGCTGCACTGCCACCTGCTCTATCACATGAATTCGGGCATGATGGGCAAACTGGTGGTGGCCAATGTGCTGGGCCCGGATGGCAAGGCGGCGCCAGCCGTGCAGCACGTCCATTGATGCGCGCCGTTCTGCTCGCCGCGCTGCTGGCGGCGCCCGCCTTGGCCAAGGATGGCCACGGCCACGGCGATGCCATCAACAACTACACGCTGGTCGAAGAGGCGGACATCACCCGCTTTGACGGCAAATGGGTCGCCAACTGGGAAGTGCAGGGCTGGATTGGCGGCGACGTGAACAAATTCTGGTGGCGCACCGAGGGCGAGACCAAGGGGCCGCGGCTGGAGCAGAGCGAGTTCCAGGCACTCTACAGCCGCAACATCGCGATGTTCTTCGATGCGCAGGTTGGCTTGCGCCACGATATCCAGCCCGACGCCCGCAGCTATGCCGTGGTGGGCGTCCAGGGCCTGTCGCCCTTGTTCTTCGAAACCGAAGCGCATGCCTTCTTCGGTTTCAAAGGCGACGTGCTGCTGCGGCTGCGCCAGTCGTTCGATCTCAGGATGACCAACCGGCTGGTGGTGCAGCCCCTGTTTGAAACCGACATCTATCTGACGCGTGTGCCGGAGCGCTTGATCGCGCCGGGCCCGGCCATCATCGAGGCGGGCGTGCTGACCCGCTACGAAATCACCCGCCGCGTGGCGCCCTATGTTGCGGTGATGTTTGAGCGGCGGCTGGGCGAGTCAGCGCGACTGGCGCAGGCCGCGGGCGAAAATCCCGGCGGCTGGTCGATCAGGACGGGCGTGCGCTTCTGGTTGTGAGCAGACAACTGGCGCCGCTGCGCCGGTAATTGGCATCCGGCAGGTCAATTCTATTGTCGGATTCGTCATATAGATTTGCTGATTTTTCCGGCAATCATCCAATAAATTGCGATTGACGCCAGAAAACGACTCAATACACTCGATCATGTCAAGAACAGGGTCGGGACTGACAAGCGCCTAGTGGGGGTGGCTATGGATGGTCTTTGCATTGGTGCAGCCGATGAGGCTGTCACCAAACCCGATCTTTTTGTTGATTTCGATCAATCTTCATTTTCTGTCGAGTCCGCATCTGCTGATCGCTGCGATCTGTTGGTGATGGGCCCAGGCCGCGCCAGTCCGCGGGCAGCATCTGTGCTGGCCGACGCCTTGGGCTTGCCGATCGAGGCCATTGTCGACGCCATCTACCGCGCGCCGGGCCGGCTGCTGCCGGGCGTGCCGCGCCGCGAGGCCGAGCGATTGGTGGCGATGCTGGCGCCGCTGGCGCTGGATCTGGCCATTGTCGCAGCCGGATCGATGCCGGCGCGGTGCGCGCTGCGCGATGTGGCGGCCGAACTTTGCGATCTTGATGCCGCCGATGATGTGGCCATCGTGCTCGGCCGGTTTCTGGGCCTGGATCCAGCTGCGGCGCTTGATCTGCTGCTAACCCCGCCGGGCATCGTGCTGGGCAATGTGACCGCGCCCACCGTGGCCGCACTTGCCGCGCTGTTGCCGCCCGGTGCCGTGCGGCTGGTGGAGGTGCAGCCCGATGCTGCGCGCTACGCCCTGTTTGCTGCCGGGTTGTCCCGCCTGCAGGCGGGCGCGCTGCGCGGGCATCTGCCGCCGGGCGCAGTGCTGGGCGAGGATGGCAGCGCCCTTTTGCTGGGCCTCACGCGCAGCGAGGCCGACGCGCTGTGGCGCCGGCTGCGCGCGCCGGAAAAGGTGCGGCTGGTGCCTGAACAATTGCTGCGGTTCGGCATCATGCTGCACGCCGCGCCCCCGGCAGCGCTGATCGCGCTGGAAACCATGGTGGGTGTGCCGGCGGCCGATATCCCCGAACTGCTCGCTGCCCTTCCGGTGCTTGTTGAAACCGATCTGCCGCTGGCCGGGCTGGAGGAGCGGCTGGCCCGCTATGCCGAGGCCGGGCTGACCGTGACGGCCGAACTGGAAAGCTTTGCTCCCGTTGTGCTGGAAGTCCTCAGCGCCAGTCCTGACGCGCTCGCCGCCGTTGGCCTGCCGGGCAAGGCGCCGCTGGCCACCCCGCCGATGCCGCGCCCCCGGGCCCGGCTGTTGCGGCACCGGCTGGAAGCGGCTGGCGCCGAAGTGTGGGAGGTGGCGGCATGAAGGTTGATGGCGTGCACCGCCTGCACATGGGCGTCGCCGAAGCCGGCAAGCTGCTGGCGCTGAAGGGCCGCCACCAGGAGGCACTGGCGAAGTATCGCGAGGCGCTGCAACTGGCGCACGGTGCCCGCGCACCGCAGCTGTTTGCCCGCCACTATCTGCACTGCGTGCTGGAAAGCCTGGAACATCTGGGTGACCACGCCCGCGTTGCCGAACTGGCCGGCGCGGCGGCCGACCATGCCGCCAATCCCGATCCCACGCCGTTCCAGATGCGTGATCGCGCCCATCTGCTCGAACGCCAGGGCGTGAACCTGGCCCGGGCCGGCGATGTACCCGGTGCGTGCACTGTGTTGGCGGCCGCGCTGGAACTGGATGCCGGGCTACCGCTGGCCCGTGCCCTGCTCGACTGGACGGCGCGCGGCCTCGCCATCAACCCCGCGCGACTCGCCGAAGCCCAGCGCAAGCATGGTTACTGGGTGGTCCGCCCCGATACCGTGGATGCGGCTCGCGCCCTTGAACGCCCCTCCAACGCTATCGCCCCAATGACGGAGACACTCCATGGCTGACGAGAACCCGATCGAACTGCTGCGTCCTGGCCAGATTTTGGCCGACAGCGCGGTCACCGATTACATCAAGGCCATGGGCATCGCCATTGCCGAAGCCCAGATGCAGCTCGACATCAACAGCTTGCGACAGGTGGGCGAATATGCCGAGCCGCGCCCCGGTCTGGGTGGCAAGAGCCTGCTGCAACTGGGCCTGTCGCCGCCCTTCTATCATTATCAGCACGCCGATCTTTCGGTTTCGATGCAGATCGTCATGAAGATAGCCGAACAGAGCGCCTTCGGCATTGGCGCCAAGCTTGACCTGGGCTTTGAACAGGGCGGGCCGGTGGCGGCTGCCAGCGCCCGTGAAGCGCAGGTGACGGTAAAGAGCCTGCCGGCCAGCGTGACAGTGGACGGCAAGAAGACCGAAAGCGCCGGCACGGATGTAGAGGCAGCGGCCGAGCAACTGGCCACGGCGCTGCGTAGCCCCGCCGGCCCGTTCGAGCGCGCCTTCACCAGCACCGAACGCAAGCCCGTCACGGCGGCGCTGGAGCCGGGCAACGCCAAGAATCCGATCCTCACGCCCAACGCCGTTGCCTTCATCAAGCCGGCCGAGAGCAGCGCCGGGGTGATCCGCATCGAACAGACGCCGCCGCCCGGCGGGCCGGGCGAGATATTCAAGCTGGCGACCGGCAAGGAAACCACCGTGACGTCCGAAGCCAACCGCACGCTCTATGCGCGCAAGGTGGTGCAGCAACTGAATGCGCTGGGTGGTTTCAAGGCGCGGCTGGTCAATGATGCCGGCGGCACCAGCAAAGGCCCCGATGCGCCCGGCGCGCTGGGCATCGCCCTGTTCGATACCGACAAGGCGGTGCTGAAGAAGGAAGCGCTGTCGGAACTGGAGATCACCGCCAAGGCGATCAAAGACGGCAATCTGACCGTGAATGTCGTTGGCTATGGCGATACCCGTGCCAGCAATGACTACAACACCAAGCTGGGCCAGCGCCGCGCCAATGCCGTTGCCGATCAGCTGAAGGCCTATGGCGTGGCGCCCGCGAAGGTCGCCAGCGTTACCAGCGGCGGCGAAGATCGCTGGAAGGACACGCCGCAAGACACCGATAATCAGCAGTTCCGCCGGGCCGAAGTCGTGCTGGCCGGCAGCAGCGATCTGATCATCGTGGTGGAGGATGACGGCACCCAGTTGCAGGCGACCCCCACGCCGGACAAGACCGGTGGCGGCAGCGGCAACGGCTTCATCTTTGCCAAGAAGTTCAGCGCCCTTCCGGTGGACGGCACCGCGGTGAAGTTGGGGGCGTTGGCCACCAGTGTCGCCATCAAGAAGGACGCGGTGAACGACAGCGGCAACGTGTTTGCCGAAGGCAGCCCGGAAGCCTTTGCCTTCAACCTGGCGCGCGACATCAACACCGGCACCGCCACACACAAGGTGCGTGCCAGCCGCAGCGGCGGGGTGGTGCTGCTGGCCAATGCCGATGATGCGGTGGTGATCGATCTGGTCACCCTGTCGGCCAACGACATCAAGCTGGAAGCGGCCGGCGGGGCGAGCCTGACCAAGCCGCTGGCCGGCATCGCCGCCGGGCCGACCGCGTCGAAAGACAAGCCCAAGGTAACGGCGGCGGTGGGCATCACGGTTGATTACCGCAAGAGCCGCCAGTTCGAGCAATCGGTGAACGGAAACAGCGCCATCAGCGCCCGGCTGGTGGCGGTGCCGGCGCCGGTGGAGTTCCTTGACGAGCTGAAGACCTATCTCGGCCAGGTGCCGCAACCACGTCCGCCGCAGGTCTGATGCGATGAGCGAGGTCCCCAAGGTCACCAACCAGCTGCTGTCGGCCCCGCTGCCACAGATCATCGAACGGTTGGGCATCGCCATTGCCGAAGCCCAGACCGCGCTGGATCGCAACAGCATCGCGGTCGCCCAGGCCATGGCCGAAACCGAGATCCAGCTTGGCGGCGAGACCACCAACCTGATCGCGCTGGGTTTCACGCCCACCTTCTACAGTTTCACCGAGGCGACGGTGGAAGCCAAGCTGAGCTTTTCCATGCAGGAAACCACCGAACTGGGCGTTTCGGTGGGGGCCAGCGTGAGTGGCGGGGCCGGCTTCGTGATGGTCGCGGCGTCGGTGAACGTGTCTTACGCGCGCAAATTCTCGGTGGGCGCCGAAGGCATGAGCAGCATCGCCGCGCGCCTCGTCTCGCTGCCGCCGCCCGAACTGCTGGAAGCCCGATTGAAGACCATGAGCGAGAAGGCCCCGACCTGATTTGAAAGGAGAATGACGATGGCAATCGGACAGGAACTGCTCAACGTCCCCATGGGCGACATGATCCGCCAGATGGCCTTTGCCATCGCGGAGGCCCAGGTGAAGCTGGATGCCAGCAGCATCGAGGTCGCGGAAATGATGGGCGGCCTGAAGACCATCCAGGATGATGAGGGCAACCAGACCTTCGACGATAGCCGGGTGTTCTTTGGCTATGAGATGATGACGGTGAAAGAAGCCGAGGCGTTCATCGCCGCCGATGAAGCCATCACCGGTGGCGACAAGTCGGCGCTGACCACGTTGATCAACAATCAGAAGACCGCTCTTTCCGCCGCCGAGAAGAACACCGGCCTGATCCGCGTGCCCACCCGGGTTTCGATGCTGGAACTGGGCTTTTCGCCGACCTTCTACCAGTTCGTCGACACGATCATCGAAGTGAAGATCGCCATCAAGATCACCCGCTCGGTGGAGACCACCCGCTCCACCCGCGATACCCGCAAGACCGATGCCTCGGCCAAGACCACTTCGGCGCGCTTCGGCCTCGGCTTTGGCAGCGTTGGCGCGCGCTTTGGCACCAACAGCAACAGCCAGGCCACCACCAGCCAGGTCGATGCGACCTATGCCGCCAAATACAGCTATTCGGCCGAAGGCTCCTCGCTGCTGCGCACCAAGCTGGTGCCGCTGCCGCCGCCGCCGATCCTCGAGGAACGCATCCGCCGCCTGCTCGACGAGGAAAGCGAGCGCCGCCGCAAGAAGCTGGAGAAGGAACTGGGCACCGCGACGCCGACGCCGACCTGAGCCTGCCCGCTGGATGAACGGAGTGACAGACGATGAGCGTTGGAACCGAATTGCTGGCGGTGCCGTTTCCGGAGATGGTTGAAAAACTCGGTGTCGGCATCGCCAATGCCCAGTTGCAGCTGGATCTGGTGTCGTTGCGCATCGCCCGGCTGATGGCCGGCTATGACGAGGAAGCGGAGGAGAAGAAGGAGGGCGAGCGCGTCAAATCCAAGTCGTACCTGGTCAAATTCGGCGACGGGCAGGAATATAGCCTCATGGAGCTGGGCTTCACGCCCACCTTCTATCAGTTCGTCGATACGGTGATCGAGCTGAAGATGTCGATCAGCGTTTCCCGCGAGACCGAGTACAAGCGGGAAACCAAGGCCAGTTCGGTGGCGGCCGGCGGCTTCTGGACGCCGTTCGGCGGCGGCGGCGCGGTGCGCACCAGCAGCGTTTCGGCCAGCTTTGCCGCCAAATATCAGTATAGCGCCGAAGGATCGTCGCTGATGCGCACCAAGCTGGTGCCGATCCCACCACCTGCACTGTTTGAAGAGCGGGTGCGGGCGCTGATCGCGGCGCGCAATCCGCCGCCGCCGCCGGTGACCTGAGCCATGGCGCAGCCGCCCTGGAAGGATGCCTTGGCCCGCGCGCGCCGCAGCGACGGCAGCCGGCCCGCGACGGTTGCACCGCTGGGCCCGGCCGAAGCGGCGCGCGCGGCGCCCGGGGTGGAGCAACTGGCCGCACAGGCGCCGGGCCTCAAGCAATTGCTGGCCGAACGGCAGGCGCTGGAACGGCAGATGCAAGGCCTCACCGGCGGCAATCCGGCCGATCCGCGCTATGCGGTCGAACCGCTGGATCGCCGCCGCGCCGCACTGGCGGCCTGGGGGCAATCGCGTGATGCCGCCCGCGGCGCCCGGCGCGATCCGGCGGCGGCCTTCGCGCCGCAGGCCCTGCCGCTCAGGGCCACGGCGGCCGATGTGTTGCGCGGCACCAGCGCCGATCAGCTGCGCGGCACCAGTGCGGATTTCCTGCGCGCCACCCCCGGCGAGTTGCCCGGTGACGCAAGGCCCAGCCGGCTGTTCGAGATATTTGAACGTGGCCCCGCTGCCAATGATGATCCGCCGCTGCGTGCCCTCGGCCGCGCGCTGACGCCGCCTGCCGAACCCGAAAGCCGCCGCGCCCGCCGTGCCGCGCAGGATGATGGCCCGCCGCTGGGCGAGGCGGGCCGGCAGCTCGGTGCCGCCGGGCGCCAATTGGCTGAGGTCGGGCGCAGCCTTGGCAGCGCAGGACGCCAGGCGGAACCGCCGCGTGGCAACAGCGGCGATCCGCTCGACCGACGGCTGGCGCGCGCTCGTGACATGGCCGCCCGCGCCCGCCGCACGCTGGACAACAGCGAACGCGCGCTGGATCAGGCGCGTGATTCCATTCCCGGCGACTGGCAGGAACGTGCCCGCGAACGCATCCCCGGGCTGGGCAAGGCCGATCATTATGTGCGCGAGGCCGCCCGCAAGCTTTCAACGCTGGCCGGCGCCATCGATGATATCGGCAGCAAGGCCGATCGCCTGCGCGGCCTGGCGCGCGACATGCGGGAATTGAAAGAGGCCGACGCCGCGAATGATGAGGCGCGGCGTGAACGCGCACTGGATCGGCTGAAAGCCAGAAGGCAGGAGGGGTGAGTGTCTGACCCGGTGGATTTCGTCGACAACAGTATCGGGCAACTGCTGGTGGCTCTGGCCGACGGTGTGCGCGAAGCCGAACGCGCGCTGGCGTCGGGGCCCCAGGTTGATGACAGCGGCCGCGCCGTCACGCGGTATGCGCTGCCCTATCTGGATTTCAGCATCAATGTCGATGTGGAGGTGGTGAACCCGCCGCCGGCTGCCGCCGGCGTGCGCGGTCTGCCGGTGCTGCGGTTGTTCACGGCCCGCAACGACGCCGGCAGCGATAATCGCGAGATCCGTTCCAGCGTGTCGGGGCGGCTGGTGGCAGTGCCGGCTGGCGATGGCTTGCCCGCCCCGCGCATCCGCATCACGCCCGGCCCCAATATTGGCGGCAAGGCGCGCATCGAGCTTGTGGTCAGCAACAGTGCCGGCGAGGTGCTGGCGGGCCAGCCAGTGGAACTGAACCTTGATCTGAAGGCCAGCGAAACCTTGTCGAAAGCCCGCGGCGTGGCCAGCCTGCCGCGCCGCGACGGCACGCGGCTGGCTGAAGGCATCGTCACCACCGATAACAACGGCCGCGCCGTCACCAGCCTGCTGATCGGCAATGAGCCGGCCAAGGCGCTGTTGGTTGTCACCGCCAGCATCGGGCCGTTTGCCGCCCAAGCCACCATCAGTGCCGAGGTGCTGGGATGACGACGCCGTTCACCTGGTCTGCCCGGCTGCTCGATGCCGCCGGCAATCCCGCCGCCGGCGCCACGCTGGCGGTTGAGCTGTTCGATCTGGCGGCCAACAAATGGGTGGCGCTGTCGCGCGTGGCCACGGCGGCAGACGGCGCCGCGCGCGGCCGCGGCGAGATTGGCGATGATACGCTGCCGTTTGCGCCAGCGCTGCGGCTGGTGGAAGCCAATGCAGTGATGGCCACCACGCCGGCCATTGCCCGGGCGGCGCGCGGGATCAGCGTGGATTTTGGCGAAGTGCGACGGGCAGCGGTTGCGACGCCGTTCACCCGCACCATCGGGCGCGGCGGATCGCCCTTCACAATCGGCGGGGCCGCGGCGGCCACGGTCGATCTGGCCGCCGTGCGCGCCGAGGTGAGCCGGGATTTCAGCGACCGGCTGGCCGTGCGCGAGCGCGAGGTGGCAGACCGTGATCTGCAGCTGGCCGAAACCCGCCGGCTGGTGACCGAACGGGAAACCAGGCTGGCCGAAACCCAGCGCCTGGTGGCCGATCGCGAGGCGAAGCTGGCGGAAAATGTGCGGGTGGTGGGTGAGAAGGATGCCGAGATCCGCCGCCTCTCCACCGTTATGGCGGCCAAGGATCAGGAAATCGCGACGCTGCGCCAGCCGCGCCCCGCCGGCCCGCAAGTGGATGTCGCCGCCATCCGCGCCGAGGTGACGCGCGACTTTTCAAGCCAGCTGGCGGCGCGCGAGCGCGAGGTGGCGGACCGCGACGGCCAGATCAACCTGCGTGAAGCCCGGTTGGCCGAAAGCGCCCGCGCTCTTGACCAGAAGGACGCGGAAATCCGCCGCCTGACCGGCGTTATTGCCGACAAGGATCGCATCATCGCCACCCCGCGCCCGGATCGGCTTGCACCTGAAGGCGTGGCCAGCATCACCCGCGTCACCGATTTCGCCAGCACCATCGGTGTGCAGCTGGATGATGCCCAGACGGCGCTGAAATCCCGCGGCTTCTCGCTGGGTGCCATGGAGGTGAATGCCAAGGCGCTGATCCAGGATGAAGGCCGCAAGATCGAGATTCTCGATCGGGAAGCGATGAAGACGATCCAGCCTGGCGTATTGTCTGATCTGAAATTCAGTTTCCGGCCCGACAAGCCGCCGCCGGAGGTGACCGGGCAGACCGTGCCGGACCTCATGTTCCTCACCGAAAGCCGCGCCCGCGCCGTGCTGGCCAGCCTGGGCCTTCTGCTGGAAGCCAGCACTGGCCCGGCCGGGCTGAACGCGCAGGCTGCCCCCGGTCAGGCCATGCTGCAAACGCCCGCTGCCGGCACCGGCATGCCACGCGGCGGCCGCGTGCACGTGATCTTTGCCGCCCCGAAGGAGTGAAACCATGGCCAGCAATCCTCCCCGCGGTGCCGTTGCCGATCTGTTGGCCGAAAGCGTTGCCGCGCCGCTCGGCGATGTGATTGCCGCGGTGGGCCAGGGCGTGGCCGAAGCCCAGCGGGCGCTGGATGAATCGGCGCTGGCCGCCACGCTGGCGATTTTTGAGGAACAGGGTGATGCTGGCATGGCCCTGCTGCGCGAGATCGGCTACCGCCCCACCTTCTATGTGCTGCCCGATACTGCCTGCGAAGTGCAGGTTTCGATGCGTATCGGCGGCACAGGCAGCGCCGATGGCAGCGCCGGCACGACCCGCATTCCCGGTGCGATCGGCAAGGGCCGCACCTATGTGACGCCGGTGGATGCCGGCTTTCAGCAGCGTTTCGGCTTTCAGGCCACGGCGGCTGCCAAGCTCACCTTCCGCATCGTGCCCGTCCCGCCGCCTTCGGCGTTGGACGATGCCCGCCCGATGCCGGCGTTGATCGGCAAACCGGCGCCGGATGCGCTTGCCTTGCTTGATCGAATGGGTCTGGCGGCCACGTTGGTGGACAAGGACGGCAAGCCGGTGAGCGACGCCACCGGCCGCAAGGTGGCCGGGCAGGGCATCGACGCCGGCCGGCTTACACCGCTGGCCGAAGCCGTGCTGTTAACGGTGGAATAGCTCCCGCCCGCGCGCGGTGTGTCGCCTTGCGCCGCCGTAAGCCTGTCGATAGACCAAAGTGGTTCCCCGTTGAACCAGACCGGCCGTGGCGCAGGATGATCGCATGAAGATGCCCGAACCCGACGCGGCTGTCATGGCCCGACAGGCCCAGATCGCCGCTGCCCTCGTCGCCATTGTGCCGGATGGGGTAATCGCCGATGCGGCAGGTGTATCACCTTATGGCAGCGATGGGCTGGTGATGTACCGGCAGAGCCCGCTGGCCGTTGTGTTGCCGCGCACGACCGAACAGGTAAGCCAGGTCCTCGCCTGGTGCCATGCCAATGGCGTGAAGGTGGTGGCGCGCGGTTCGGGAACGTCGCTTTCGGGCGGCGCGCTGCCGCTGGCCGATGGCATCGTGCTGGGCATGGCGCGCTTCAACCGCATCCTGGGCGTGGATTACGACAATCGCTGCGCCGTGGTGCAGCCGGGTGTCACCAATCTCGCCGTCTCTCAGGCCATTGCCCACAAGGCTTTTTACTACGCGCCCGATCCATCCAGCCAGATTGCCTGTTCGATCGGCGGCAATGTCGCGGAAAATGCCGGCGGGGTGCATTGCCTGAAATATGGCACCACCAGCCCCAATCTGTTGGGCGTTGAGTTGGTGCTGATGGACGGCACCGTGCTGCGCCTGGGCGGGCCGGGGCAGGAGCAGGCCGGTTATGATCTGCTCGGGCTGGTGTGTGGTTCGGAAGGGCTGCTGGGTGTCGTCACCGAAGCCACGGTGCGCATCCTGCCCAAGCCAGCCACGCAGCGCGCGCTGCTGCTAGGCTTTCCCTCGGTTGCCGATGCCAGTGATTGCGTGGCGGCCATAATCGCCGCCGGCATCATCCCGGCGGGGCTCGAGATGATGGACGCACCGGCCATCCGCGCCGCCGAAGATTTTGTGCAGGCTGGTTACCCCACCGATGTCGAAGCGCTGATGATTGCCGAGGCCGATGGCAGCGCGGCGGAGGTGGACGACCAGCTTGCCCGCATCACCACCATCGCCAACGCCCACAACTGTACCCACCTGCGCGCCTCCACCGACGAGGCGCAGCGCCTGCTGTTCTGGGCCGGGCGCAAGGCGGCGTTTCCCGCCGTGGGCCGCATCGCGTCGGATTATTATTGCGTCGACGGCACCATCCCGCGCCGCCAGCTTGGTGCGGTGCTCGGCAAGATCAGCGCCATCGTTGCCCGCCACGGCCTTGGGGTCGCCAATGTCTTTCACGCTGGCGACGGTAACCTCCACCCGCT
>JAIXQM010000082.1 GCA_027485735.1 Sphingomonadales bacterium | reverse complement strand
TGCCGCCAAAGGCCGTCACCCCGGCCGAGACGAACACCGGCTTGTGCTTGCCTGGCTCCACCAGCGCCACCACGGCGCCGGGCACCGCGCCCTTGGCGACATAGGCATCGATCAGCGACTGTACCGCATCATGCCTCAGCGGGGCCTGGCGACGCAGCGGCAGTTGCGCGGCCGCTGGCCCAGCGGCCGCCAGAGCGATAGCCGAAAGCAGTTGGCGACGATCAAAAGCAACCATGGATCAAACTCCTTCTAACAGCCGGGCCGCCTGCGCGCGGGCTTCGGGGGTAACATCGGCGCCCGACAACATGCGGGCAATTTCTTCCTGGCGCTCGGTTGGCGCCAGTTGGGCAAGGCTGGTGCGGGTGCTGCCGTCTTCCACCGATTTTTCGATCCGCCACTGGCTGTGGCCACGCGCCGCCACCTGCGGGCTGTGGGTGACAACCAGCACCTGCGCGTCGCCGGCCAGCCGCGCCAGCCGGTCACCAATGGCCGATGCCACCGCGCCGCCAACGCCGCGATCAATCTCGTCGAAAATCATGGTGCCGGCGCTGCCGGTGCTGGCCAGCGCCACCTTCAGCGCCAGGATGAAGCGCGAAAGCTCCCCGCCCGAAGCAATCTTGATCAGCGGGGCGAAATCGGCGCCGGGGTTGGTGGCGATCTCATATTCCACCCGTTCCTGCCCCTCCGGCCCCCACTCGCTCTGCGCCAGAGGGGTGATGCGGGTGCGGAAGCGCGCGGCGTCGAGCTTCAGCGGCTTGAGTTCGGCCGCGACCGCCGCATCCAGTCGGGAGGCGGCGGCAGCCCGGGCCTTGCTCAGGGCAGCGGCCGCGCTTGCATAGGCCGCCTCGGCCTTCACCACCGCTGCATCCAGCGCCGCCAGCCCTTCCTCGCCCGCCACCAGCGCGGCTGCGCGCGCCTTCAGTTCCGCCGCCAGCACTGGCAGCGCCCCGGCCGTCACCTTATGCTTGCGGGCCAGACCGCGCAGTTCAAACAGCCGGCTTTCCACCTGCTCCAGCCGCGCCGGATCGGCATCCAGCGCGTGAACAGCTTCGGCCAGCTTTGTCTCCGCCTCGCCAGCCTCCACCAGCGCTCGGTCCAGCGCCTCGAGCGCAGCGGTAAGCAGCGAATGCTCACCCGAAATCCGGTCGAGCCGGCGGGCGCCCTGCGCCAAGGTGGCGCTACCCTGCCCAAACAGTTCCGAGATCGTCGCCAGGTCGTCGGTCAGCCGCGCGCCCTTCTGCATGGCGGCGCGAGCGAGCGCGAGTTCTTCCTCCTCGCCTGGCTGCATGTCCAGCGCGTCCAGTTCGGCCACGGCATGCTCCAGCCACTCGCGATCACGTTGGTCAGCAGCCAATTTCGCGCGTGCGCCAGCCGCCGCCGCCCGCGCCGCCCGTGCCGCCTCCCAATTGTCACGAGCCGCCAGCAGATGGTCACCAAGACCCGCAAACTGATCCAGCAGCGCCCGATGCCCCTTCGGGCTCAACAGCCCGCGTTCGTCATGCTGGCCGTGGATTTCCACCAGTGCCGCGCCCAATTCGCGCAGCAGCGTCGCCGAAACCGGCTGATCATTCACGAACGCCCGGCTGCCGCCATCGGCCTTCAATTGGCGGCGCAGGATGATGGCGCCATCGGCCTCCAGCTCGTTTTCCGCCAGCAGCGCGCGAGCCGGATGACCTGCGCCCACATCAAATTCCGCCACCACCCGCGCCGTATCGCTGCCAGCCCGCACCAGCCCCGCATCGGCACGGCTGCCCAGCACGAGCCCCAGCGCATCAAGCAGGATGGATTTGCCCGCCCCTGTCTCGCCCGTAAGCACAACAAGGCCCGGCGCGAACTCGATGGCCAACGCCTCGATCAGCACGACATTCTGGATGGCAAGCGCGGTCAACACGGCGCTGTGTTAGCCCATCCCACTACGCGGGCGCGAGAGGCATTTTCACAGGCCCGCAACATACCCTCATGCCATTCCTGCTTGCACTTCAGGCAGAATCGAATATAGCCGCCTCCTTCGCCGTTAATCCGGGGCATCTGGCCCGGCCATTTGCTGTGGCCGTTGGCATTCAGGACGCACCGGGTTGGGGCACTAACGACCGCTTTCAGATTGATGGATACAGGTGCCTCATGGCCGTTCCCAAGCGCAAGACCTCGCCTTCCCGCCGCAACATGCGTCGCAGCCATCACGCGCTGACCGCGACCCAGTTCCAGGAATGCCCGAACTGCGGTGAGCTCAAGCTACCGCACAACCTGTGCGGGGCCTGCGGCTTCTACAACGGCCGCGAAGTCGTCGCCGTCGAAGCCTGACTTGGTGCCCGGCAGGCTGGCCCGGTTTCCTATGACAGGCACGCCAAACCGGGATCCGGTCATTGCGCTTGATGTGATGAGCGGCGAGGCCGGCGCCGCCGAAGCCGTTGCTGCGGCTGATATTGCTGCCGAACGCTATCCGCGCCTTTCCTTCCTGCTGTTCGGCCACCAACCGGTGATCGCTGTCGAACTGGCGCGCTGGCCGCGCCTCGCCGCTCGGGCTGAAGTCATCCACAGCGAAGATGTTGTCGCCATGAGCGACAAGCCCAGCCAGGCCCTGCGCCGAGCCCGCACCACATCAATGGGCATGGCCATCGATGCCGTGAAACAGGGCAAGGCCAATGCCGCCGTTTCGGCCGGCAACACTGGCGCCCTGATGGCGATGTCGCTTTTCTCGCTGCGCACCATGCCGGGCATTGATCGCCCGGCCCTGGCAGCGGTGCTGCCCACACTGAAATCCGAATCGGTGATGCTCGATCTGGGCGCCAACACCGAATGTGATGCCACCAACCTCGTGCAGTTCGCGGTAATGGGCGCGGCGTTTGCACGCACCGTGCTAGGGCTGGAACGCCCCAAGGTCGCTCTGCTCAACATCGGCGAGGAAGAATTGAAGGGCACCGGCGAAATCCGTGCCGCCGCCACCGTGCTGAAAGGCGCGCGCCTGCCGATGCAGTTCCTCGGCTTTGTCGAAGGGGACAAGATCGGTTCCGGTGATGTCGATGTGGTGGTCACCGATGGCTTTTCCGGCAACATTGCCTTGAAGACGGCCGAAGGCACCAGTCGTCTGGTCACCGGCCTGCTCGGCAATGCCTTCCGCTCGTCGATCTGGGGCAAGCTGGGCTATTTCATCGCTCGCGGCGCGCTCGAATCGCTGCGTGCCCATCTCGATCCCAACGCCCACAATGGCGCGGTGTTCCTGGGCCTCAACGGCATCGTGGTCAAAAGCCACGGCAGCGCAAATGCCCGGGGCCTCGCCAATGCCATCGGCGTGGCGCATGATCTGGTGACCGACGACGTCAACCGCCGCATTCGCGACGATCTCGCCGGCGTTAACATGGCGCTGGCGACCACCCTGGAGCCCGACGCGGCATGAGCAAGCGCCGTTCCGTCATCATCGGCACCGGCAGCTATCTGCCGCAAACCGTGCTGAGCAATGCCGATCTGGCCGCCCGTCTCGACACGTCGGATGAATGGATCATCGAGCGCACTGGCATCCGTCGCCGCCATATCGCGGCACAGGGGGAATTCACCTCCGATCTCGCCGTCGCTGCCGCGCAGCGCGCGCTGGACGCCGCCGGCAAGTCCCCGGCCGACATTGATCTGATCATTGTCGCCACCGCCACGCCGGATCAAACCTTTCCCGCCGTCGCCACCGTGGTGCAGCACAAGCTGGGCATGATACACGGCGTCGCGTTTGATGTGGCTGCGGTGTGTTCGGGTTTCCTCTATGCCCTCACCGTGGCGGATTCGCTGCTGGCCACTGGTGGCCATAATCGCGCGCTGGTGATCGGCGCCGAAACCTTCAGCCACATCCTTGATTGGGACGACCGCACCACCGCCGTGCTGTTCGGCGATGGCGCGGGCGCCATCGTGCTGGAAGCGCAGGCGCAGCCCGGCGACAATGCCAGTGATCGCGGCGTCATCGCCTGCCGCCTACACAGCGACGGGCGCTACAACGATCTACTCTATGTTGATGGCGGACCGGGTTCAACCGGCACCACCGGCAAGCTGCGGATGAAGGGCAAGGAAGTTTTCCGCCACGCCGTCAACAATCTTTCCAGCGTGATGGGCGAAGTTCTTGAGGCGGCATCTCTGCAAGCCAGCGATGTCGCATGGGTGGTGCCGCACCAGGCCAATCTGCGCATCCTGGAAGCCACCGCGAAGAAGCTGAACATTTCACCCGATCAGGTGGTGGTGACGGTCGACAGCCACGCCAACACGTCGGCCGCTTCGGTGCCGCTGGCGTTGGACACAGCCGTGCGCGATGGCCGCATCCAGCCCGGCGATTTGCTGCTGTTGGAGGCAATGGGCGGTGGCTTCACCTGGGGTGCCGCGGCCGTCCGCTGGTAGCCGGATCGCCCCCGAAATCGGGGGTGCGACAATAGGTATAGCGAATCGCGAAAAATCGCGTAAAATCACGCAATAACAGGGTACGTTTGCCGTTTTGCCTCACCAATCGGGTCAATCGCTGCTGGGCAGGCAGCAAAATGGGGGGAAGTCATGGCCACCACAGCAGCAGGAAGCGTCACACGTGCCGATCTGGCCGACGCGGTTCATCGTGAAATTGGCCTGTCGCGCACCGAATCGGCGCAACTGGTCGAACAGGTTCTGGATCGCATCAGCGATGCCCTGATTGCCGGCGGCAACGTCAAGATTTCCAGTTTCGGCAGTTTCGTATTGCGAAGCAAGGGCTTGCGCGTTGGCCGCAATCCCAAGACCGGGGTCGAAGTGCCGATCGAGCCGCGCACCGTGTTGACCTTCCGGCCCAGCCAGCTGCTGCGCGAAGCGATCAACAAGTAAGCGAGTAGGCGGAGCGTGACTGAAAAATCTGATACAGCGTTCCGCACCATCTCCGAAGCTGCTGACGAAATTGGCGTTCCGGCGCATGTGCTGCGCTTCTGGGAAACCCGCTTTTCCATGCTGCAGCCGCTGAAGCGCGCCGGCGGGCGCCGCTACTACCGCCCGGTGGACATGAGTTTGCTGCGCCAGATCAAGGCTTTGCTGCACGATGATGGCATGACCATCCGCGGCGCGCAGCTGGCCCTGGCCGGAAAGGGTGCAGCGGCGAAAGAGCCGGCGCCACCTGCACCGTCTCCTGCCACGATGGCCGCTGCCAGCAGGCCAGGTCCGGATCGCCAGGCCCTGATCGCCATTCGCAATCGCCTCGCCGCCGCGTTGGCGGCCTGATCCGCACATGCGCTGCATCGCCCTGTTCAGTGTGAAGGGCGGGGTAGGCAAGACTGCGCTGGCCGTAAACCTGGCCCATGCTGCGGCTACGCTCTCGGGTCGGCGCACCCTGCTGTGGGATCTGGACGCTCAGGGTGCTGCCAGCTGGCTGCTGAAGGTAGAACCGCGCGCCGGTGCCAAGGCCCGCAAGGGCCTCGCCGAAGCCGATCTCGCCGATCTGGTGCAGCCGACCGCCTTCCCCAATCTCGATGTGCTGGCCGCTGATCGCTCGCTGCGCCGGCTGGAGGCCGATCTTGCCACGGAAGGTGAAAAGCGGCTGAAAAAAGCGCTGAAATCACTGGAAGATCGCTATGATCGCATCATCCTTGATTGCCCGCCTGGTCTCACTGAATTGGCCGATCAACTGTTCCGCGCGGCCGATCTCATCGTGGTGCCGCTGATTCCCTCGCCGCTCTCCACGCGGGCGCTGGAGCAGCTGACTCAACACCTCGCTGCTGAAATGAAATCACCGCCGCCGGTGATGCCAGCGTTTTCCATGGCCGATCGCCGCAAAGGCCTGCACCGAGAGGCACTGGCCGCGCATCCCGAATGGCCGGTGATCCCCTATGCCGCCGCCGTCGAAGCCATGACCGCCACGCGCCAGCCCCTGCTCGCTGGCCGCAGCAGCCCGGCCGCCACCGCCATCGCTGGATTGTGGACCGATGTGGAGCGGCGGCTGACCGCCTAGACGGTCAGGCTCATGCCCCGATAGATGCGGCTCCGATAACGGCTGTCCTCGGCATCCGGCAGCGGTGCCCCGGCCAGCAGCACGGCGCGGGCAAAGCGGCGCACCTCTTCCTCATGCTCGGCCGCGTTCTTTGGCTCTTCGGATCGCACGCGGCGGGTGAGGTTGATCTGATTCACAGCAACTTCGTGCACCAACCGCTCATTCTCCACGGCAATAGTTGCCGTAAAGGCGTGCAGCGTCGTCTTGACGAAATTGGCCAGCGCAAACGCACCCTTGGCCCCCTCGCCCATCGGCACATCGGGCGAAACCAGCACCAGCTGGCATTCGTCGAACAGCGACACCTTTCGGGCGATGCGGAAATGGTGGGTGAGATTATGTTCCACCACGTCGGCAAAGCCATCGCCATCCAGCGGATTGTCAGCATCAAACAGTTGATCGGGCAAGGCCTTCAAAGGCGTCGAAACGATGGTGGTGGGATGGCCCCACGTCGCCAGCGCTGCATCAAGCGC
>JAIXQM010000242.1 GCA_027485735.1 Sphingomonadales bacterium | reverse complement strand
CGCGGGTTGTTCGGCAGTTTGGCCAGTGCCTCGGCGGTGCCGGGGATGGTGGGCACGACATAGGGCACGTGCAGCGTGGCCGCCCATTGCTGCAGCAGCGGCAGATCAGGCGTGGCTTCGGTGATGCACAGGATATCCGGATCCATCTGCGCGAT
Organism: Sphingomonadales bacterium; assembly: GCA_027485735.1. Taxonomy (GTDB): domain Bacteria; phylum Pseudomonadota; class Alphaproteobacteria; order Sphingomonadales; family Sphingomonadaceae; genus Sandarakinorhabdus. Next base: position 8,627 of record JAIXQM010000242.1, on the reverse strand, counting down.
CTGTTCGCGGATGAACGGCAGCCGCGCCGCATCCTTGCCGCCCGGCGCAATCGCGTCGTGCATGTGCTTGATGTTCCAGCTGGTGATCTTGAACTGCGCCATGGCCACATCATCCCCGGTTGCGGCAGGCCTGTTGGCGCTGCCGGTCGTGCGACCCATGGGATGAGTGTCGCTGTTCGCTGGTCGGCTGGCAAGAGTGGTTGCGCGCTCAGGTCTCGCCCGCAAAGCCCAGAACGCGCAGCGCGCCATCGGGCAACGGGCGTTGCAGGGTGGCGGCTTCGGCCCAATCGGCGGTGAGCCAGCGGCGCTGTTCATCGGCCGTGGTGAGGATCACCGGCATGGCCTTGGGGTGATGGAGCGCCACTTCCGCGTTGGGTTCGCAAGTGAGGAAGCCGAACACGGTGAGAGTCACCTCGCCTTCGGCCTTCTTGCGCACGCCGGTCCAGCGGGTGGCGAGGCCGGCGAAGCAAGCCAGCGGGTCGTCTGCGGCCGGCGCGAACCATAGTGGCTGGAAGCCCGCATCCGTCTTCACATGTTCAGCGAACGAGGTGAACGGTACCAGGCAGCGATAGGGCGGGGCCAGCCAGCGCCGCCAGTGGAGACTGGCGGTGTTGCGGATGTTGGTGATGCCGCGATCAACCGTCTTTCCTTCCAGCGCAAAGGCCGGGCTTGGCATGCCCCAGCGGGCGAAGCTGAGGGTGGGGCCAGGAGTGTCGCCGCGGGCCACGCCGATGATCGGTGCTTCGGCATCGGGATAGAGGCCGCTCAACACCGGCAGATTGCCGAGATTATCCTGCACCGCGCCCAGTTCCAGCGCGCGGGCAAGATCGCGCAGGGCCTGCTGGCCCTTGGTGAGCGCATAAAGATTGCACATGGCCAGCCCCTTTCCGCGCCCTTCAAGCGCGGCGGGCATGGATTGGCAAGTGGGGGCCGAGCTGCGGCCCGGCGGAAACACGCGCCGGGCCGCAGGGAGCAAGCGCCTGAAGCGGGCGGCTTCCGGTCCGCGCGCTTCAGGCTGTTGGTGGCTGCCGCATGCAGGGGCGCGGGGCAGACACCAATCGCGGGATGGAGCGGTTCAGAGCGGGGGCGGCGCCAGAGTCCACATCCACAAGATCGTGGCCAGCGTGCCGACAACCCCCATGCCAAGGCGGCGGGCAATACGCTCGCTGCCCGGCGATGGCGGCGGCCCCAGGCCAAGCGCGGCGGCGCTGTTGGCAGCCGGCGCATCCATCGAAAAACGTGGCCGCACGGAAAGCACCAGATCGGACCGCGACGCACCGGGTTGCGGCGGCGCATTCCGGTGCGGGGATACACTGGGGCGCGGTGGCACACTGGGGCGCGGCGCCGCAGACAAAGAACCACGCTGCCCTGAACCCAAATCCATTGCCACGACGACACCTCAACCCTTGATCACAGGGTGAAATGTGCCACAGGGCCCTGCCGCCAGCGCGTCAGAGCCGGTCCATCATGGATGGTTCAGGCGCGGTTTCCGAACCAGATTGGAGGAAGTCGCTGCGCCCACGGCGCTGCCGCCTCCAGCTGGAACGCCAGATCCAGCAGACGCGCATCATCGCCGCGCCGGCCGGCAAAATGCATGCCCAAAGGCAGGCCGTTGGTGGCGGTCATGATCGGCACGCTCATGGCCGCGGCACCCGCCATGTTCTGTACCGGCGTGTAGGCCACCAGCCGCATCATGTCGGCCACCACATCGGCCGGCGGGCGGCTGTGCGACAGATAGCCGATCGGCACGGCATGGCGGCTGAGCACCGGGGTAAGCAGCACGTCGTGATCGCGGAAACTGGCATCATAGGCGGCGCGATAGCCGAGCAGCCGGCCGATAAGGGCCTGGAAATCGGCGGGCGACAAGGCGGCACCCTGCGCGGCCAGATGGCGGGTGAGCGGCTCCAGCTGGGCGACGCCATCGGCGCCCATCATCTTGCTGACGAAACCCACCGACTGCGCTGCACTGAAGGCCCAGAAGCTGAGGAAGTCCCGGCCGAAATCCGCCGCGTTGAATGGCCAGCGGGCATCGGAAACAGTGTGGCCCATGCCAGAGAGGAGCGTGCGGGTGCGGGTGATGCCGGCCAGCACTTCCTGATCCGGCTGGCTGCCATCGGCGGTGACGGTGATCACCCCGATGCGCAGGCGTTCGCCCACCGGGCCGGCCAGACGCGGCACGGCAGCGCCCAGCCCATCGGCACCGGGCCCCTGCAGCGCCGCCATGGTGAGCGCCGCATCACGCACGGACCGGGTGAGCACATGATCCACCGCGATCTCGCCGGGATCATCCGCCGTCTTCTGCCCCGCCATGCGCCCGCGGCTCGGCTTGAAACCGAACAGGCCGGTGAGCGCGGCCGGAATGCGGATCGAGCCGCCGCCATCATTGGCATGGGCAATCGGCACCACGCCGGCCGCCACTGCCGCCGCACTGCCACCCGATGAACCACCCGGCGAGAAATCCGGATTCCATGGGTTGCGGGTGGCGCCGTGCGACAAGGGTTCGGTCACGCACATCAGGCCGAATTCCGGTGTCGCCGTCTTGCCCAGCGGCAGGGTGTTCATCTGGGCAAAGGCATCGACAAAGCGTTCGTTGGCGGTGGCCGGAGGGGCCTTCTCAAACGCGCGGCTGCCGTTCCTCGTGGGCCAGCCCTTGTAGTCGTTCAGATCCTTGATGAAGGTCGGGATCACCGGCTTGCGGTCGTCCGTGGGCAACGCACTGATCGCCCGCGGCCGGTCGATCAGGATGGCAAAATTCAGCTTTGCTTGCGCCGCTTCGGCCCGCTCCAAAGCTGCCAGCACCGTTTCGCGCGCGCTCGCGTCCCCCCTGCGGATGCGCGCGGCCAGACCAATTGCATCATCGGCCGCAGCCGCTGCGGCGCGCGCTGGCATGGCAGTCGCCGCCATGGCGCCGGCCAGCAGATGCCGGCGGTTGATGCTGAAATCGGCCATGGATGTGCTCCCCGTGTTCTTGCGGGGAAAGTGACATGAGCGGCGCTATCGGGAAAGCAGAAAGAAGGGGCCACCGCCCCGGATCTCGTCCGGGGCGGTGGCCTCCCCTTACTTCCGCTTGAACACCTGTTTCCCGGCCAACCAGGTTGCCGTCACCTTGATCTTCCACAGATCGCCTTCCGGCGCCGCGAAAGGATCGCGTTCCAGGGTGATGAAATCGGCATATTTGCCGGGTTCCAGCGTGCCCACCTTGGTTTCATTGTGGCCAGAGCGGGCGGCCCAGGTGGTGAAGCCGGCGAAGGCATCGGCCAGGCTCACCTTTTCCCACGGGCGCCAGCCGCCGGCCGGCAGGCCATCGCGCGATTGGCGCGTCACAGCGGCGTGCAGGCCAAACATCGGATCGGGCGGTTCGACCGGGAAATCGCTGCCGAAGGCCAGTTCAGCGCCGGATTTCTTGATTTGCTGCCAGGCATAGGCGCCACCCAGCCGGCCTTCGCCCAGCCGCGCTTCGGCCATGCCCTTGTCGGACGTGGCGTGGGTGGGCTGCATGGAAGCGATCACCTTCAAGCTGGCAAAGCGGCCGAGATCCGCCATGTCGACAATCTGCGCATGTTCGTTGCGGTGGCGGCGGGCGAGACGCTCGCTCAGCGGCACAGCGGCAAAGCCATCCATGGTGGAGCGGTTGGCCTGATCGCCGATGGCGTGGACGTTGACCTGGAAGCCATCGCGCGAGGCTTGCGTGATATAGGTCTTCAACTTGTCGGCCGGGGTGATGTCCAGCCCGCGCGTGTTCGGCATGTCGCTGTAAGGCGCGATCAAATAGGCACCGCGGCTGCCGAGCGCGCCATCGGAGACCAGCTTCATCGACTGCATGGCGACAAGATCGCCCTCGCTCCACGGAATCGGGCCATTCGGCGCGATCGCCTTGCGGTTGTCGGGGCCGCCGGCCATCGCGTAGATGCGCGCCGTCAGCTTGCCGGCCTTGGCGAAACGCACGTAGCGATCCCAGGTCGGCTTATCCATGCCGGCATCATGCGCACCGGTCAGGCCGACTTCGGCCATGGTTTCCAGGCTCTTTTCCAGCACCAGATCCAGCCGCTTTTCATCATCATTGGGGATGACGCGGGTGATCAGTGCCATTGCCTTGTCGACAAACACGCCGGTTGGGTTGCCGGCGGCATCGCGGATGATCTCGCCGCCATCCGGCGCCTTGGAATCGCGGGTGATGCCGGCGGCTTTCAGAGCGGCCGTGTTGGCCCAGCCGGCGTGGCCATCAACGCGCGTGAACCAGGCCGGGCGGTCGCCGGTGACTTCATCCAGTTCGGCAGCGGTGGGGAAGCGGTTGATGAGCTTGCCATCGGCAAACCAGCGTTCCTGGTTCCAGCCACGGCCCATGATCCAGCCGGTGGCCGGAATGCCGGCCTTGATGCGGCCCAATGCTTCCGGGATGGAGGCGCTATCGCGCAGATCGACCACCAGTTTGAGCTCGCCCAAGCGCATCACATGGCCATGGGCATCGATCAGGCCCGGCCACAGCGTGGCGCCGGCCATGTCCACCTTTGCGCCGGCGGGCAGCGCCGCACCGGCCTTAAGCGTCGCTTTCACCTTGCCAGCATCGTCCACCACCAACGTCGCAAAGCGCTGCAATTCGCCCTTGCTGTCGAGCGTGTAGCCATTGGCATTGGTGTAGAGCGTGTCGGCAAACCCCGGCGTGGCGGTGGCGAGCAGTGCGGCAAGGATCAGTTTCTTCATTTCGGGTTTTCCCCTGTTTTCAAAGGTCTTTGGCCATGAACACCCAGTGCGGGAACATGATTTCCGGCACTTCCACTTCCGGATAGGCCGAAATGCACTTGAATCCCAGCCGCTCATAAAGACCAATCGCGGTTTCCAGCGTGGGCGACGTATCGATGAACATGGTGCGATAGCCAAAGCCGCGCGCGTCGGCGATCAGCCGCTCGACGAGGCGGCGGCCCAGCCCCTGCCCCTTGGCAATATCGCGCACATAAACGCGCTTCATCTCGCACACGCCGTCCCGCACGCGGCGCACACCGCCCATGCCGATTGGCTGGCCGTCCTGTTCCAGAATGTAGAAACAGCTTTCCGGCGGACCGGGGCCGAGCGTCTTCGGCAAGGCCGCAGGCAGATAGGCGCGGATGTCGCCGCCGGGGAAAATGTCGGCCAATGTGATGCCAAAGCGCGCAGCAACGCCGGAGAACACGAAGTGCAGATATTCGGCATTGAGATCGATCAGCAGCGCTGCGTCATCCGGCAGGCGCGCAGAGCGCCAGATGATGCTCACCGCACCAACCGCCGGATCAGGCTGGACGTGTCCTGCCGCGCGCCGCCCATGGCCTGCACATCGGCATAGAATTGATCGACCAGCGCGCCCATCGGCAGCGGCACGCCCAGCCGGCGGGCTTCGTCCAGCGCCAGGCCGAGGTCCTTGCGCATCCAATCCACCGCGAAACCGAAATCGAACTGGCCGCGCGTCATGGTGCGGGCGCGGTTGTCCATCTGCCAGCTTTGGGCGGCGCCCTTGGAGATGACGTCCACCACCGCGTCCATGTCCAGGCCGGCCTTCAGGCCCAGCGCCAAGCCTTCTGAAAGGCCCTGCAGGATACCGGCGATGCACAGCTGGTTGACCATCTTGGTGAGCTGACCGCTGCCGGCCGGCCCCATGTGGCCGATGCGTTGGGCGTAAGCCTGCATCACCGGTTCGGCGGCGGCAAAGGCGGCGTCTGACCCGCCCACCATGATGGTGAGCTTGCCATTTTCGGCCCCGGCCTGGCCGCCGGAGACGGGCGCATCCACCACGTGCAGGCCGCGCGTTTCGCCTTCAGTGGCGAGCCGGCGGGCAATCGCGGCGGAAACCGTGGTGTGATCGATGAACAGGGCGCCGGGCGCCATGGCGGCGAACGCACCATCGGGGCCCAGTGTCACCGCTTCCAGATCGGCATCGGCACCCACGCAGGCGATCACCACATCAGCGCCTTGCGCTGCCGCCGCCGGGGTGGGCGCAGCGCGGCCACCATGGGCGGCCACCCAGGCGGCGGCCTTTTCGGCCGTGCGGTTGTAGACGATGAGGTTATGCCCGGCCGCCGCGAGGTGGCGCGCCATTGGCCCACCCATCACGCCAAGCCCCAGATATGCGATGTTCTTGCCCATGCGCCGGCCTTAACGCCCGCGCCGCGCCTAAGCAATCAGAGCAGGATCAATTGGGCAGGAACAACGACACCACGTCGCGGGCCAGCCGCGCCGGGCGCATGGTGGCAACATCGATGCAGCACCAGGTGCTCTTCACTTCGGCGATCACCTGCTCGCCGCGCTTGAACATGGTGGTGAAAAACGCCCGCGCGCCCTGCACATTTTCGGCGACCACACTGGCCACCACATTGTCTTCCAGGAACGCCGGCGCGCGGTAACTGATATTGTGATTGAGCGCGACCCACAGGTGATTGGCCACCGCTTCGGGCGGCGCGGTGTTCTGCCAATAGGCCACCACCGCATCCTGCACCCAGCGCAGATAAACGGCGTTATTGACATGGCCCATATGGTCAATGTCAGCCGCTGCGACTGCAACATCGTGCCGATACATCACGCGATTCCCATCTTTACCAATATTTCCACCATGCTCACCCGCCCGCTCACCGGTCAAGTCGGCAACCGGCGCATTCCCAATACGGACAATGGGTAGCGCGGCTGCAACTGCGGCGTTATGGAACAGGGATGAACGCTACTGCTCCTGTTTCGCCGGCTCCACTGCCGATCGCCCTTGCCGATGTGGAGGCTGCTGCGTTGGCCATTGCCGGCAAGGTGATCCGCACGCCGTGCCTGAAATCGGAAACGTTGAGCGCGATGACCGGCGCGCAGGTGTGGCTGAAGTTTGAAAACCTGCAGTTCACCGCCGCCTACAAGGAACGCGGCGCGCTCAATCGCCTGCTGACGCTGACCGCGGAAGAACGCGCCCGCGGCGTGATCGCGGCGTCGGCCGGCAACCACGCGCAGGGGTTGGCCTATCACGCCCGCCGGCTGGGCATCCCGGCCACCATCGTGATGCCGCGCTTCACGCCGATCGTGAAGGTGCAGCAGACCGAAAGCCACGATGCCAATGTCGTGCTGTTCGGCGAGAAATATGATGATGCCAGCGCCCACGCGCTGGAACTGGCCGAGAAGAAGGGGCTGGTTTACGTCCACCCGTTCGATGATGCCAAGGTGATGGCCGGCCAGGGTACTGTGGGCCTGGAGATGCTGGAAGACGTGCCGGAACTCGATACGCTGGTGGTGCCCATCGGCGGCGGCGGGCTTATCTCCGGCATTGCCACGGTGGCCAAGGCGCAGAGCCGTGAGATCAGCGTGATCGGCGTTCAGGCGGAGCTTTACCCGTCGATGTATGCCGCGATGAAGGGCCAGAGCGCCACCTGCGATGGCGACACGCTGGCCGAAGGCATCGCCGTCAAGAACCCCGGCGTGTTGACCCAACAAGTCGTGCGCGCACTGGTCGACGATATCGTGCTGGTCGGTGAACGGGATCTGGAACGCGCCGTCTCCCTGCTGCTCGGCATTGAAAAGACCGTGGTGGAAGGCGCTGGCGCTGCCGGCCTCGCGGCCCTGCTCGCTCACCCGCGCCGCTTCAAGGGCGCCAAGGTCGGCCTCGTCCTGTGCGGCGGCAATATCGATACACGCCTGCTCGCCAACGTGCTGCTGCGCGATCTGGCGCGCTCCGGGCGGCTCGCCCGCCTGCGCATCCGGCTGAAGGATCGGCCCGGGCAATTGTTTGAAGTCGCCCGCATCTTCGATCAGCAGCAGGTCAACATCCTGGAAGTCTATCACCAGCGCGTGTTCACCAACCTGCCGGCCAAGGGCCTGATCACCGACATCGAATGCGAAACCCGCGATCGCGATCACCTCGATCGGCTGGTGGAAGCCCTGCGCGCCGCCGGTTACGAAACAAGGATGGTTGAAGCGGACTGAATTAACGCCTGGGGACTGGCCAGCCGCGTAAAGTCACGTTAACGTCGCCGTTATCGGGGGAGCAGTGGCAGTCGAGGGTCTTCACGGGTGACGGATCAGTCTTATCGATTTCCGCGTTTCTTCGTGACGGCCCCTTCGGCCTGCCCCTATCTGCCGGGACGGACCGAACGCAAAGTCTTCGCCGAACTGAAAGGCGATGACGCGCCGGCCATGGCCGAAGCCCTGGGCCGCATCGGCTTTCGCCGCAGCCAGAATGTCGTCTACCGGCCCAGCTGCGATGGCTGCAACGCCTGCATCTCCGTGCGCGTGCCCGCCGGCCGCTTCAAACCGGGCCGCAGCCAGAAGAAACTGCTCGCCCAACACGCCGATCTGGACGTGCACGCCTGCGAACCCTGGGCCACCGAAGAACAATGGAGCCTGCTGCGCCGTTACCTCGGCGCCCGCCACCCCGATGGCGGCATGGCCGCCATGGACGCCCATGATTTCTCCGACATGGTGGAACAATCGCCCGTTGATACCGTGATGGTGGAATATCGCGAGCGCACCACCGATGGCCGCCTCGGCCGCCTCATTGGCTGCTGCCTCACCGACAAGCAAACCGACGGCCTGTCGATGATCTACAGCTTCTACGATCCCGATCTGGAATCGCGGCCCGGCATGGGCAATTTCATCATCATGGACCACATCACCCGCGCCGCCCGCGCCGG
>JAIXQM010000251.1 GCA_027485735.1 Sphingomonadales bacterium | reverse complement strand
GTGGGTCTTGGCTCCGGCCATGGCTCAGCCCCTGTCCTTCAAACTGTTACGATTTGTCGCAGCGCTTAGCCTGACCCGAGGTTGCTTGTCCAGCGCCGCATCCGCGGCGGGGGGCTTGTACAGAGCGGCAACCGCAGTTGCCGGTTTGTCCACCGGGTAGAAGGTGTAGCTCAGCGTGATTTCGTCGATCTTCCTGGCCACCGGATCATCCATGATGGCGGGATCGATATAATAGGAAACAGGCATGTCCACCGTTTCCCCGGCCTTCAGCGTCTGCTCGGTGAAACAGAAGCAGTCGATCTTGATGAAATAGCGGCCCGCGACGTCAGGGGAGACGTTGTAGACGGCGCGTCCAGTGATGGCCGTGCTGCCGGTGTTGCTGGCGGTATAGAAGGCCAGGCGCTTTTCCCCGATGGGGATGCTGACTTCGTTGGCCTTGGGCTTGAACCGCCAGGCCAGACCCGGTGCCAGATTCGAATCGAATCGCACCTTTATGGTGCGGCCAGCAACGGCCTGCATCTGATCGGCCGTCGGCGCGAAGGCGGCGACCTGCGTGGTGCCGCCAAAACCGGTGACCTGGCAGAACAGGCGATAAAGCGGCACCGACGCATAGGCGAGGCCGATCATGCTGACAGCCATCAGGCCGGCCATCAGGCCGACACGGCGGTTGGCTGCAGCGGTGCTCATGATGCAGCCGCCGTTGTGGGCGCCGACACCTGCCCGCTCATCCGCACCACGGTGATGCCGAAGAACAGCGCCACCATGGCGAACAGCAAGATGCCGATGGCCCGGTTGCGGGAGGCGCGGCGCGCCATGAAGGCGGCGCGCTCGTCAGCGGTCCAGGTGGCAGGATCGATGTTCATGGCAGCAGCAGCACATCGGCGACCAGGGCGCCGAACAGGCAGGCCAGATAAAGAAGGCTGAACTTGAACAGCTTCTTCTCCGCCACCATGTCCGCCGCCAGCGTCGCGCTGCTGCGATAGACGTTCCATGCCATCACCATGAAAATCACGCCCAGCGTGATCGCCGTGCCGCCATAGGCCCAACCGGTAAGGCCAAGCAGCGGCGGTGCGATGGTGACCGGCACCAGCAGCGCTGAATAGGCGAGGATCTGGCGACGGGTTTCCTTGAGCCCGTGGGTGACCGGCAGCATCGGCACACCGGCCTTGGCGTAATCAGCCTCCATGAACAGCGCCAGCGCCCAGAAGTGCGGCGGCGTCCACAGGAAGATGATGGCAAAGAGGATCCACGCCAGCATCGGCGTCTCGCCGGCGACGGCAGCCCAACCGCAGATCACCGGGAAGGCGCCGGCGGCGCCGCCGATGACGATGTTCTGCGGCGTGCGACGCTTCAGCCAAGCTGTGTAGACGACCACATAGAACAGGATCGAAACGGCAAGCCAAGCCGCAGCCACCCAATTGAGCGCCAAGCCCATGATGGCCACCGAACCAGTGCCGAGGATGACGCCAAAGGCCAAGGCTTCGGGCTTCTGCAGCTTACCGGCTGGCAGCGGCCGCTTGGCGGTGCGCTTCATCAGCGCATCAATATCGGCTTCATACCATTGATTGAGCGCGCCGGCGGCGCCTGCGGCGACCGCGATGCACAAGATGCCAGTGAAGGCCAGGAACGGGTGCAGGCTGCCCGGCGCTGCCACCATGGCGCAGGCTGCAGTGAAGATGACCAGCGTCATCACCCGCGGCTTGAGCAGCGCGAAATAATCGCGCCAGTCCGCCAGCAGAGGTGTTGGCACCCCGGTGGCGGGCTGGGCAGTTGCGGTGTTGTTCATGACGTCTGGCCTGTCGGGGGGCAGGTTGCCCTGCCCCCGGATCGCCGGTTACTTGATGACCGGCAGGGTTTCGAACTGGTGGAACGGCGGCGGGCTGGACAAGGTCCATTCCAGCGTGGTGGCCCCTTCGCCCCAGTAATTGTCTTCCACCTTGCGGCTGGAGAAGAACGACACCAGCAGGTTGAGGAAGAAGAACAGCATGCCCACGCCCATGATGGCATAGCCGTAGGAGGCGATCTGGTTCCAATAGGCGTACATGTCCGGATAATCGGCGATGCGGCGCGGCATGCCATCCATGCCCAGGAAGTGCATCGGGAAGAACAGGACGTTCACGCCGATGAAGAAGATCCAGAAGTGCAGCTTGCCGAGCGTCTCGTTGTACTGCCTGCCGAACATCTTGCCGAACCAATAATACCAGGCGGCGAAGATGGCGAACACGGCGCCCAACGACAGCACATAGTGGAAGTGCGCCACCACATAGTAGGTGTCGTGGAAATAGGTATCCACGCCGGCGTTGGACAGCAGCACGCCGGTGACGCCACCCACGGTGAACATGAAGATGAAACCGATGGCCCACAACATCGGGGTCTTGAAGCTGATCGAACCGCCCCACATCGTCGCGATCCAGCTGAAGATCTTGATGCCGGTCGGCACCGCGATGATCATCGTGGCGGCGGTGAAATACATCTTGGTGTTCACGTCGAGGCCGACAGTGAACATGTGGTGCGCCCACACGACAAAGCCGATGAAGCCGATGGCGACCATGGCATAGGCCATGCCGAGATAGCCAAAGACCGGCTTTTTGCTGAAGGTGGACACAACCTGGCTGACGATGCCGAAGCCCGGCAGGATGAGGATGTAGACTTCGGGGTGGCCGAAGAACCAGAACAGATGCTGATAGAGCACCGGATCACCACCGCCATCAGCCGAGAAGAAGTGGGTGCCGAAGTTGCGATCGGTCAGCAGCATGGTGATGGCACCAGCCAGAACCGGCAGCGACAGCAGCAGCAGGAAGGCGGTGACCAGCACCGACCACACGAACAGCGGCATCTTGTGCAGGGTCATGCCCGGTGCGCGCATGTTGAGGATGGTGGTGATGAAGTTGATCGCGCCGAGGATCGACGAAGCGCCAGCGATGTGCAGCGACAGAATCGCCATGTCCACAGCCGGGCCGGGGTGGCCCGCAGTGGAGAGCGGCGGATACACCGTCCAGCCGGTGCCGGCGCCATTGGCGCCTGCCGGGCCTTCGACGAACATCGAGCCGCACAGCAACAGGAACGACGGGACCAGCAGCCAGAACGACACGTTGTTCATGCGCGGGAACGCCATGTCGGGCGCGCCGATCATGATCGGCACGAACCAGTTGCCGAAGCCGCCGATCATGGCGGGCATGACGGTGAAGAACACCATGATCAGGCCGTGGGCGGTGATGAACACGTTCCACAGATGGTTGGCCTGATCGACATTGCCCTGGGTCATGAAGGTGAGCCACTGGATGCCCGGCTCAGCCAGTTCGAGACGCATGATGCCCGAGATCGCGCCGCCGATGGTGCCGGCGATGATCGCGAAGATCAGGTAGAGCGTGCCGATATCCTTGTGGTTTGTTGAAAAGAGCCAGCGCTGGATGAAGCCGGGATTGTGATCATGATCGTGGTCATGAGCACCGGCGGTTGCGGCGTGAGCCATAATACGGGTCCTCTTCTCGAATCTTACTGGGCAGCCGGAGCCGCCGCAGCCGCATCAGCGCCCGGGGCAGCTGCATCGGCAGCGGGAATGGCGGTGGGAGCAGCTTCTGCAGGGGGGGCGGCTTCGGCCACCTTGGGCTCAATGCCGTTTTCCTTCTGCTTGGCGGCAACCCAGGCATCGAACTGCGCCTTCGGCAGCACTTCGATGGCGATCGGCATATAGGCGTGCTTGGTGCCGCACAGCTCGCTGCACTGACCAAAATACACGCCCGGACGATCGGTCTTGAACCAGGTTTCGTTGATGCGGCCCGGCACAGCATCCATCTTCAGATAAAAGGCCGGCATGGCGAAGCTGTGGATCACGTCGGCCGCCGTGGTGAGGATCTTCACCGTGGCGCCGACCGGCACCACCACGCGGTTATCGACATCGAGCAGCTTGGGCGTGCCGCGCGCGGCAGCCTCTTCGTTGGTGAGCATCACCGAATCAAAGGTGAAGCCGCCCTGATCGGGATATTCATATTCCCAATACCATTGGTGGCCGATGGCCTTGATGGTGATATCGGCCTTGGGCGGATCATATTGATTGGCCAGCAGGCGGAAGCTTGGGAAGGCGATGACCACCAGGATCAGTGCCGGCACCACGGTCCAGATCACTTCGATCACGGTGTTGTGGCTGTTCTTCGAAGGCACCGGGTTAGCCGCGGCGCGGTAGCGGAACATGGTCCATGCCAGCAGGATCAGCACGAACACGGCAACGACAAACATCAGCGGGTTGAGCACGTTGTAGACCATGTTGTGGGCTTCAACGGCGATATCAGTGACCGGCGTTTGCAGATCCCAGCCACCCGTGGGCTGGCCGATACCCGGGGTGGCGGCCTGCAGGGCCGGCACGGCCGCGGGCACTTCGGTGGTGGCCACCGGCGGCACCGGCGCAGCCGCCACGGCTTCCTGTGCGAAACTGCGAGCCGAAGCGCCCATCGCCCCGGCGGAAATGATCATCGATATAATGCGGCGCATACTGCCTCTGGCCTGAAACGAGCGGACTGACCCGCCAAAAGATGAATTTTCTATGCCGCGCTGCAGCGCAACAGGCAAGCGGAAACCCCGGTCAAAAGCGCACAGGGCCAGCCAAATTGTCAGGCTTTCAGGTTTGCATAGGTGGCAGAAAGCCGCGCCATTTGCGCCTTCACGGCTTCCTTCATGTCCTCGCCCTGCAGCATCCCGGCATTCCAGACCGCCACATACTCAAGGCCATCGGCAATCGAATGTTCGCGGCCATAGTTCAGCACCTGCTTGATGCCGGTGATGGCCAGCGGGGATTTGGCGCAGATCTCGCGGGCCATCACCTCTGCGGCAGCCAGCGCGTCGGCATGTGTATCTTCCACCCGGTTCACAAAGCCGTAGCGCAGCGCCTCGGCGGCCGTGAACTTGCGGCCGGTATAGGCCAGTTCACGGATCAGTCCCTGCGGCAGCAGGTGCGGGATGCGCTGCAGCGTGCCGACATCGGCAACGATGCCGACATTGATTTCCTGAATGGTGAAATAGGCTTCCGATGAACAGATGCGGATATCGCAGGCGGTGACCAGATCGACGCCGCCGCCGATGCAGCCGCCCTGTGTGACGACGATCACCGGCACCCGGCAATCATCGATGACGTTGAAACTTTCCTGCAGCTCCTTCACGTGGCGACGGAAGGCTTCGCGCTGGCGACCCAGATCGCCGCCCGTGCTCGCCGCTGCATTCTGCCCGGCCCACTTGAGATCGAGGCCGGCAGTGAAATGCTTGCCGGTCGAGGCCAGGATGACACAGCGCACATCCATGTCATGGGCGATGGCGCGAAACACCTGTACCATTTCGGGCCAGAAATCGCCGTTCATGGTGTTGAGTTCGGCGGGGCGGCACAGGGTGATGCGGGCGATGCCGTCGCTCACGCTGTAATCGAGGGTCTTCAGTTCCATCGCAGCCTCCACAAGTCTATGGGAGAGGAATGACCAAGTTCACCGTCAACGGCAATCCTGTCGAATTTCTGATGCAGCCCGATACGCCGCTGCTGTGGGCGCTGCGCGATGCGGCGGGACTGACCGGCACCAAATATGGTTGTGGTGCCGGCTTGTGCGGCGCGTGCACCGTGCATGTGGATGGCAAGGCAACGCGCAGCTGCCAGGTGACGATTGCTGAACTGGAAGGCACGTTCATCACCACCATCGAAGGCCTGTCCGACAATCGCGATCACCCCCTGCAACAGGCATGGATCGCTGCCCAAGTGCCGCAATGTGGCTATTGCCAATCCGGCATGATCATGGCGGCTGCGGCCCTGTTGAAGGACAAGCCCAACCCCAGTGATGACGACATCAACACCACCATCACCAACCTGTGCCGCTGCGGCACCTACCTACGCATCCGGCGCGCCATCCACATGGCCGCAGCAGGCCGGGCGGATGCAGGCATTCCGGGGCCGGAGGTGGACGCCGGCGAAGCCGCCGCGCGCGCGCCGAGCTTGAAGGGTTAGAACGGATTAAGCGTGTAGCCGCGCTGCTGATAGACCGCGTGGGCAGTGATGGCGGAAAGCGACATCTTCACGCCCGGGATGAGATCGGCCTTCGTGATCTTCTGGCCCATCGCCGTCTGCCCACACAGGTAGAATTCAACACCGGCACCCAGCAGTTTCCTCACCGCATCAAGGCTGCCATTGGCCTTGCCCTCGTTGCGCGCGGCGTAGATTTCGGGCTTCAGCAGGTCCATCGCGCCGGGGCCGTGGACGATCACCACGATCTGCACGTCCTTCTGCGGGACGCCGGCCGCCACATGCATGTTGAGCGTGCGCGCCGCCGTTTCGATCTGCCGGCTGAGCCCGCCGGGCGCGGCCTTGGCCGCAACGTCGAAGGCGATCTTGAACTTGGCGCCCTTGGGCAGCGCCAGGTCGCTGTCTACCGGCGCGATCGGGCCGACATCGGGCAAAACCGGGCCGGGGCCGAAGCCTTCGCGGGATTGCGCCAGCACCGGCGCCGAGAGCAGGAGAGCGGTCAACAGCGCGGCACGGATCATGATGGGGCCTTTCAGAACGGGTTCAGCGTGTAACCTTGCGCCTGCAGGATGGCGTGGGCGCTGCTGGCAGAGATGGCCAGTTCGACGCCGGGAAGCAAGTCGGCCTTTTTCACGCCCATGGCGTTGGCGGCCTGTCCGCACACCAGGAAACGCACGCCCTTGGCCAGCATTTCCTTGACCATGGCTTCGCTGGCATTGGTCGTGCCGGGATTGCGGGCGGCATAGACTTCGGGCTTCGTGAGCTCGGCAATGGCCGGGCCATGCACGACCACGGCCACCGCCACGTCGCGCTCGGCAACACCGTTGGCGACATGGCTGTTGATGAAGCGCGCTGCCGTTTCAAAGCCGGGGTTCAGCTTGCCGGGCGCGGCCTTGGTGACGTCATAGACATGGCGCAGCACCATGCCCTTGGGGATGGCAACATCATGCTCGACCGGGGTGTGGGTGCCGAAGCCCTTGAACACCGGGCCATCAGTGGCTGCCGCCGGGGCGGCCAATAGTACCGCGATCAGCAAGGCCCGCATCAGCCGAGGTTCCGCAGACTTTGCAGCGCGCTTTGCGCTTCGGCCACGGTGCGGCGCACGATCTGGCCGGCCGGCAGGATTTCGGTGATGCCGCCGCCGCCCTGCCCGGCCGCCAGGCACTGGGTTTCAGGGATGACGTCGAGCACGCCCGCGATGGGCCCGAGCCGATTGAGCTGCACCGATTCGGTCACCTGCGCGGCAAACGGCTTGGCGGTGCGGTTGTCGAAATCGCGGTTCGAATCGTTGACGATCGCGCGCAGCGTCTTGCCGGTGAACACCTTGCTGATCACTGTGTCGCTCTCGCTCATGCCCACGATGGCGTCCTTGTATTTCTGGCCGGCGTGGGCCTCGTGGCTGGCGATGAAGCGGGTGCCCATCCACACGCCAACGCAGCCAAAGGCCAGCGCAGCGGCAAGGCCACGGCCATCGTAAAGCCCGCCCGCGGCCACCACCGGGATATCGACGGCATCCACGCACTGCGGCCACAGCGCGACCGAAGCGACACTGCCGGTATGGCCACCGCCTTCGGTGCCCTGCGCGATGATCACGTCGCAGCCGGCTTCGGCCGCCTTCACCGCGTGCTTCACATTGCCGGCCATGCACATCACCACGATGCCGGCCTGTTTCAGTTCGGTGATGATCGCCACCGGCACGCCGAGGCCGGCGATGAACGCCTTGGCGCCGCCCTTGATGATCACGTCCACACTGGCGGTAAGGGTTTCGGGCTGGGCGGTGAGGAGATCGACGCCGAACGGCTTGTCGGTCAGGTCCTTCACGCGCGCCATCTGATCGGCGATGAACTTGGGCGGCAGGCCAGCCATGCCCAAGGAGCCGAAACCGCCGGCGTCGGAAACCGCCGCACAGACTTCAGCATAGGACACGCCGCCCATGCCGGCGAGCAGGACGGGGTGATCGACACCCAGCAGATCACAGATGACAGTGCGCAGAGCCATGGCGTTACAGACCTTCAGTGATGAAAACGCGATAATCGGCACCGGCGAAGCGATGCTTGACGGCATCCTGATAGGCGGGGCTGCCATACCAAGCCTTCGCCGCTGCCGTATCAGGGAATTCAACGATCACGGCGCCTTCGATCGGCGCACCTTCCAGCGTTTCGTGGGCACCATAGAAGGCCAGCGGCTTGGCGATGTGCCCAGCGAGCGCCCCGCCGGCCTTTTCACCGTAAGCGCCAAACTCGACCGGATCGCGCAAGCGTTCACGCGTGAAAACAATATAGGCTGCCATGATACCCCCCAGACATCGCCGTCGTGCGCCGCCGGCGCACGGCGTTGACGATTATTCCGCCGCTGTTGCCGCTTCGCCCCAGCCGATGATGGCCTTGGTTTCGAGGAAATCAGTGAAGGCATGATCGCCCCACTCGCGGCCATTGCCCGACTGTTTGTAGCCGCCGAACGGCGCCATCATGTCACCGGGGGCCTGGTTGATGTTGACCTGGCCAGTCCGCAACTGGCGCGCGACCTTGCGGGCGTGTTCGGGCTCGCCCGAGATATAGCCGGCGAGGCCGTAGACCGTATCATTGGCGATCGCCACGGCCTGTTCCTCGGACTGGTAGGGCAGCATTGCCAGCACCGGGCCAAAGATTTCCTCGCGCGCAATCGTCATGTCGTTGCTGACATCGGCAAAGATCGTCGGCTTGACATAATAGCCCTTGTCGAGGCCATCCGGGCGCCCGGTGCCGCCGCTGACCAGCGTTGCGCCTTCGTCGATACCCTTCTGGATCAGCCCCTGGATCTTGGTCCACTGCGTCTCGCTGACAACAGGCCCCATCGCGGCATTGCCATCGGGCGAACCGACTGTGGTGGCTTCGGCAGCCGCCTTGGCGATGGCCTTGGCCGCTTCCATCTTGGCAGCCGGGATCAGCATGCGCGTCGGCGCATTGCACGACTGGCCGCTATTCATCATCACCGACTTCACGCCGCCGGCAACGGCGACCTGCAGATCGGCATCGTCAAGAATGATGTTGGGCGACTTGCCGCCGAGTTCCTGATGGACTCGCTTGACGGTGGGGGCGGCATTGCGGGCAACTTCGATACCGGCGCGGGTGCTGCCGGTGAAGCTGACCATATCGACTTCGCGGTGCGAGGACAGCGCGGCGCCAACGGTGGGGCCGTCGCCGTTGACGAGGTTGAAGACACCGGCCGGCACACCGGCGGCGTGCATGACTTCGGCCCACAGGATCGCCGAGAACGGCGCGATTTCAGACGGCTTGAGCACCATGGTGCAACCGGTGGCGATCGCCGGCACAACCTTGCAGGCGATCTGGTTGATCGGCCAGTTCCACGGCGTGATGAAGGCGCACACGCCGATGGGTTCATGGGTAATGAGCGTGGTGCCGCGCAGTTTTTCGAACTCGTAATTCTTCAGCACCTCGATGCCGGTCATCAGGTGGCCAACACCGATTGCGGCTTGCGCCTGCATGGCCAGCCAGCCCGGTGCACCCATTTCCTCGGTGATGGCTGCGGCGATTTCGGCAAAACGCTCCTGATATTTCGCCAGGATGTTCTGCAGCAATTCAACGCGGTCGGCGCGGCTGGTTTGTGAATAGCCCGGGAACGCCTTGCGGGCGGCCATCACCGCGCGGTCAGCATCGGCAGCGCTGCCCATCGAGATCACGCCGGCCACGGCTTCGGTCGCCGGGTTGATCACGTCGAGCTGCTTGGGCACCGCCGGATCCACCCATTGGCCGTCGATATAGAATTTGGTGTAGTTGCGCATGGCTCAGCCTCCCCAGCTGTGTGGTTGGGAGAGTTGTAGCACGCCGATGGGGCGATTCGGCGCTTGGCGCTTTTGATAAGGCTATTTGGCCGGCAGCAGCATCTCCACGGCTGCT
>JAIXQM010000013.1 GCA_027485735.1 Sphingomonadales bacterium | reverse complement strand
CCCAGGCTGGCCAGCAGCTGCGGCAGGATCATCGCCCAGCCCACGCCTTCGGCCAGGCGGCGACCTTCCTGCATCGGGGCGACCAAGGGCGGGCGCAGCCACAGCATCAGGACGGAAGTGGCGATCAGGGCGCCGAGACCGAGGCTGATGAGTGTGACCTGCTTGGGATCGACAAGCCCGGGCAACAACGGGAAGATGAAGGTGCCGGCCAGCGCGACGCCGGGCATGATCAGGGCTGGCAGGAACAGTCGGTTGCCGCGGCGGGCGACGCTGGCGAGGCGTTCCGCAATGGTTGTCGTGGCAGCCTGGCCCTTGCCGGGTGATCCCAGCAGCGCCAGCGCCACAAGTAGCAACAATAACAATCCATTGCCTGTATCTCCTAAAGCGTCACCTGCCAGAAACTCCACGGCAAGCAGACCCCAGAAGCTGGCGCCGAGCAGGCGTTTGGTGTGCTGCCGATCGAGCAGAGTCGCGACCGCCCAACTGCCGAACACCAGCCCGGCAAGCGCATAAAGCGCGGGAAGGCCGATCATGGCTTCATTCGCAGCAGCCGGCCGCCATGCACCGCAAAGGCCGCCAGCGCGGTGGGGATGGCCCACACCGAAAGCTGCAGCGGCTGCACGATGATGCCGGCACTTTCGAGGAAGCCCTTGATCAGCAGGATGGATGCGATGGCGAGGAAGATATCCTCGCCGAAGAAGATGCCGACATTGTCGGTCGCGGCGGCCATCGCCTTGACCTTGTTGCGTCCGTCCAGCGTTATCGCCGGGTTGTCGCGTTCAGCGGCGGCTTCAGTCATTGGCGCGAGCAGCGGCCGCACCGTCTGGGCATGGCCGGCGATCTGGGTGAGTCCAAGCGCTGCGGTGATCTGACGAAAACCAAGATAGATCAGCAGGATGCGAGAGGTTGTTGCGGCCCTTGTTCGGGCAATCAGCGCGGCGGCCTGTTCCTGCAAGCCTGCCCGTTCCATGAGGCCGATGACCGGCAATGTGAGCCAGGGTACCGATACATAACGGTTCTGGTGAAAGGCCTTGCCCAACGCCGCCACCACTTCGGGCACCGAAAGCCCGGCGCCCAGGCCTGACCCGAAGGCAGCAGCGACCACCACGGCCAGCGGATTGGCACGCAAGGCAAAACCGATCACAACGATGCCGATGCCGATCAGGGGCCATAGGCTTGGCAGGGTGCTCACACGCCGTAGCCGCCACCGCCGGGGGTTTCGATCACGATCATGTCACCGGGGGCCAGTTCGGCGCGGTCGCAGGCGGCCAGTGTTTCGACGCGGCCGTCGCTGCGTTCGACGCGGGCGCTGCCGGGCAGGGCGTCGCTGCCGCCGGCTAAGCCGAACGGCCGTGTGCGGCGGCGGCCGGAGAGCAGGGAGGCGGTCATGGCTTCGCGGAACACGATACGGCGGATCACGCCATCGCCGCCGGGCCAATGACCTTTCCCTCCAGAACAATGTCTTGTACCGAATTCTTCAACCAGTACCGGAAAGCGGGATTCGAGCACTTCCGGATCGGTGAGGCGGCTGTTGGTCATGTGCGTCTGGACCGCGCTGGCCCCTACAAAGCCGTTCCCTGCACCCGCACCACCGCAAATGGTTTCGTAATATTGGTGGGCAGCATTGCCGAACGTGAAGTTGTTCATGGTGCCTTCGGACGCCGCCAGCACGCCCAGCGCGCCGAACAGGGCATCGGTGATGATCTGGCTGGTTTCCACGTTGCCGGCGACAACGGCGGCGGGGGCCTGGGGGCGCAGCATGGAGCCTTCGGGCACGATCAGCTTGAGCGGCCGCATGCAGCCATCATTCATCGGCAGATCATTGCCGGCCAAGCATCTGAAAACATAGAGGACAGCCGCCTGCGCCACCGAAAAGGGGGCGTTGAAATTGTCGGGCAGTTGCGGAGACGTACCGGTGAAATCGATGGTGGCGCTGCGGCTGGCGGGATCGATGCGAACGGTGACCTTGATGTATGCGCCGTTGTCCATCTCCACTGATCGCTCACCATCGGTAAGACGGGAAATTGCTTCGCGAACAGCCTCTTCCGCATTATCCTGCACATAGCACATGAAGGCAGCGACAACCGGTTTGCCTTCTGACTGGCACAGCGCCACCAGCGCCTGCGCGCCGCGGGTGCAGGCGGCGGTCTGTGCCTTCAGGTCGCCGATGCATCGGGCCGGGTCACGCGCCGGCCAGGGGCCCGAGCCAAGCAGGGCGAGCATTTCAGCTTCCAGGAAGTTTCCCTGATCAATCAGAAGGATATTGTCGATCAGCACGCCCTCTTGCGTGATGCTCCGGCTGTCGGGTGGCATGGAACCGGGTGTGATCCCGCCGATATCGGCCTGGTGGCCACGCGCTGCCACCCAGAATGACGGAGCACTACCATCGACGAAAACCGGTGTAACAACAGTGACATCGGGAAGATGGGTGCCGCCGGCGAAGGGGTTGTTGAGCACGAAACTGTCGCCTGGGCGTATGCCGCGGGCAGAGCCGGCCCATTTGTCCATCACCGTGCGCACGCTGTCACCCATGGAGCCGAGGTGCACCGGCATGTGCGGCGCGTTGGCGATCAGATGGCCTTCAGCGTCGAACAGCGCGCAGGAAAAATCCAGCCTTTCCTTGATGTTGACTGACCATGCCGTGGTCTTCAGCGCTTCGCCCATCTCTTCCGCGATGGCCATGAACCGGTTGGCGAAAAGTTCGAGGCGGATGGGATCGGGGGCGGCTGCCGAGACGGGAGCGGTGGCTTTGGCGGCCGGGGCGAGGCGGGTCAGCACCAGGTTGGCCGCGGCGTCGACGTCGCCCTGCCAGCCGGGTTCCACCAATGTCGTGCCGGCGCTGTCGATGATCACGGCCGGGCCGGCAATGCGCCAACCGGTGGGCAGGGCAGCGCGGTTGTAGAAGGTGCACCGCTGCCACCGGTGTCCCAGATAGATATCGTGGGTGGCGATATGTGCCGGACCGCTGCCGGCCGCTGGCGGCGCGTTGCCGGCGGCTGGCAGCGCCGGTGTTTCGCCCACAGCCTCGGCCAGCAACGCGTCCACCACCAGATCGGCGCCGGCAATCGCGAAGCCGAACCGCCGGGCCTGCTCTTCCGAAAATCCCCTTGCCAGCACCTCGGGCGGCGCCAGCGGCAGGTCCACACCGCTGTCGGACCCGGCATAGCGGATGCGGGCCTTCACCTGCACATCCGCCACCGCCTCGCCTTGCGCAATCAGGGCGGCGCGCGCCTGTTCAGCCAATTCGGTCGCCGCCTGGGCAAGATCAGTGTCCGGCCCGAGCGGCCAGTTCAGCGTGCGCTGCCGCACCACCCGCACTTCCGCCAGGCCAATGCCGAAGGCGGAGAGCAGGCCGGCCAGCGGGTGGATGAGGATGCGCCGCATGCCCAGTTGATCGGCGATGGCGCAGCAATGCTGCCCGCCGGCCCCGCCAAAGCTGGTGAGCGTGTATTGCGCTGCATCGTGCCCGCGGGCGATCGAGATGCGGCGGATGGCCTGGGCCATGGTTTCAGTGGCGATGCTACGGGCGCCGGCGGCCACCTGTTCGGGTGGCTGGCCCAGCGCGGCGCCAAGCCGGGCAAAGCCATCGCGCACGGCGTCCACGTCGAGCGGCTGGTTTCCGCCGGGGCCAAACAGCGCCGGGAACAGCGCTGGCTGCACAATGCCCAGCATGACATTGGCATCGGTGACGGTAAGCGGCCCGCCGCGGCGATAGGCGGCTGGGCCGGGCACGGCGCCGGCGCTTTCGGGGCCCACCTTCAGGCGGCCGCCAACATGGCTGATGATCGAACCGCCACCGGCCGCCACCGTGTCGATCTTCAGCATCGGCACCCGCATCGGCACGCCGGCAATGATCACTTCTTCGGCGCGTTCATATTGCCCGTCGAACAGCGAGACATCGGTGGAGGTGCCGCCCATGTCGAAGCCGATGAGGCGATCTTCCCCGGCGCTGCGCCCGGCGGCCGCCATGCCGACTATGCCGCCGGCTGGGCCGGACAGGATCGCATCGCGGCCATGAAAATGCCCGGCGCGGGCGAGGCCGCCGTTGCTCTGCATGAAGGCCAGATTCACGCCCGGCAGGCCGGCCGCGACCGTGTTCACATAATCGCGCAGCGGCGGCGACAGATAGGCATCAACCACGGCGGTGTTGGCGCGCGGCACCAGCCGGATCACGGCGCCCACTTCGTGACTGGTGGTTACCTGCGTGAAGCCGATTTCCCGCGCCATCGCGGCTACGCGCGCTTCATGCGCCGGATGGGCGTGGCCGTGCACACAGGCGATGGCAAGGCTGCGATAGCCAGCGTCAAACGCGCCCTGGAGCGCAGCACGGGTCGAATTCTCGTTGAGCGGACGCAGGATTTCACCCTCGGCCGTCACCCGCTCGTCAATCTCCACCACCGTTTCATACAGCGGCGCGGGTTTCCTGATCTCCAGCGCAAAGATATCCGGCCGGGCCTGGTGGCCGATCAGCAGGGCATCGCGGTGGCCGCGCGTGATGGCAAGGCATGTGGGCTGGCCTCGCCGTTCGAGCAGCGCGTTGGTGGCGACCGTCGTGCCCATCCGCACGGCCTGAATTGGGGCCTGATCATCCCCCCGCAACCGCGCGATACCGGCCAGCGCGGCATCCGCATATTGCTCCGGCGCGTGACTGAGCAGCTTGGCGGTCTCCAGCCCGCCATTGGGGCGCAAGGCCACGATATCCGTGAACGTGCCGCCGCGATCGATCCAGAATTGCCACCCCGCCATGACTGTGTGGTGAAGGTGGGCGGCGCGCCGGTCAAGGGTGCAGGCTGATGGCCCAACAGAAATTTGGATTTCGGCAAATGAATGTTAAGCTTGGGCTTCGCTGATGTGGGGCCCGCGACTGTGGACATGGTTTCCCTAACGCCGCGCTATTCCGTCTTCCTCTCGTACAACCGCGGGGACGGCAAGGCGGCGCAGCGCATTCAGCGCTGGCTGGAAACCTATCGTCTGCCGCGCCGGTTGCAGGGCGGCGGGCTGGCGTTTGGCGATGATGGCCGGCGGCTGCGCCCGTTGTTCCGCGATATCGATGAAATGCGGGTCGCGCCCGATATCGATGCAGCCGTGATCGAGGCCATAAACGCGTCGGCCTATCTGGTGGTGCTGTGCAGCCCGGCATCGGCCAAATCCGAATGGGTGGCGCGCGAGATCGCGATGTTCCGCGCTGCCCACGGTGATGATCGCATTCTGCCACTGCTGCTGGAAGGAACGCCCGAAACAAGTTTTCCGCCCGCCCTGATGCGCCGCGCCGATGGTCGCACGTTGGTGCCCCTGGCCGCCGATATTCCCGGCGAGGGCGAACGGCTGGCGCTGCTGAAGCTGGTGGCGGTGATGGCCGGCGTGTCGATGGCCGTGCTGGTGCAGCGCGATGCCCAGCGCCGCCTGCAGCAGATCGCCGGCGCGGCGGCGCTGGCGATTGCGGTGCTGGCCGTGGTGCTGGCCCTTGTGGTGCAGAACATGAATGCCCGCCTGGCCGAGGAAAAGCAGCGGGTGCGGGCCGGGACCTTGTCCAATTATATGCTCGATGATCTGCGCGCGCAGTTGAAGCGCGCCGGGCGGCTTGATCTGCTGACGGCGGTGAACGACGGCGTGGCGAAAAGCTGGCGCGGGCAGGATCTTTCGGGACTTTCCGATGCCGATCTGCAGCAACGCGCCAAGCTGCTGCTGGCCATTGCCGAAGATGACGAAAGCCGCGGCGATCTGGTGGCGGCGCGCAACCAGACTGAAGAGGCGATGCGCACCACGGCCCAGTTGCTGGCCAAGGCGCCAGACGATCCGGAACGTATCTTCGCCCATGCCCAGAGCCAATATTACACCGGCATGATCAGTTGGCGCGGCGGGGACCGCAAACAGGCCGCCACCGCCTTTGCGGCTTATCGCGATCTCGCAGCGCGCTTGCTGGCCAGCGACGGCAAGAAACCCGATTGGTGGATGGAGGCCGGCTATGCCGAAAATAATCTTGGCGTCCTGGCCTTGCGCGCCCGGCTGGACACGGTAGCGGCGCAGGGCCATTTCCTGGCCGCATTGAAGGCTTTTGCGGCTGCTGATGCGCTGCGGCCCGGCAATCGCGATACGCTGTTCAGCCTGGCGGATACCGAAGCGTGGTTGGCCGATACGCAAAGAATAGCCGGGGCACCGGCCCTGGCCCTGGCGGCCCGCGCCCGGCAAAAGGCCATTCTTGATCAGCTTGCCGCCACTGATCCGCAGGACCGGCAGGTGACCGCCGATCTGGTTTCGCACGAACTGGCGCTGGCGCGGATCGCCATCGATTCCGGTCGCCCCGATACAGCGCTGCCGCTGCTGGCCAGCGGGCGCGGCAAGGCGCAGGCACTGGCTGCGAATGATCCGCAGAATGTGCGGCGCAAGGCCCAGGTGCGGATGTTTGATCTGATGCGGTTGAAGGCGCTGCTGGCCATGCCGGCGGCACGATCGCGCGATGATCCCACGCTGGCGGCGCTGAACGGTGATTGCGAGGCCGATCTCAACCGGCTGAAGAACGATGAGCTTGCCGATTTCTGCCGGATCCTTGCCGCCCGGCGCGGCGCGACGGCGATCGCTGCGGTCGGGCCGGCACTGGCGGCGCGCGGCGATCTGCTGACCGATCAATGGGGCCTCGATCTGGCCCAGGAACGCCGCCTTGGCGGCATGATGAAGGAGAGCGCACGATGACACGCAATATGGTTCGCGGGGGTGCCATGGTGGCAACGCTGCTGGTGCTGGCGGGATGCGACCGGCCCGGCCCCACGCCTGTGCAGCAGGCCACGCCGACGCCGGATGTTGCCGGGGCGACAGGAACGCTCCAGCCGACGAAGGTACCAAGGGTGGCTTTCAGCGCATATTCGTTCACCCAGGTGCCGGCCACACCCTGCACGGGCAATGCGGGCGAGCCTGTCGTGTGGACGCTGGAGGATATATTTTCCGGCCTGAACAACAATCGCCGGGTCAAGCGCGACATCAAGCGCGGCGCTGCCAAGGTTCCCGAGATACCGCAGACTGAAGTGGGCAACAACTGGCCCACCAACCTCGACATGGATATCACCAGCGCCGGTTCGGATTATGTGATGGTGACCATCGTGCTGAAGACCGGGGCGACTGGCGGCAGGCCTGGCGTGCATTTCTTGCGGCCGCGCAGCGGCCCCTTGCCAACCGGGCCTGATCCCAGTGGCAACGATTCGTCCGAAGCCGTGCTGACCCCTGCACTGCAGCCGGGTGTGATCGGCTATTGCGGGCGCACGACCATCGATACCAGCGTTGCCGGTATCGAGCGTTTCAGCTTTGGCGTTCGCAACGCGGCCGAGGCGCGCAGCCTGAACATTGGCCTGTTGGTGCCGACCAGGAAGACCGGCAATGAGGCGCAGATGTGGCTGCCGATCTTCCTTGATCCCAACATCCGCAACAAAGGTTGAGGCGCGCCTAGGGGGCAGCCCGGATTGGGTTGCCCCTGCCGGGCCCCTATCGTTGCGCCTCAACGTGAACGGAAGACGACGACGATGGGCACGCGCGATTGGCGGGACATGATCATCGAAATGAGTGGCGCGGTGAAGAACCTGCGCACGGCCAGCCCCGATGTGATGAAGGCCTTTGGCGACATGAGCCGCGCCGCGCACGCGGGCCCAGCGCTGGATCACGCCACCCAGGAATTGATCGCGCTGGCCATCGGCGTTGCCACCCGCTGCGAACCCTGCATCGCCTATCATGCCGAAGGCGCGATCAAGGCCGGGGCAACGCGGGAACAAGTGGCCGAAACGCTGGCAATGGCGGTGTATATGGGGGCTGGGCCAAGCGTGATGTATGCCGCCAAGGCACTGGAGGCGGCGGATCAGTTCACGTCGCCGGCTTGACCGGCCAGTGCCTTCAGATCCGTCAGCAGATCGAGCGCCTCGCGCGGGGTGATGTTGTCGGGATCGATACTGGCCAGTTTTTCACGCAGCTCGTCGCCGCTGGGGGCGGCAGGGGTGGCGAAGAGGGGGAGTGAATCCACGCCGGCGGCAATGCCGCCCGTCTGGTCGCGGCGGGTTTCGAGGCGGGTGAGGACAGCGCGGGCGCGGGCGAGGACGGGGGCGGGCACGCCGGCGAGGCGCGCCACAGCCAGGCCATAGCTTTTGTCGGCAGCGCCGGGAGCGACCTGGTGCAGGAAGACGAGATCGCCTTTCCATTCGCGCACTTTCACGGTGACGCTGGCGAGGCTGGCGAGCTTGGCGGTGAGGGGCACGAGTTCGTGATAGTGGGTGGCGAAGAGGCAGCGGCTTTGCAGATCGTCGTGCACGGCTTCGAGCACGGCCCAGGCGATGGCGAGGCCATCATAGGTGGAGGTGCCGCGGCCGACTTCATCGAGGATGACGAGGCTGCGGTTGGTGGCACCGGTGAGGATCGCGGCGGTTTCGACCATTTCGACCATGAAGGTGGAGCGGCCTTCCGCCAGATCATCGGCGGCGCCAACCCGGCTGTAGAGCCGATCGACCACGCCAATATGCGCCGCGGCAGCGGGGACGTGGCTGCCGGCCTGGGCAAGGACGGCGATAAGGGCGTTCTGGCGCAGGAAGGTGGATTTGCCGGCCATGTTGGGGCCGGTGACGAGCCAGACCCGCCGGTCGGCCGACAGATCGCAATCATTCGGAGTGAAGCGCGTGCCGGATTTGCGCACGGCGAGTTCGACCACGGGGTGGCGGCCGGATTCAATATGGAAGGCGGTGCTGGCGTCTACCGTGGGGCGGCACCAGTTTTCGGAAGCCGCCAATTCGGCCAGCGCGGCGGCGACGTCGAGGCGCGCAAGGGCGGCGGCGGTGGCGGCGATGCTGGCGGTATGGGCCAGCGCCGTTTCGCGCAGTTCTTCCAGATGCGCTTCTTCGGCGGCGAGCGCGTGATCGGCGGCCTGAGCGATCTTGGTGCCGAGCTCGCCGAGTTCCGGCGAGGAGAAGCGGACGGCGCCGGCCATGGTCTGGCGGTGGATGAAGCCGCTGTCGGCGCGCAGCAACGGATCGGCGCGCTGGGCGGGGACTTCGATGTGATAGCCCAGCACATTGTTGTGGCGGATCTTCAGCGCCGTGATGCCGGTTTCGGCCTTGAGGCGGGTTTCGAGTGCGACCACGGCGGAGCGGCCGTCTTTCGCGGTGTCGCGCAGGGCATCAAGCGCCGCGTCGAAGCCGGGGCGGATGGCGCCGGGCAGTTCGATGGGCGGTTCGTCCACCAGCGTGCGGGCGAGTTGTTCGACGAGGGCACCGAGCCCGGAACCGATAGCCTCAAGCGTTTCGGTGAGCAGTTCGGTTGGAGCAGCGCGGGCGGTCAGCGCGTGGCGAAGGTTGAGCGCGCGGGCAAGGCCGGTGGAGAGTTGGCCGAGATCGCGCGGGCTCCAGCGGCCGATGGTGAGGCGGGCAAGTGCGCGGGCAATGTCGGGCAGGCCAGCGAGCGTGTCGCGGGTGCCGGTACGGGTGAGCGGATCGGCGATGAACCAGCCGACCAGATCAAGCCGGGCCACGATGCTTGCCGGATCTGTGAGCGGGGCCGCGATATCCTGGCCCAGTTGGCGCGCGCCGGCGGCGGTGACGGTGCGATCGATGGCGGCTTCGAGGCTGTGGCGCGAGCCGGTGCGTTGCAGTTCAAGGCTGGCGCGGGTGGCAGCATCAATGGCCATGCGGCTGCCGGGCAATTCCTGGCGCGGCGGCAGGATCAGTGGTGCAGCTGACCGGGCGGTTTCCTGGATGTACGCCAGTAGCGCGCCGGCTGCGGCGAGTTCGGGCCCGGAGAAATCGCCCCAACCGTCGAGGGTGGCGACACCGAAACGCGATTTCAGCGTGGCCTCGGCGCGGGCGGAGGAGAAATCCGTGGCCGGGCGGGTTGTGCCCTTGGTGGCGTGGCCTTCGGGCACCAGCAGTTCGGCCGGCGCGAGGCGGGCGATTTCGCCTTTGAGTTCCGCCACGCTGCCAGCCCGGGTGTGGAAGGCGCCGGTGGAAAGATCGAGCCAGGCCAGGCCGGCGGCATCGCTTGTCCCGGCCAGCGCCGCCAGCCAGTTGGAGTGCTTGGGTTCCAGCAGGGCGGTTTCGGTGATGGTGCCGGGCGTCACGATGCGCACGATGGCGCGGGCGACGACGGACTTGCTGCCGCGCTTCTTGGCTTCGGCCGGGTCTTCCACTTGTTCGGCAATCGCCACGCGGTGGCCGGCGCGGATCAGGCGGGCGAGGTAATTTTCATGGGCATGCACCGGCACACCGCACATCGGAATCGGCTCGCCGCCGTGCTCGCCGCGCTTGGTCAGCGCGATGTCGAGCGTGGCAGCGGCTGCAACCGCATCCTCGAAGAACAGCTCGTAGAAATCGCCCATGCGATAGAACAGCAGCGCGTCAGGCACCTCGGCCTTTATGCCGAGATATTGGGTCATCATGGGGGAAGCGGCGGTCACACCCCTGCGATAGCGCGCGGGCGGTTCGGTGCAAAGGGGCGCGTGAAAGCGGCACAGGGCATGCCAAAGCGCTTGCCCCTTTGCAGCCACAATCCTATCCCTGCGGCATATCCCCAGTGGAATGGCAAAATGAGCAGCATCGACGACAACGACTTTGGTGACCGCGAGGCACTGGCCTATCACCGCATGGGCAAGGCCGGGAAGATCGACATCGTCGCTTCCAAGCCGATGGCGACGCAGCGCGATCTGTCCCTTGCCTATTCGCCCGGTGTCGCCGCCCCCGTGCGCGCCATCGCGGCTGATCCCGACAGTGCCTATGATTACACCATCAAGGGCAATCTGGTCGCCGTGATCTCCAACGGCACGGCCATCCTGGGCCTGGGCAATCTGGGCGCGCTGGCATCAAAGCCGGTGATGGAAGGCAAGGCGGTGCTGTTCAAGCGCTTTGCCGATATCGACAGCATCGATCTGGAAGTGGACACCGAGGACGTCGACAAGTTCATCGCCTGCGT
>JAIXQM010000108.1 GCA_027485735.1 Sphingomonadales bacterium | reverse complement strand
GCCCCTTTTCATTTGCCATATATCTTTTGCGTCTGCGGTTTACGCGCCGCCCCTCGCTTGCTATCGGGCCCCTTCCAGTGCGCGGAGCGGTGGCCGAGTGGTCGAAGGCGCACGCCTGGAAAGTGTGTATGGGTCAAAAGCTCATCGAGGGTTCGAATCCCTCCCGCTCCGCCAAGTTATTGTGACTATTTTCTTTATTTTAGAGATTGGGATTTTCTCCCCCGTTTTCCGGGGCTTTGCGCGGGCAACCTCACCGGAGCCTGCGCTTTGAAGTCGTTTGAGCCCCTCTACTGGGCCCGCTTCTCATTCGCCTGATTTGCCGGTGAGGCGTTGATCTTGTTGGTCAGCGCGGCGCGGCGGCAACGTTGAGCAGCCGATGCTGCCGCGCCCAGGAAGGCGCCATGCGCTTCATGTCCTTCACCGGCAAAGCTTCTCGCTGGGCACTCCATCACCGTCACCATCAAACCTGCAGCATCTCAGGGCTTTGTCCTGACGTGAAAGGACCGCTAAATGCGCGCGGTTTGCAAGGAGGCCCATGCGTGGACGCACGTGATGACATCGATCCGCTCTGGGCACCGCGGCCCGATGCTCTGCCCGGTTGGTTTCGTGAAGCACTCGCCGTGCCTCGCGAGGAAGGCTTCATCGACGTAGCGGGAACGCGCATCCATTATTTTCGGTGGGGCGACCCCTCGCATCCCCCGATCCTGATGACGCATGGCTTTCTGGCGCATGCGCGGTGCTTTGCGTTCATCGCCCCGTTTCTGGCGGGGGATCATCACGTCATCGCCTATGACCTGTCGGGAATGGGCGATAGCGCCAACCGGCCCGGGTGCGACGCGCAGGCGCGCGGCGCAGAGATGGTCGGGGTTGCCGAGGCGCTTGGGTTGTTCGACGGCCCCTCCAAGCCTGTCATCATTGCGCACAGCTTTGGCGCTTCGGTCGGCTTGACCGCGATGGCATTGGCGGCGGAACGATTTTCCGGCTTGATCCTGTGCGACATGATGGTGCTGCGACCCGAGGTGCTGGAGGAGCGGAACCGGCAAGGAAACGGGCGTCCGGGCTCGGGCGACCCCAACAAGCCGCAACGTCGCTATCCGGACTATCCCACCGCGCGCAGCCGATACGTGCTGTCCCCGCCGCAGCCTGTCGGTGAGCCATTTCTGATGGATTACATGGCCTTTCACTCGCTGCGTCGGAGCGGCGAGGAATGGACCTGGAAGTTTGATCCCGAAGTTTTCCGTCAGAACGACGCGGAGCCGGGGTGGCATGAGATGGGCAAGCGCCTTGTTGCCGTTCCGGGCCGCAAGGCCATCGTGTATGGCGCGGAAAGCCTGTTGTTCACACCGGACTCGGCTGACTATGTCCGGGAATTGGGCGGCACCGATATTCCGATCATCGCCATCCCGGAGGCGCGCCACCACCTCATGCTCGATCAGCCGCTGGCCTTTGTCACGGCGCTGCGCACAATCGTCGAGATTTGGCAGAGCAACGAAAATACGTGCCCATCCATGTAAATAGGCTCTTCCGTGCGATGCTGGCGCGCGCAAGCAGCGCGGGCTGAACGATCAGTGCAGCCCCGTTTCGTGCCGTCCGACAACCATGTGGTGCACCTCGTCCGGACCATCGGCAAAGCGCAGGTGGCGAACGTCGGCATAGAGTTCGGCCAGCGGTGTCCATTGCGAAATGCCGGCGGCACCGTGGATCTGGATGGCCTGGTCGATGATCTGGCAGGTCTTTTCCGGCACCATCGCTTTCACCATGCTCACCCACACCCGCGCCTCGCGGTTGCCGAGCACGTCCATCGCCTTGGCGGCTTTCAGCACCATCAACCGCATCGCCTCGATCTCGATGCGGGCGCGGGCGATCAGTTCCAGATTCTTGCCCAGCATGATCAGCGGGCGGCCAAACGCCTCGCGAGAATTGCCGCGCCGCACCATGTAATCCAGCGCGATCTCGGCCTTGCCGATGGTGCGCATGCAGTGGTGGATACGCCCCGGCCCCAGCCGCACTTGTGAAATTTCGAAGCCGCGGCCTTCGCCGAGCAGGATGTTTTCATACGGCACCCGGACATTTTCAAAGCGCAGATGCATGTGGCCGCGCGGCGCGTGATCTTCGCTGAACACATGCATCGGCCCCAGGATCTTCACGCCGGGCGTGTCCATCGGCACCAGTATCTGGGATTGCTGGCTGCTCGCCGGGCCATCGTCGCTGGTGCGCACCATCACGATCATCACCTTGCAGCGCGGATCACCGGCGCCGGAGATGTAGAATTTCTCGCCGTTGATCACCCAGTCCTTGCCATCACGCACGGCGCGGGTGCGGATGTTCTTGGCATCAGACGAGGCCACATCAGGCTCGGTCATGGCATAGGCCGAGCGGATTTCACCGGCGAGCAGGGGCTCCAGCCAGCGTTGCTTCTGCTCGTGCGTGCCAACCCGTTCCAGCACTTCCATGTTGCCGGTGTCCGGCGCCGAGCAGTTCAAGGATTCCGATGCCAGCGGCACCTTGCCCAATTCGGCGGCGATATAGGCATAGTCCAGATTGCTCAGCCCCTCACCGGTTTCGGCATTGGGCAGGAAGAAATTCCACAGGCCCGCCGCCTTGGCCTTGTCCTTCGCCGTCTGCAGCAATTCCAGCTGCCCCGGTGCCCAGCTCCAACGATCGGCCCGGCCCTTGCCCAGTGCTTCGAACTCCTCCGCAATCGGCACTACATTGTCGTTGATGTGACGGACAACGGCATCGAACAGCGGCCGCGCCTTTTCCGACATGCGCAGATCGTTCATCTCGGGATTGGTGAAGATATTGGTCATCGGTCAGGGTCCTCTTGTCTGCCCGCATGCTTGCCGCCACGCCACGGGCGCGCAAGCCCATCATTTGGTGATGGTCCTAGGACGTAGACTCATAAAGCCGCGCGGCTGCTTTCGCCACACAAGCGCTCGTTGAAAACAAAGTTTCCGTTG
Organism: Sphingomonadales bacterium; assembly: GCA_027485735.1. GTDB lineage: Bacteria > Pseudomonadota > Alphaproteobacteria > Sphingomonadales > Sphingomonadaceae > Sandarakinorhabdus. The sequence goes on along the minus strand of JAIXQM010000108.1, from coordinate 1,705 downwards.
CTTAACAGTTTGGGCTGGATAAGCAGCGCCTTACTGAAAACGGCGCTTTCTGAATGCGGAGATGTCAAGTGGCATCAGCTTGAACCATTCTCCGTTGGCACGACGATCGGCGAAACGGCGGTGCCAATATGCTTCTATGCCAGCCGGGTCATCTGTGCGGATTACATGGAACAAATCCGCCTTTTCTGGCAGTGCTATGCTTATTTGCTTGAATCTGCGCTCGGCATCATCACTTCGCCCGATTTTGTAAAATTCTCCAGATTTTATAAGATATACGAAACCTTCTTTCGTTCGAATTCTTGTCTCCTCATTTACCCGGACGGGAACGGACGCCTCTACTGGCAATAGTCTTGCAACATCATCATATCCTTTATTGTCAGTTAGCCATTCGCGCAATGCAGAGACTAGTTGCTCTTTAGACGGATAGTGATTTGAGAGTGTATTATGTCCGGGAAAAGTCGCATCTTTCTGCCGATACATTCTTATCTCAGCCGAGGTGGGGACGCGACCGTAATGTCGGACGGACTCTGCGACTTTCGCGAGTAGCCAGTCACCGTCAAATTTTTCCTGCTTTTCGTTCGCTTCGAGCCCAGCCTCAGTCAGAACATCGCCCCAACGTGCCCAATAGACGCTGTGCCACTTTGATGCTGGAATGCCAGTCTCATTTTCGAAGACCCTACGACCAGGCGCTTTACCACCCGATTGCGCCGCAAGGCGCTTCACCTCTGCTAAAATATGGTCTCGCATGACCCCAATATACCGCTCGAACTCCGATGGGCAACAGCGGTGGATTTAAGCGTTCAATTGAGTATCGGGATAGTGACTATTTTCTACCACAATCAGTCATTCCCGAGCCCAATGACGAACGTCCGGAACTGGGTCGGTTCCAGCCATTCGCTCATAAATCTCCGGAGGGCCGCGGCGCCGCTTCCGTCCCGCGAAGGCTGCCAGTCCGCTTCCCACCCCATTGCAGACGTTCCCGCTTGTGAGTCCACGACCCAAGGCCGGTTTTCCGTGTGACTGTATCGACCATCGGCGCTTGCAACACCGCAAGATCGCCGCTTAACATCAACGCTGAGGCCGACACGTCGCCAATCTGCGCCGCCCTTTGTCTCAAATGATCTGACGACGATCATGCCGGGGAGCAAATGGATATGAAGGCGGGTCTGTTCGCAAGCGTGCTCGGCGTCTGCCTGATCACCGTCAGTGCGTCCCCGTCGGTGGCCAAGGCTGCGCCTGGCGGTGCGGATCTGATTTTGACCGACGCCCATGTCTACACGCTGCGCTGGGGCGAGCCCGCGCGCGATGGCAAGCCGGCGCCCGACGCGCCCACCACAGAAGGCAAATGGCACCCCGATGCCGCAGCGGTGGCGATCCGCGGCGGCAAGATCATCTATGTCGGCAGTGACAAGGGGGCGCTGGCGCTGCGCGGCAAGCGGACCCGGGTGATCGATCTGAACGGCGCGACCGTGATCCCCGGGCTGGTCGATTCGCACACCCATTTCATCGAACTGGGCGCCAAGCTGGAATCGGTCGACCTGACCGATGTCGCCACCGAAGCGCAGGCGGTCGCCAAGGTGGCCGAACGGGCGAAGTCCGTCCCCAAGGGCGAATGGATCTTCGGTGCCGGGTGGGACGAGGGTGCCTGGGCCAACCGCTATCCGGACAAGCAGCAGTTGAGCGCAGCGGTGCCCGATCATCCGGT
>JAIXQM010000073.1 GCA_027485735.1 Sphingomonadales bacterium | reverse complement strand
GGGTGCTGTGATCGTCCCACGTCTCGCCGAACAGCGCGCCGCTGATCAGCAGTTGCTTGGGCTTGCCCTTCAGCAGGCCGATGTAGCGCAGCACGACCGTATCGCCATCAAGCCGCTGCCCGGCGGGCGCGAGGCGGACACCGGCGATCCGGAAACGCTGGCCAACATAGGCGACCAGCGCCTTGAACGCATCTTCGTCATCGAGACTGGGCTGGGCATCGGGTGCGATATCGACCAGCGCCGGTTCGACATCATGGGCCTGCAGATGGTGGGTCACGGTGACGGCGCCGGATTTGGCGTCAATCTCCACCACCGCCAGGCTGGCGTGGCCGCGATGCGCGTGGGCCGGGGCAGCAAGCCCAAGCAGCAGCGCAATCGCGGCCAGCAGCCTCACTCGTCGTCCTTCTTCTTCTCGTCCTTCTTCACCGGACGGGTCTTGATGCTGTCCGGCGACACTTCCAGTTCGCTGTCGGCCATGCGGTTGTCGCCGCCGGCCGGATCGTCGCGCACCTTCAGCACGGTTGGTTCAATGCGACGCGGATAGGCGTTGTTGCTGCGATCTGCGTCCGCCGTTTCCCACAGCGGATCGATCTCGGCGGCCTTCAGCGTCTTGGGGCTGACATGCTGCCACGTCACCGCCTTGGCGTTGTAGCGCCAGACTTCGGCCGGGATGCGGATGGTTTCAGTCGAGCCATCCTCGTAATCCAGCTTCAGGATCACCGGCATCACCAGGCCACCGATGTTGCGGAAGCTGAAGTGATAGAAATTGTCCTTGAAGGCCAGCGCGGCAGCCTGTTCCGGCTCCAGCTTCTTCAGGCTGGCCGCGTAATCCTTGCGGTCCTTGGACGTCACGGTGAAGCGATCGGTTTCGTCGTAGAAATCGCGCGTTTTCGGATCACGATCGATCATCGGCGGCTCGCTGTTGCGCACCGCGGTGAGCGGGGTCGGCGCGGTCTTGTCGCGGTCCTTTGCCCACGCCTTTTCCACCTCCGGATTGCGGGTGTCGAGCCGGGCCTGCACCACCTTGTCGAGGCTGATGTCGACATGATCGGTGGTGTAGAACCAGCCGCGCCAGAACCAGTCGAGGTCGACTCCGCTCGCTTCTTCCATGGTGCGGAAGAAATCGTAAGGAGTCGGCCGTTTGAAGCGCCAGCGGCGGCTATATTCCTTGAAGGCGAAATCGAACAATTCGCGGCCCAGGATGGTTTCACGCAGGATCACCATCGCGGTGGCCGGCTTGGAATAGCCATTGTTGCCGAACTGCAGCAGGCTGTCGCTGTGCGTCATCAACGGCACCTGATCGCGGCTGACCATATACTCGGTGATGTCACGCGGTTCGCCGCGGCCGCGGGTCTTCACCGGGTCCCAGCGCTTTTCGGCTTCGAACTGCAGGAAGCTGTTGATGCCTTCGTCCATCCACGTCCACTGGCGCTCGTCGCTGTTGACGCTCATCGGGAACCAGATGTGGCCGACTTCGTGGATCACCACGCCGATCAGGCCATATTTGGCACGCTCGGTATAGGTGAGCTGGCCGGTCTTCTTGTCCTTCACCGGGCGCGGGCCGTTGAAGGTCATCATCGGATATTCCATCCCGCCCACCGGGCCGTTGATGCTCTGCGCGGTGGGATAGGGATAGGGGAAAGAGAAATCGCTGTAGACGTCGATGGTGTGGGCGATCGACTTGGTGGAATAGGCATCCCACAGCGGCCGGGCTTCCTTGGGGTAGAAGCTCATCGCCATCACCAGCGGCACGGCGGCATCGTCCTGTTTGACGCCCATCGCGTCCCACACGAACTTGCGTGACGAGGCAAAGGCGAAATCGCGGACATTCTTCGCGGTGAAGCGCCAGGTGCGGGTGCCGCTGGCCTTCTGCTTTTCGGCGGCCAGCGCTTCATCGGGCGTGACGATATACACAGGCTCTTTCGCGGTGCGGGCCTGGCTCAGGCGAGCGCGCTGCGCGGCCGACAGGATATCCGGGTTGGCCAGTTCGCCGGTGGCCGAGACGACGTGATCGGCCGGCACGGTGAGGCTGACATCATAATCGCCGAATTCCAGCGTGAACTCGCCGCCGCCAACGAAGGCCTTGTTGTGCCAGCCTTCATAATCGGAATAGACCGCCGCGCGCGGGAACCATTGCGCGCCAAGGAAGATGCAATTGCCATCCTGATCCGGCTTGGCGAAGCATTCATAGCCCGAACGGCCACCCACCACGCGGGTTTCCGGCATCGGCAAGGTGAAATCGATCTTCACCGTCACCACGCCGCCGCTGGCCAGCGCTGCAGCCAAATCGATGCGCAGCAGCGTATCGACCACGGTGAATTTCAGCGCGCGGCCCGAAGCGTCGGTCACCTTCAAATTGTTGAAGCCGCCTTCCCATTCCTTGTAGCGCATGGCCTTGCGCACATCAGTCATGCTGATCTGGCCGCCGGGGGAAACGGTTTCGGCGCGCTCCGCAATGTGATCGCGCTTGTAATTCTGATCGAGCAGCAGCCAGAGGTACTTCAACGCATCCGGGCTGTTGTTGTGATAGGTGACGGTCTCGCTGGCGCTGATGGTGCGGGTGGCTTCATCCAGCCGCGCGGTGATGCGGTAATCCACCTTCTGCTGCCAGTAACGATGGCCAGGCGCGCCGGCGGCGTTGCGGGTGTCGGTGGGGGTTGGCCAATCCTCGCCTTCCAGCTGGCGGAACTTGTCGACGAAATCGCCCTTGGTCTGAACGATCGGGCTGGCCTGTGCCGTTGCCCCCAGCAGGGCGAGCGCCGCCCACATCACTACCCGACCCAGCACGCGCATCTTGATCCCGTCCCTTGCAGCTCAATCGTTGCCCATTGCCGCGCTGGCCGGGCCTTGGCAAGCACCGCCACTGCGTCTGCGGCATTTGCCCACCGGCCGACGCGTTGCCGGGGGTGCGCGAATGTGACAATGTGTCAGCCTCGAGTCGATGAGAGGGGTTTTCCATGCGTCTGATCGCCGTTGTTGCCGCCGCTGCTGCCCTGTCCGTGGCCGGACCCGCTGTGGCCTGCGCCTTTGATGGCATGCCGGGTTACAGCCACTACGCCCCCGATGGCACCGATCCCTATGCCGGCGCCTATGCCGAGGCCGCTGCCCGCATTGCCGAACAGCGCCGCCAGGAAGCCATCGAAACCGCGCGCCTTGCCATGCTGAAGCGGCTGGGCATGAAGGATGATGTCGCCACTGCGCAGGCTGCTGCCGGCGCGGTTGCCGTGGCCAATGTCCAGCCCTGACACGCTGACCCATTCGAAGACCGCGCAAGGGCCCCTGGTGGAAGCCAGGGGCCTTTCGCATGCACGTGATGGCCGCACGGTGATGGCCATCGGCGATTGGCAGCTGCAGCCCGGCGCCCATGCCCTGCTGCTGGGGCCATCGGGTTCGGGCAAGACCACGTTCATCAACATCGTCACCGGCCTGCTCACCCCCAGCCATGGCGCGATCAGTGTTGCTGGCGAGGCGATGAGCGCCCTGCCGCCCGCGGCCCGCGATGCCTTGCGTCGCCGCACCATCGGGCTGGTGTTCCAGACGCTGCGGCTGATCCCGGCCTTGAGCGTGACCGACAATCTGGCCCTGGCCCAGCAACTGGCGCTGGGTCATGTTGACCGCGCTGCCATTGCCGGCATGATTGATCGGGTTGGCCTTGCCCACCGTGCTGCCGCCCGGCCACGCCAGCTTTCGCAGGGCGAAGGCCAGCGCGCCGCCATCGCCCGCGCGCTGATCACCAGGCCGCGGCTGGTGGTTGCCGATGAGCCGACCAGTGCGCTGGACGATGCCAACGCCGCGCGCATGATCGATCTGATGTTCGACGTGGCCGATGGCACCGGTGCCACGTTGCTGGTTGCCACCCACGATGGCCGCATCGCGCACCGTTTTGCCAACCGGCTCAATCTGATGGCGCCGGTGGCGGCATGATCGGGCTGAGCCTGGCCTATCTGAAGGATCGCGGCCTCAACACCGCGCTCAACATCCTGCTGCTGGCCTTGAGCGTTGCCAGCCTTGTCATCCTGCTGCTCTTTTCCAGCCAGCTCGAAAACCGCTTCGACAAGGATGCCCAAGGCATCGACATGGTGGTGGGCGCCAAGGGCTCGCCGCTGCAGCTGATCCTGAGTTCGGTGTATCATGTCGATATCCCGACCGGGAATGTGCCCCTCGATACGGTCGAACTGCTGCGCCGCCAGCTGGGCGTCGCCGAAGCCATCCCGCTGGCGCTGGGCGACAGTTTTCGCTCGTTCCGCATTGTCGGCACCGAACCGGCCTATCCGGCGCTGCTCGGCGCCAGCCTTGCCGGTGGCCGCATGTTTGCCGCGAAGATGGAGGCGGTGATCGGCGCCGATGTGGCGGCGCGCACCGGCGCGAATCTGGGCCAGCGTTTCGTGGGCGGCCACGGCATGAGCAGTGGTGACGATGGGCCGAAGCACGAGGAAACGCCGTTCATCGTCGTCGGCCGCCTGAAGCCGACCGGCACGGTGATCGACCGGCTGATCCTGACCCGCGTTGAAAGCGTGTGGGACGTGCACGGCATCGCGGATCCCGGCGAAGTCCATCACGAGGGCGAGAGCGCCGAAGACCATGAAGCCCATGCCGGTGCCGCCGAAGTCACCGCCGTTCTGGTGCGCTTCGGATCACCCATCGCGGCAGTGCGCCTGCCCGGTTTCATCAACCGCCAGACCAATCTGCAGGCCGCCGTGCCCGCCGTGGAAGTCTCCCGCCTGCTGGCGCTGGTCGGCGTCGGGCTGGACGCCGTGCGCGCCTTTGCCGTGCTGCTGATGCTCACCGCCGGGCTGTCCATCTTCGTGGCGCTGCTCACGGCGCTGAAGGAGCGGGAGGGCGACATGGCCATGCTGCGGGTGATCGGGGCCAGCCGCGCGGCGATTATCGGCCAGGTGGCCAGCGAGGGGCTGATATTGGCCAGTGCCGGTGCCACGTTGGGTCTGCTGCTCGGCCATGGCGTGATCGGGATGGCGGCGGCCAGCATCGAACAATTGCGCGCGCTGGGCCTGAACGCGCTGACCTTCCACCCCGGCGAGGCGCTGATTGTTGCCGCCGCGCTGGGGATCGGATTGATTGCCGCCTTGATTCCCGCCTTGCGTGTGCTCAAGACTGATATTGCCGAAACGCTGGCAAATGCCCGCTAGGAGGGACCAATGCTCGCCCGTATTGTCATCGCCATCGCCCTGCTGTTCACGGCCCCCGCCGCCGTGGCGCAAACCGCGCTGAAGCCATCGGAATCGATCTGGAAACCCGCCCCCACCCCGCCCGGCGGCGTGCCGTGGGCCGTGCTGGAAGCCGCCAAGGAAGATCCGGCCGCTGCCAAGGCCGGCGCGGTGAAGCCGGTCTATCCCGCCACGGTGAAATCGCTGGCCGGCAAGCGGGTGAAGATCAATGGCTACATGCTGCCGCTGGGCAAGGGCGCCAGCCAAAGCCATTTCGTGCTGCTGGCCTATCCGCCCGATTGCCCGTTCCACCTCAATCCCGGCCCGCAGCAGTTCATCGAGGTGAAGGTCTCCAGCGCCGTGCCGATGAATTATGATGTGCGCACCATCGAAGGCACGCTGGAGCTGGCCGGCGGCGATGGCGCTGGCGTGTTCTACAAGATCCGCGACGGGAAAGAGATGTGAGAACGCTGCTCGCCCAACTGGCCTTTGGCGCCCTGCTCGCCGCACCGGCGGCCGCTGCGCCGCTTCCGCCCGAACTTGCCGCCAGCATCGATCGCAGCATGCGGGAATGGGCCGACGCCAACCAGGTGCCGGGCCTGACCTGGGGCATCGTCAGGCGCGGCGAAGGCCTGGTGCACAGTGGCGTTTCCGGCATCGCCGATGTGGCCAGCGCCCGCCCGGTGGAAGCCGACACCCGCTTTCGCATCGCCAGCATGACCAAGGCCTTCACGGCGCTGACGCTGTTTGATCTGGCCGGCGAAGGCAGGCTGCGGCTGGACGACAAGGTGGCGGCGCATGTGCCGGAAGTGGCCGGTTGGGGCGACGCGCTCACCGTCACCGATCTGGTGCACCACATGGGCGGTTTCGTCACCGATGATCCCTGGGGTGATCGCCAGACGCCGCTGCCCGAAGCACAGTTCAGCGCGCTGTTGAAAAACGGTGTGCCGTTCACCCGCGCGCCGGGCCTGACCCATGAATACAGCAACCTGGGCTATGCCCTGCTGGGCCGCATCATCCGCAATGTGAGCGGCCAGCCGTTCGAAGCCGAAATTGCCAGACGCCGGTTCCGGCCGCTGGGCATGGCGGCCACCACATTCGATCTGGCCGATGTGCCGCGGGCGCTGCTGGCCAGCGGCTGGCGCTGGGAAGACGGCAAATGGCAACGCGAGCCCGACATGGGCCCGGGCACCTTTGGCGCCATGGGCGGCGTGATCACCACCGGGCCGGATTATGCCAAATGGGTGGGGCATCTGCTGTCGGCTTGGCCGGCCGCAACACCGGGCGAGCCCGAAGCGCCGACCCGCATCACCGTGCGCGCCCTGCTGCGCGGCGAAGGTTCACCGCGCCGGATGATGCGGCCGACGCAGGCGGCGACGTCTCCGTGCAGCGTGGCCGTGGTGTATGGCGGCGGCATGCGGGTGGGCGATGATTGCACGCTGGGCCGGGTGGCGTTCCATGGTGGCGGCTACCCCGGCTATGGCAGTTACATGCTCATCGCGCCGGAAAGCGGCTGGGGCGCCTTCGTGCTGACCAACCGCACCTATGCCGGGCCAGCCGCCCCCACCTGGGACGCGCTGATCGCCATCCGCGAAGCCGGCCTTGCCCCCAATGACGTGCTGCCACTGTCGCCAGCGCTGGCCGGGCTGGCGGAACCGATGCACAAGGTGCTGACCACGGGCGATGTTGGCAACGCCGGGCTGGCGGTGAATTTCCTGATGGACCGCGACGCCGCCCATCGCCGCGCCGACATTGCCGCCATCACCGCCAAGGCCGGCCGTTGCCCGAACGCACCAGGCGTCTCGGCGAGGGGCGCGCTGGAAGGGGAATATTGGTGGAAGTGCGACCGCGGCATGGTGATTGCCTATGCCCTGCTGGCGCCCACGACCACGCCGCAACTGCAGGCGCTGGAATGGCGGTTCCAGCCCAAGTGACGAAAAAGCCCCCTTGCCTTGCGGCAAGGGGGCTTTCGCAGTGGTCTCGTGAAATCAGGCGTTCGCGGCGGCGCGGCGGCGAGCAACAGCGCCCACCAGGCCAAAGCCGGCAATCATCAGCGCCCAGCTCTGCGGTTCCGGCACAGCACCTGTGCTGCCATCAACCAGCTGGATATAGGGAACGACACCGGCATAGCCGCCGGTGGTCGGCGCGCCGAAATCGTTGATGTTGGCATTGCTGGAAATCGCGGTGATTGCGCCCACGGTCAGGTTACCGATGCCCCAGCGCCCGGTCAGGTTGATGCCGTTGCCCAGGATGCCGATGTCATAGGTGCGGCCGGCCTGGAAGGTGAAGCTGAACGGATCGGCATAGATGAACGCAGCCGGCGCAGCGGCGAACGACTTGGTCTGGCTGAACAGCACAGCACCGGTACCGCCATTGAACAGGCTGTCGAAGATCAGGAACTTGACGTCCTGCGCGTCATCAACGCTGGTCCACACGCCGAGACCGGTGATCGTCACATCGGCCGAGAAGCTGAGCACGGTCCCGTAGTTACCGCTCGACCCCCGCGTTTCGGTGACGCAGGTGCGGACCGTGTCGCAATCCGGCTCCTGCAGCGCCCGCGTATCGAACACGACACCGGCATTCGCGGAACCGGCAACCGCCATGGCAAGCGCACCAGCGGCAAGAATATTTCTGAACATTGGCAAAAGCCCCCTGTAAACGCGTCTAAATAGACGCTGGGAATTTGCAAACATCATGCCAATTTCACGATCCTTGTTATTTCAATGACCTGGCCGCGACGGGCCAGCTGCATTGTAAAGAGATCCGACAGTTTGCGCGCTCGCCAACCGGGGCGATGATCAGCAGCCCGGCGGCGGAAATGGATCCTTAACCCTTTGAATCGCCGCCTTCAATCCGATTTGGGCGGTTTGCCGGCTGCGGCCAGCACCGGCATGGCGCTGGTTCCTTGCGGATACATCAGCCGCAGCGAGGCCGGCGCGCCGCATTTCTGGATCACCTTTTCGACGATCTGTGCGCGGGTCTTGATCAGGCTGACCGAGGTGAAGGCCCGGGTGCGGCCAACTGCAACTTCAGCAGCAGTGAAAGGCTTGGTGCCGGCGGGGGTGGACTTGCCGCCCAGGCCGAACACCATGAAGTTCATCAGCGCGGCGAGCTGTTCATTGTCGTCAATGCGGCTGCGGGCGATGTTGGGCAGCCGCATCAGATAATCGCGGCCTTCCGGCAGGCACATGAACCAGCCGACGCGGCCCTGCAGATTGGGCAATTCAGCCGGCGCGGCATTGCCCTTGATGCCGTGGCAGCCGCCGCATTGTTCGACATAATCGGATTGCGCCACGTCCATATCGGCCGGGTAGCTGACCGGCAGGCCGGTTTCATCACCTGGTGCACGGTAGTCGGGTGCCGGCGGGGCGGCGGCAACCAGCAGCAACAGCCCCGCCAGTGCGCCGGCCGGCGCCCAGACCGAACGTGTGGGCAGAGCCATGGTTCAGCCCTGCCCGCGCGTCACGAGGCCTTGCCGACGAGAACGGCGGTGGAGCAGTGATATTCCATGCTCTTGGTGCCAAAGCACCAGATCACGTTGTTGTTCAGCTGCGGCATGTATAGCTGGGTTTCGCGATCGGTGTTGTCGCAGCCGCACTGGCCGCACGCCGATTTTCCGCAGCAATCGCGATAGGCGATCAGATAGGCCTTGCCATCATCCGGGTTGATGCAAGTGCCAACCCACGACACCGGCGAGGGCTCGGCGCCGGGCGGGCAGCTGCTCATGCCGCCGCCGCAGCAGGAGCACAGGCTGCCATCGATGGCGCAATAGCGCCAGTAATCGCACTTGGTGTCATCCTTGGTCTGGGCGTTGCGGGCAAAGGCGGTCTTGGCCTCGGGCGATCGATCCTTGGTGGCGGCGCTGGCCCGGCTGACCGGCAGCAACGGGAAGGCCGGCGCAGCCACGATCGTGGCCCCCAGCTTGGTGAGGAAGGACCGGCGCGAACTGTTGCCGGCAAATTTGCGCAGCAGCTTCTCGCCAAGGCCATCGATATCGAAACGCTTCATGCCTTTTCCCCTTGGCTCCCCTTGCCGCTCATGCGTCCACCTTCGCCGGTGTCGGCAGACCAGCAATATAATCCTGAACGCTGTGCACGCCCATCTCGTGGCTGATGATCAGGCTTTCGAAATGCTCGCGGCTGTTGACCAGCCCCTTGGCCAGCACGGTGCCGGTCGCATCGAGCAGCACGGCGTGGGGCAGCTTGTCCACCTCGAACAGGCGGCCGACAACGTCGCTATTGATGAACGGGAAGGCCGCCAGATCATGCTTGGCGACCAGCGCCCTCTGCGCGGCCGGATCATCATCGCCAACGAACACCAGGCTCACGCGCTCTGCGGCAGCGAACGACTTGGCGACCGGAATGAGGCTTTTGCACATCGGGCAGGAGGCCGAGACGAACATCAGCAATTGCAGGCCCTGGGCCGGGCCGCCGATCAGATAGGGGCGCCCTTCCAGGGTTGTCACCGGCGTCACTGGCGCCTTGTCACCAATGGCGGGGCCGCGATTGGCATCGAGCGCACCGGCCGGGGCGACGCGCACATGCAGCACGCCCACCTGCCGCGCCAGCGCCAGCCCGGCCACGCCGAGGCCGATTAGGACCAGCCACTGCAGCGCTTCGTTGATGAGTCCCAAGGTTGACATCAAAACCCTTCCTCAACCCTGCTTTGGCGCCGACGCAACCAATGCGCCCACTGCCGAGAACATCAGCAACAATAGATAGAGGGCAACGCCAGCCGCCGCGCCAAGGCCCACATCGGCCATGCCCAGATCAGCCCGCCCTGCCGCCAGCGCCGGCAGCAGCGCCGTGGCCAGCACGAGGTTGCGCGCCACCTGGCTCCAGCCCAGAGACTGGCGCAAGCCCACATGGCCGCAGCCGCAATCGATATGCCGCCGGCCGCGCCCGATGTTGATCGCCATGGCCGCCGCAAAAACCAGCAGCAGCGCGATGGCCACCATTGGTGCAAGCGGGGCAAAGCCGAGCAACAGCCCGGCCGCCACCAGCAACTCCGCCCCCGGCAACAATGCCGCCGCCGGTGCCACCAGTGCATCGGGCAGCAACCGATAGTTGGCGATCACGCCGGGCAGCAGATCGCGGTGGCGCAGCTTGTCGATGCCGGCGACGGCAAACAGCAGCGCCACAGCGACGCTGGCCGCCACGCCGAGCAGAGGCAGCGCCTGTTCCACTCAATTCACGTCCGGCACGACGATCATGCCGCCGCCGCCGCGTTCGATGTCATGCTTGATCTCGTAGGTGGCGGCATCCATCACCTGCACCACGCCTTCGTCACCCGACAGGAAGATCAACGGCTTGGCGTCCTGCGTCACCTCGATATTGCCGATCGGCTTTTTCAGCGGCACACGCTTGACGACCTTGCGGGTGGCCATGTTGACCACCCAGATTTCCTCGCCATCGGCCTTCTGGGTCCAATATTCGCCGCGGTGCATCAGCACATAGAGCATGCCGGTGGCGCGGTGCAGCGTGGTCGCTGCGCGGCCACCGGGGAACCAGTTGATATCCAGCGGCTTGGTATCGCCGGGGCGCACGCCAGCGGCCGCCTGGATCGACCAGGCATCGCCGATGGTGGGCGCCGCGCCCAGCTTCACCGTGCGGATGAGGCCGGTGTAGGTGAGCGTCACGATCTCACCCTTGGTGCGATCATAGGTGAAGAAATCGAACACGCCGTCTTCAGCGGCCTTGAAGAAGGGCTGGCTGTGACTGACGGTCGAGGTTTTCGGGCCCACCGTCACCGTGGCGATGGTGCCATCGGAGCACAGCGCCGAGAAGCCGATGCCTGTAACCGGCACGAGGCTGGCACAGCCCGGCAGTTCGACGACCTGTCCAACCTTGCGCTTATCCAGATCAACCACGATCACCGAAGATGCCGGGCTGAAATCATAGACGAAGCCCGTCTTGCCATCATCGCTGATGACGAAGTTGTTCTTCATGGTGCCGATGATCAGCCGGCCCGGCAGCGGAATTTCCGTCACCAGGGCCATGTTCACCGAGTCATAGACCGAGATCATGTCCTGTCGGGTGCCGCGGTTCACCTTGGTCCAGATGCTTTCCGAAACGTAGATGAAGCGCCGCTTGGGATCGAGGGCGAGATCGGACCAGCGACCGGTGGAAACCAGGCCGACCATCTTGCCGGTATCGCCGTTCCAGATGCGGGTGCCGCCATTTTCCCAGCCGCCGCGCACGAAACCCCAATGCGGGGACCATTCTGGCAGTTTGTGAGTGAAGGGCTCTTCCGGTTCGACCGGAGCCATCGTGGTGGCTGGCGCCGGCGCGGCGGCCGGCTGGGCCTGTGCGGCAGCGAGGGCGATCAGCGAAATCGCAGCCGCGCCCGCCAGCTTGCCGATCCCTGCCATGGTGGTTGCACTGATCATGCTTGCCAAAGCCCTTCCCCCAAATGCCCATTCGGCGGCCGCCCGCTTGCCCACTTCCGGACCAGCGACTCCGAACCGGCGACCGGATACCCGGCGCCATGCAACTTTAGACTGGACGCACGTCAAGTATTCGTCAAGCCAGCGCGCCGGTCGGCACAATGCCTGAATAACGTAGCGGGTTTCAGCCGAGATCAGGCAAGTCTTCGGGCTTTATGGTGCGGGCCAGGTGCAGCAGGGCGTGCACAGCGAGGCGCTGCATTTGCGGCATCTGGTGGGCCCAGGGCTTGCCGTGGCCGGTAAAGATGGTGGTGCCTTCCAGCGCGGAACTGACAAAGCGCGCGACCACGTCCAGCTGCGCGGGCGACAGCGCCGGATTGAGCGGCGCGATAGCGGCCGCGATATTGGCGTGGGCATAGCGGTAGAAGGCCGCCACCCGTTCCGCCACCGCCGGATTGTGATTGGACAGCGCCCAGAGTTCGGTGAACACATGGGTGGTGCGCTTGGTCCCGATATCATCGAGCACCAGGGTAATCATCCGGCGCAGCTGTTCGGCCGGATCGAGGTGCGGCTGGCGCACCGTTTCGTCGAGCATGCGTTCGTAATAATCGAGCAGATCATCGAGCAGCAGCTGGATCAGCAATTCCTTGCGGGCGAAATGATAAGACAGGCGGCCCACCTGCATGCCGCAGCGCGTCGCGATCCGGCGCAGGGTGAAGGCCGCCGCGCCTTCTTCCACCAGCACATCCAGCGCGGCATTCAGGATCAGATCCACCGTTTCGGTGCCGCGCCCGTAGATCCCCGGACGCACAGGCGCTGTTCGCGCCGGCTTTTCGGCTGTTTTTGTCATTGTATCCGGCTTAACGCAGCCGTCTGCCGGCGTCCAGCGATGCGCGGTTTGCCCCATGGAGGACGGCTTGACGCCGCCTTGATGACTGTCCAGTATTTGCCGCACATCGTGGCCCACGCTGGGCCGCCCCATCCTGATTGCAAGGAAAAATCGGCATGATTTCAAATCGCTGGCTTTTGGCTTTGGCTGTTGGAGCCGGGGTGGCGATGCCGGCGGCGGCCGAACCCAAGGCGGCGTTCGTGGCGCGTTGCGCCATGTGCCATCAGGCCGGCGGCGAAGGCCTGTCCGGCCAGTTTCCGCGCCTTGCCGGCCGCGCCGCCGCCATCGCCCAAAGCCCGGAAGGGCGGACCTATATGGCGCGCGTCGTGCTGTGGGGCATGGCCGGCCCGATCACGGTGGAAGGCGCGCCGTTGATGGGCGTGATGCCGGGCATGGCCAGCATGGCAGATGCCGAGATCGCCGAAATCCTGAGCCACGCCGTGACGCTGGGCAAGCCGGCCAAGCCAGCCAAGCCGTTCAAGGCCGCCGAAATCGCCGCCGTGCGCACCGCCGGCCGGGTGAGCATGGCGGACAACAATGCGCTGCGTGCCAAGCTGGCCGGCAGTGGTGTGATCAAATAGGCGACAATGACGCCGGCACCGCCGGATAGAGCGTTGCCACATCGCCCAATGTTTCGCCCAGCGGGCCGAGCCAGGCGGCATAGGCCTTCCAATGGTCCACGCCGTCGGTGAAGATCGGCTGGCGCACCTGTTCGGAACTGGCGGTGCGCACCGCGCGATCATTGCGCCAGAACTCGAGGCAGGCCGGTTCATACGCCAGCCCGACAGCGCTGAGCAGGCGGCGCACCTGGGTTTCGGTGTCGGCCACCATCTCCTCATAGATGACTCGGGTGGTGGCACCGGGGGCAGCGGCATCGAAATGCGCCATCAGCCGCACATAATCGCGGTAATAGCGGCCAACGTCGACCAGATCGTAGGAAAAGCCCTGCCCGCGGGCAAAATGCTGTTTCCACGCCGAAAAACAGCAGCCCATCGGGTGGCGGCGGGCATCGATGATGGTGGCACCCGGCAGGATCAGCCGGATCAGGCCGACGTGCTGCCAGTTGTTGGGCATCTTGTCGATGAAACGGGGCTTGCCGGACTTGCGGTGGATGCGGGTGCGTTCGAGATATTCCTCGCCCAGCCGCTGGCGATCCGCCGGGGTGAGCGCCGCCATCATCGCACCGAAATCGGCGAACTCCCCTGCCTCCACGCGCGCGGCCAGCCGGCTGGCGATCATCATCATGTCGGGCAGTTCCATCGTGCCTTCCACTTGAGTGTGGCTGGCCAGGATCTGTTCGATCAGGGTGGAGCCGGAGCGCGGCAGGCCGACGATGAAGATGGGATCGGGCGCGGGGCAGCCGCCATCCCGGCGCGCCGCGAGGAATGGCGCGGTGAAGGTTGAAACGGCGGCATCGATTTCGGCGGAGAAGGCATCGGCATCATGCACGATCCCGGCGCGACGCAGGCGATTGCCTTCAGCGTAATGACAGAAGGCGGCCTCGGCCTCGCCCAGATCCTCGTGCGCCTTGCCCAGCGCGAAGTGCAGGTGGAACAAGTCTTCGGCGCGGGGTTCCGGGCTGCCGGCCAGCGCCGCCTGCATTGCTGCAATGTCAGCCGCGCCCAGCTTCACCGTCTTCAGATTGGCCAGGCTCCACCAGGCTTCGCCCAAGGTGGGCTGGCGGGTAACGGCCTCGCGATAGGCGGTGACGGCGCCGGCCTGTTCGCCCAGCGTTTTCAGCACATGGCCAAGGTTCTGCCACACCTGCGGCTGGCCGGGATTGCGGGCCAGCAACCCTTCATACAGGCCGCGCGCGCGGCCCTGTTCGCCCAGATGCACCAGCACGGACGCCAGGATGAGATCATGGCCGGGATTGTCCACCGGCGAGGTGGCCAGCAATTCTGCATGCACCAGGGCATCCGGCAGCCGGTTTGATTGCACCAACAGGCGGATCAGGAATTCGCGCGCCATGTCATAGCCCGGTGCGTGGTTCAGCACCGCCTCCAGCCCGGCGATGGCGCCCGGCATGTCGCCCTGGCGCCAGCGGATTTCCGCCGCCAGCCGGCTGGCGGGGGGATCATCGCCGGCCCGCACGCGGCGCGCCACCAGCAGGGCGGC
>JAIXQM010000165.1 GCA_027485735.1 Sphingomonadales bacterium | reverse complement strand
TCCGGCCTGCTCACCCAGATGCGCAGCGTCAAGGAACCGCGCGAACTGGAGTGGTTGAACAAGGCCATGGCCGCCACGCGCGCCGGCCATCTGGCGGCGATGAAGGCCGTGAAACCGGGCATGACGGAACGCCAGCTGCGCCGCGTGCTGGAGGAAGGCTTTGCCAATGCCGGCGGCACCGGCCTTGCCTACAACAGCATCGTGGCGGCCGGGCGCAACGCCGCATCGCTGCATTATGTGGTGGAAACCGGCCCGATCCGGGATGGCGATCTGGTGCTGATTGATGCCGCGGCGGCGGTGGATGGTTATGCCTGTGATGTCACCCGCACCTTCCCGGCCAATGGCCGCTTCACGGCCAGCCAGCGCGCCGATTACGAACTGGTGCTGGCCGCCCAGGCCGCTGCCGAGGCCACGCTGAAAGCCGGGGTGAGCTATGATGTTTTCGAAGACGCCGCCAAGCAAGTGTTCCGCCGCGCCGGGCGCATCGACGATTTCATTCACGGGCTTGGCCATTATGTCGGGCTGGATGTGCATGACCCGTTCGACCGTTCAAAGCCCATCCCGGCCGGCGCGGTGATCACCATCGAGCCGGGGCTGTACACTCAGTCCGCCAATCAGGGCATCCGGATCGAGGATCAATATCTGGTGAAGGCAACGGGATCGGATCGGATGTCGGCCGGCATCCCGCGCAGCATTGCCGAAATCGAGGCCGCTATGCGGGGGTGAAGTGAGATGATGCAGCGGATAATCGGTTTGGGCCTGCTGGCCAGCTTGGCGTGGCCAGCGGCAGCGCAAGAGGCACGTTGCCCGGAACCGGCGTGCGCCGCCGTTGCCGGTGGCCGAACCGAAGGCTGGGCGGCGCAAAGCCGGGCCGAGGTGATTGCGCGCAACGGCATGGTCACCTCCAGCCAACCGCTGGCCACCCAGGCCGGGCTCGCCATCCTGCGCCGCGGCGGCAATGCCGTGGATGCTGCGGTGGCGACGGCGGCCGTGCTGGGCGTGGTCGAACCGTTCAGCACCGGCATCGCCAGCGATCTGTTCATGATCGTCTGGGTGGCCAAGGAGAAGAAACTCTACGCCCTCAACGCCGCCGGCACGGCCCCCACCGGGGCGACGCCAGCGCGTTATGCCGAACTGGGCTATGGCAGGGATCCCAAGAACTGGACGCTGGGTTCCGGCATGCCGCCGGCCGGCATCCTCACCGTTACCGTGCCGGGCGCGGTGTGGGGCTGGGATGCGGCGCTGAAACGCTTTGGCTCGATGGGCTTTGCCGATGTGCTGGCCGATGCCGAACTTTATGCCCGCGATGGTTTTCCGGTGTCGCCGCGCATCGCCGATGACTGGACGCCGCTGCCCCGTGCGTTGCCGCTGAAAGCCTGCTGCACCAATCATGATCCCGATACGCTGGCGGTGTGGACGCCTGGCGGCAAGGGGCCAAAGGTGGGCGAGATGTTCCGCAATCCGGGCCTCGCCCGTGCCTTCGCGCTGCTGCGCAAGGACGGTCCCAGCGCCTTTTACACGGGTGACATCGGGCGGGCGATCATTGCCAAATCGCAAGCGCTGGGCGGCACCATGACGGCGGCTGATCTTGCCAGTTACAAAGGTGCGTGGGTCGATTTGGTGCAAACGCGCTATCAGGGCCACGATGTTTTCGAACTTCCGCCGCCGTCGCAAAGCTGGGGCGCGCTGGAAATGCTCAACATTTTGGAAGCCTGCGTGCCGGTCTGGTCGCCGGGGCAGACGCTTGCCAGCCTGGGGCCGCGCAGCCCGCGTTACTGGCATTATCTCGTCGAGGCCAAGAAGCTGGCCTATGCCGATCTGGCGGCGTGGAACGGCGATCCGCGCTTTTCGAAGGTGCCGGTCGAACGGCTGATATCGAAGTCCTATGCCGCCAGCCTGTGCGCCCGTGTCGACCCGGCGCGCGCTGCGGTCACCAAACCAGGCCCGGCCGATCGCAGCGGCGATACGGTGGTGCTGGCCACGGCCGATGCGGATGGCAATGTGGTGGCGATGGTCAATTCCATCTCGTCGGTGTGGGGATCGGGCCTTACGGTGTTGGATTATGGCCTGATCCTGCACAACCGCGGCGTGCAGTTCAGCCTCGATCCGGCCAGCCCCAACATCATCGCGCCGGGCAAGCAGCCCTATCACACGCTGGCCGCCGGTTTCGTGATGAAGGATGGTGCGCCGCTGCTGTCGCTGCTTCTGATGGGCGGCGACATGCAGGCACAGGGGCACGGGCAGGCGCTGGTCAACATGCTCGATCTGGGTGCCAATGTGCAGATGGCGACCGACATGGCGCGCTTCCGCCATGGCCAAGTTTCGGATGTGCTCACGCTGGAGCCGCAGCTCGATACGTTGGTTGGGGCCGATCTGAAGGCGATGGGCCACCGGCTCGGCCTGCCCAGTAGTGGAGCGATGGGGGGCTATCAGGCGATCCGCATCGAGACCGACAAGGACGGCAAGCCGGTCTATCGCGCCGGGTCCGATCATCGCAAGGATGGCCAGGCCGCCGGCTGGTAACGGGGTGATGCTTGGCTTATGCGACGTCGCATGAGCAGCCTTTCCCATAACGGTGCCAGCCTTGCCTATCGCTTCACGCCGGGGGCGGGGCCGCTGGTGGTGTTCCTGCCCGGTTACATGAGCGACATGACCGGATCGAAGGCTGAAGCGCTGAGCGATTGGGGGCGCGCCAAGGGCCAGGCGTTTCTGCGGCTGGATTATTCGGGCTGCGGGGTCAGCGGCGGCGAGTTCCTTGATGGCAGCATCGGCCGCTGGACCGATGATGTGCTGGCGCTGGTCAATCATGTCTGGCCGGCGGGCAAGGTGCTGCTGGTCGGAAGCTCGATGGGCGGCTGGATCGCCTTGCTGGCGGGCCGGGCGCTGAAGGGTCGGCTGGCCGGGCTGGTGGGCGTGGCGGCGGCGCCGGATTTCACCGTTTGGGGGCTCAAGCTGGGCGAAGCCGAGCGGCGGCAGCTGGAGGCGCAAGGCTATTTCACCCGCCCATCCGATTATGGTGAACCCTATCGCTATTCCCGCACCCTCATCGATGATGCGCGGACGCACTTATTGCTCGATGGCCAGATCGGCATCACCGCCCCGGTGCGTTTGCTGCACGGCCAGCGTGATGATGCGGTGCCGTGGCGCCTGTCGCTCGACATCGCGGCGCGGCTGCAGAGCGACGAAGTTCAGGTGCGGCTCATCAAGGATGGTGATCATCGGCTCAGCCGCGAGACCGATATCGCCACGTTGATCGCCACTGTCGAGGAATTGCTTTGAAGTACCTGGCCCTTTTGGCACTGCTGGCCGCTGCACCGGCTTGGTCGGCACCGTCGGACCCGACGCGCTATGCCGCCTGCATCGAACTGGCGGGCAAGGATCCGGCGCGCGCCATGCAGATGGCTTATGCCTGGCGCATCGAAGGCGGTGGCGTGGCACCGCGCCATTGCCTGGCCGTGGCCCAGATGCACGCCCGCCACCACGAGGCGGCGCTGAAGAATTATGAAGCCGCCGGCGAAGCCAGCGAGTCCGCCCGCGACGGCCAGGCCATTGCGCTTTGGCGGCAGGCAGCAGATGCCGCGATGATCGCCGAACAGCCGGCGGACGCGGTGCGCTTCCTCACCCGCGCTCTGGCCCGGCCGGGCGGCGCCGAACTCAGCCCGCGCGCCGAAGCTGATCTGCTCACCACTCGCGCTGAAGCGCATGTCGCAGCCGGCAAGCCCGATCTGGCGATGGCTGATCTCACCCGCGCCACCACGTTTTCGCCGGAATATTTCACGCCGTGGCTGCTGAAGGCAACGCTGGCGCGGCGCGGCGGCGATCTGGTCACTGCCGAAGCTGCCCTGCTGAAGGCTGCAGCGCTGGCACCGGACTCCGCCGATGTCGAACTGGAAGCCGGCAATATCGCTTCGGCCAAGGGCGACACGGCGCTGGCCCGTCAGGCCTGGGAGGCGGCGGCCACCGACGCGCCCGATACGCCGGCGGGGCAAGCAGCCGCTGCCGCGCTTGGTCGCATGAACGCCGCCCTGCCTGAAAAACCACTGACGGAAAAACCACTGACGGAGGGCGCGCTGCCTGCTACACCACGCTGATGGCTCGCTCCGAATATCGTTTCGCTTGGTCCGCCCGCGCCCGCTATGCCGAAGTCGACGCGCAGGCGGTGGTGTTCAACAGCCGTTACCTTGAATATTTCGATATCGGCATCACCGAATATTTCCGCGCCGCCGGTCTCTATCCGGAGCCGAACCTGCAGGGTGCGCCCGAATTGCACGTGGTGAAGGCCGAGGTCGTCTATCACGCTCCCATCCTGCTCGACGAGGAAATGGCGATCTGCGTGCGCTGCGATAAGGTCGGTCGCACGTCCCTGACATTCGCGTTTGAAGTGCATGGGTTGGCCAACGGGCCAGGCGGCGAGGATTTGCGCGCCAGCGGCACCGAAGTGCAGGTGCATGTGGATGAACCGCGCGGCCGGCCGACGCCGGTGCCGGATGCCGTGGTGGCCCTGTTCGAAGCCTTTGAAGGACGCGTTCTGAAATGAAATATCTCCACACCATGATCCGCGTGTCGGACGTGGCGGAAACGCTGCGCTTCTTCGAATTGCTGGGCCTGAAGGAACTGCGCCGCATCGACAACGAGGCCGGGCGCTTCAGCCTGATCTTCCTGGCGGCACCCGGCGATGAAGATGCCCAGGTCGAGCTGACCCATAATTGGGACGAGAAGGGCTACAACGGCGGGCGGAATTTCGGCCATCTCGCCTATGCGGTGGATGATATCTATGCGGCGTGCCAGCGCCTGATGGACGGCGGCGTGACCATCAACCGGCCGCCGCGCGATGGCCGCATGGCGTTCGTGAAATCGCCGGACGGGATTTCGGTGGAACTGCTGCAGGCCGGCCCGGCGCTGCCAGCGGCGGAACCCTGGGTGTCGGCACCCAACATCGGGAGCTGGTGAGATGCTCGACATCGTTGGCGTGTCGGTGCTGCATGACAATTATGTCTGGCTGGCCCATGATGCCGCCAGCGGTGAAACGGCGGTGATCGATCCGGCCGTCGCTGGCCCGGTGCTGGAAGCTGCCACCAGCCGGGGTTGGAAGATCACCCAGATCCTGAACACCCACTGGCATCCCGATCATGTGGGCGGCAATGCCGATATCGTGGCTGCCACGGGTGCAAAGGTAACTGGCCCGCAAGCCGAGGCTGCCAAGATCCCGCACATCAGCCGCGCGGTGGTGGAAGGCGATACGGTGCAGATCGGCAGCAACATCGGCCGCGTCATCGATTGCCCGGCGCACACGGCGGGCCACAATGCCTATGCCTTCGAAAGCGCGCTGTTCTGCGGCGACACGCTGTTTGCCATGGGCTGCGGCCGGCTGTTCGAAGGCACGGCGGAGCAGATGCACGCTGCCTTGGCCAAGTTCATGGCGCTGCCGCCGCGCACGCTGGTGTATTGCGCGCATGAATATACCCAATCCAACGCGCGCTTTGCCCTGACGGTGGAGCCGGAGAATGATGCGCTGCTGCGGCGCGCCGAAGCTGTGGACCGGCTGCGGGAACGTGGCGATCCCACCGTGCCCTTCAGCCTGGCCATGGAAGCGGCGACCAACCCGTTCGTGCGGGCCGGCAGCGTGGCCGAACTGGCGCGTCGGCGCAGCGCCAAGGACGCATTCAGGGGGTGAGGCATTCAGCATGGATACAGCGAGCCACGGGCATCAGGGACGCATGATCAGAAACGCGCTCCTCCTTGCTGCGCTGGTCGCGGCAACCCCGGCACTGGCCGGCGACGATCCACCCGGCAAGCCAGCCGAATTCAAAGCCGAGACAAGGGATTGTCTGCAGACCCGCAGCATCCTGCAAGCGCAGGCCGCGCCTGATGGCAAATGGTATGCCCGGCTCCGCGATGGCCGCTGGTGGCGCAACACCATGGAATGCCCCACCCTGCAACCGCGCCGCGCGCTGGTACACAGCAGCCCGATCGGCAGTCAGTGCCGCGGTGATATCGTGCAGGTAATCGATTTCAACATGGGCGGCGTCAATTTCGGCGGCTGCGGCTTTGGCAGTTGGGAACGCGTCGCCGGCCCGCCGGCCAAGCCGCCGAAGAACACCAAATCCGAAGACTGACCCTCAGGCGCGGTTGTCGAGCCTGGCCTTGATCGCGTCCCAGATGCGCGCTGGCGTGTCGGTGCCGTTGAAGCGGTCGATGGCGCGGATGCCGGTGGGGGAGGTGACGTTGATCTCGGTGAGGAAGCCGCCGATTACGTCGATGCCGACAAAGATCAGCCCGCGCTTTTTCAACTCTGGGCCGAGCCGCGCGCAGATTTCCTGCTCGCGCGCCGTCAGTTCGGTGGGCTGGGCGCTGCCGCCGGCGGCGAGGTTGGAACGGATTTCGCCCTTTTTCGGCAGGCGGTTGATGGCGCCGGCCGGTTCACCATCCACCAGCACGATGCGCTTGTCGCCCTCCGCCACGGAAGGAAGGAACGCCTGCACCATGAATGGCTCGCGCCACACGCTGCTGAACAGTTCAACCAGCGCCGGCAGATTGCCGTCTTGTCTGTCGATCAGGAACACCGCGGTGCCGGCATTGCCATAGAGCGGCTTCACCACGATGGCGCCGTGGCGGGCGCGGAAGTCCATGGCTTCTTCCAGGCTTTTCGTGACCAATGTCGGCGGCATCAGATCGGGAAAGCGCAGCACAAACAATTTTTCCGGCGCGTTGCGCACTTCGGCGGGATCGTTGACCACCAGCACCCGGTCCTGGATCTGCTCCAGCAAGTGGGTGGCTGTGATATAGCCCATGTCGAATGGCGGATCCTGCCGCATCAGCACAACATCAGCCTCATCCGCCAGATCGACTGTGCGCGGATCGCCCAGCCATTCATAATGGGCGCCGGCCTGGTTGATCACCTTTAGCGGCCGGGCCTTGGCCCGCACCCGGCCGTTCTCGGCCGAAAGATCATCGGCCAGATAATGGATCAGCGTGGCGCCGCGCGCCTGGGCTTCCAGCATCAGGGCGAAACTGGAATCGCCGCCGATGTTGATGGTTTCGATCGGGTCCATCTGAACCGCGACGCGCATTGTCATTGGGCAGGCCTTTTCAATTTTCGGATCTTGCCAGCGTGGCAAGTGTGGCGCGGATGCGTTCGCCCACCTGGGCGTCGTGGGTGGTTTCCAGCATGGCGGTCAGGCTGGCGCGGGCGGCGGCAAGGCGACCGATGCGCTGTTCCAGCCGGGCGCGTTCCCACCACAAGCCGCCCTGATCCGGCGCGATGGTGGTGAGCCGTTCATACAACATCAGCGCCCGCCCGATATCACCATTCAGGCGCGCGCGGCTGGCCTGGTTGGACACCATCCGCACCAGCATCTGGCGGGTGCTCATTGCCGGAAAGCCGCCGGCAACCGGCGCGCCGCCGGCTTGGCGGGCAATGTCGGCGGCGCGGGCTGCCGTCAAACTGATGCCGTGATCGAATGGATCAAGCAGCGCCGATTCGCCGCCGCCATGCACTTCCACCAGCACGTGGCCGGGCAGGGCCAATGCATCGGCCCGCCAGCCAATGCGCCGGGCCAGCGCGACATAGAGGATCGACAGGCTGATCGGCAGGCCGCGGCTGCGTGTCGCCACCGCCACCAGATCGGCATTCAATGGATTGTCATAATCCTGGGTGTCGCCGGTCAGCCCGGCTTCGCCGGCGATCAGGCTTGCCAGCCGCAAGGCGCGGCCCTTGGCGGTGGAGGGAGCCAGATCACGTTGCAGGCTGACGGCCCAGCCCGTCATCAGCCGGCGCAGCCTGTCGGCATCAGTGCGCGGATTGTCGGCCAGGCTCAACGCGATGCCAGCCTCGATCACGTCGATATCGGCATCATCCATCAGGCCGATTGTTGCGAGTAACATCATGCCTCTTCCCGCCAGATGGCGACCAGGTGCCGGGGCCGCGCCCACGGTGTGACCACCACCGCGTCGTGCCGGATCACCGCGCCCGGCCAGCCATAGCGTGTCGCCAGCCAGCGAGCGGCTGCCTGGCAACGCCGCGCCTGCTCACGATGCAGCGCCGCCACGCCGGAGTCGAGAGTGGGCCGCGCTTTCACCTCCACAAACACCAGCGCATCACGGCGCCGCAGCAGCAGATCAATCTCGCCGCCGGGCGTGCGCAGCCGGCGGCCGATCAGGCGATAGCCCTTTGCGATCAACCAGATGGCGGCAATATGTTCAGCCAGCCGCCCGCGCCGCTCGTTGGCTTGGCGACGTGGGTCAGCCATTTTTGAGTGCCAGTGCGCGGGCATAAACCTCGGATTTCGACAGGCCCAGCTGATCCGCAACGGCCTTGGCCGCATCCTTCACCCGCATTGTCGCCAAGGCGGCATGCAAGGCCGAATCAAGATCATCGGCGCTGGCGGCCGGCAGCGGCAGCGGCGGGCCGACGAGCACGACAATCTCGCCCTTCGGCGGCGCATCCGCCCAGCGCGCGGCGAGCTCCGAAAGCGTGCCGGTCACCATCTCCTCGAACTTCTTGGTCAGTTCGCGGCCCACCGCGGCCGGGCGATCGCCCAGCCCAGCGTGCAACGCCGCCAGCGTGACGGCGAGGCGCGGGCCGGATTCGTAGAAGGCCAGCGTGGCCGGCACGTTTGCCAACTCGGCGATCACATCGGCCTTGGCCTTTTCCTTGGCAGGCAGGAAGCCGGCGAACAGGAAACGATCGGTGGGCAGCCCGGCGATGGATAGCGCGGCAATCACCGCCGACGCGCCGGGCACCGTCACCACGTTCACACCTGCCGCGCGGGCTTCGGCGACCAATTTGTAACCCGGATCGGAAATCAGCGGTGTGCCGGCATCAGAGACGAGGGCCACCGGCTCTGCGATCGCCCGCATGATCAGGCCCGGCCGGGCGCGGGCGGCGTTATGATCATGATAGGGCAGCATCTTCGTCTTGATGCCGAAATGTCCAAGCAGTTTGCCGGTGACCCGTGTATCCTCACAGGCGATCAGACTGGCGCGGGCCAGCACCAGCAGGGCGCGGGCGGTGATATCCATGAGATTGCCGATCGGCGTCGCAACGATGTAAAGCCCCGGCGCAAGCGCTGCTTCAGGCAGGGCGTCGGGATCGAAGGAAGGGTGCAAGCTCACATGGCTATCAAGAGCCGGGTTGGAAGCGGCTGGCAAGTGGTTCGCGCTGGCGTGATCGGGCTTGGCCTGCTGGTGGCCGCCTGTTCCGCGCCGAAAAAGGCCCCGCCCGTGGTGGCCGCGCCGCCGCCGCCCGTGGTGGTCGCGCCCAAACCGGCGCCGTTGCCGGAAGCCCGGCTGAACAAGGTGGCGCTGCTGGTGCCGCTCACCGGTCCCAATGCGGCGCTGGGCGAATCCATCGCCAATGCCGCCGCGCTGGCCATGGCCGATCTTGGCAAGCCGCAGGTGCAATTGCTCAGTTTCGATACGGCGCCCGGCGCTGGCGAAGCCGCAGCCAAGGCGATGGCGGCGGGTGCCGGCCTGATCCTGGGGCCGCTGCTTTCCAGCGATGTGCCGGCGGTGACGGCGGCGGTGGCCGGCCGGCCGGTGCCGATCCTGTCCTTCTCCAACGACGCCGGCGTGGCCGGCGGTGATGTGTTCGTGCTGGGCTTTCAGCCCGGCCAGGCGATTGCGCGGGTGATCACCTATGCGCGTAGCCGCGGTGTTGATCGCTTCGCCGCGCTGGTGCCGCAGGGCGCCTATGGCCAGCGCGCGCAATTGGCGTTCGTGAAGGCAGTGAACGATTCGGGTGGGAGATCGACGGCGGTGGTTTCCTATGCCCGCGATCCGGCCAAGCTGGCGGCAGCGGCGGCGCAGGTGACCAATTATGATGCCCGGGTGCGCGCCAGCGGCAAGCCGCAGATCCGCGCCGATGGCACGGTGGCGCGTGTGGCCGGGGCCTTGGCGCCGGTGCCGTTCCAGGCGCTGATGATCGCCGATTCCGGCGCGGCCGCCGCGCGTTTCCTGCAGCCGTTGGCCCGCTTTGGCGCAGCGCCGGGCCAGGTGGTGATTTTGGGCACGGAGCTGTGGAACAATGAACCCGGCCTGGCCCGCGTGCCGGCGCTGAAGGGCGCGCTTTATGCCACCGTGTCGGATGCGCGCTTCAACAGCCTGGCTGTGCGCTACCGTGCCAAGCATGGCACCAACCCGTCGCGGCTGGCGTCGCTGGGTTATGATGCGGTGCTGCTCGCCTCCAGCCTGGCCGCGCGTTGGCCGCTGGGCCAGCCGTTCCCGCGCGCGGCGCTGCTGGCGCGCGATGGCTTTGCCGGCATTGACGGCGCCTTCCGCTTCACCCCGTCGGGCGTGGCAGAGCGGGCGCTGGAAGTGGATCAGCTCGGTACGGGCACCGTCTCGCCGGCGCCGAACAGCTTCTAACGCGCGATTTCGGCCAGCACGGCGTTTGCCAGCGGCCAGCCAGCAGTGGTGAGGCGCAAGCCGCGCGCGTCGCTGATAAGCAATCCCTGTTCGACCAGTCGGGCGACGGCATCGGGCTTCACCGCATCTGCCAGCGCCGTGCCGCTGCGCGCAGCAAAGCGCGCCGCGTCCAGCCCTTCGGCCAGCCGCAGCCCCATCACCAGTGCTTCAGTGGTGCGTTCGGCCACGCTGAGCGGCGTTTCGCTTTCCATGCCGTGGCCGCTTGCATTCACGCCGGCCAGCCAGTGCTCCGGTTTCTTGCGTCTGAGCGTGGCAACGCCCTCGCGCCGGCCATGCGCACCCGGCCCGATGCCGGCATAATCGCCATAGCGCCAGTA
Source organism: Sphingomonadales bacterium (assembly GCA_027485735.1). Classification (GTDB taxonomy): domain Bacteria; phylum Pseudomonadota; class Alphaproteobacteria; order Sphingomonadales; family Sphingomonadaceae; genus Sandarakinorhabdus. Next base: position 8,182 of record JAIXQM010000165.1, on the reverse strand, counting down.
AGTGAGATTGTGGCGGCTCTCCAGCCCGGGGGCGGCGTGGTTGGAGATTTCGTAGGCCGGCACACCAGCCGCGGCCGTGATCGCCTGCGTCATGGCGAACAGATCAGCGCTGGTATCTTCATCCGGCATCACCAATTGGCCGCGGGCGTGGAGTGCGGCAAAGCGCGTGCCGGGTTCGATGGTGAGCTGGTAAAGCGACAGGTGGGTAGTCCCGAAACCCAGCGCACGGGTCAGCTCCGCCTGCCAGCTCTCGCGCGTCATCCCCGGCCGGTCGTAGATGAGATCGAAACTGACCCTGCCGAAGGTGGCTTGCGCGACATCAAGCGCCACGAGCGCGGCGGCAACATCATGCGGGCGGCCGAGCAGCTTCAAGTCGGCATCATCAAGGGCCTGAACGCCAAGGCTCAGCCGGTTCACCCCGGCGCTGGCGAAGCCGGCGAAGCGGCCGGCCTCCACACTCGATGGGTTGGCTTCCAGCGTGATTTCAAGATCGGGTTCGGGCGTCCAGTGCTGGCACGCCGCCTCGATGATGGCGGCCACAGTGTCGGGCGGCATCAGGCTGGGGGTGCCGCCGCCGAAGAAGATGCTGGCCAGCCGGCGGCCGGGCAGGCGGGCGGCTTCAAAGGCCAGATCAGCGAGGAGGGCGGCAGCCCAAGCGGCCTGGTCCACCGTCTCGCGGACATGGCTGTTGAAATCACAATAGGGGCATTTGGTGACGCAGAACGGCCAGTGGACGTACAGCGCGACAGGCGGTGCGTCTGTCATGCCACCGGCGGCAACAGCGCGTCCAACTGCCGGAAGGCCCGGGCGCGGTGGTTGTCTTCTTCCTTTTCGGCGCGGGGCATCTCGCCATAGGTCTGCGCCTTGCCGTCCATCAGGAACATCGGATCATAGCCGAAGCCGTTCTGCCCACGCGGCGGCCAGACGAGCGTGCCATCCACCCGGCCTTCAACCACCTCGGTATGGCCATCGGGCCAGGCCACGCAGAGGGCGCAGATGAAGTGGGCGGTGCGGGGATTGGTTCCCAGTTCGTCGTTCACGCGCGCCATGGCGACGGCGAAATCCTTGCCCGGCCCGGCCCAGCGCGCCGAATAGATGCCGGGCGCGCCGCCAAGCGCATCCACGCACAGGCCGCTGTCATCGGCAATCGCCGGCAGTCCACTGGCCGTCGCGGCGGCCAGCGCCTTCAGCCGGGCATTGCCGATGAAGCTCGTTTCCGTCTCGTCCGGTTCGGGCAGGCCCAGTTCGCCGGCCGACACCACATCAAGGCAATGTGGGTTCAGCAGTTCAGCCAGCTCCACCACCTTGCCGGGATTGTGCGTGGCCAGCACCAGCTTGCCCGGCAGGAGCTGCCTCACCGGCCGACCGCCTTCAGCTGCGCGGCGAAGACTTCGTTGCAGCCGATACGCGCCAGGCGCAGCAGGCGCAGCAGGGCTTCCTCGTCGAACGGTTCGCCTTCGGCGGTGCCTTGCACTTCCACGATGCCGGCCTGGTTGGTCAGCACGAAATTGGCGTCAGTGCCGGCAGCGCTGTCTTCGATATAATCAAGATCGAGCACCGGATTGCCATTGTAGATCCCGCACGAAATCGCCGCGACCTGAAGGCTGAGCGGATCGCCGGCCAGCGGCGTCTTGGCGTGGATCGCGTCGATGGCGAGGCGCAGCGCCACCCAGGCGCCGGAAATCGCCGCCGTCCGCGTGCCACCATCGGCCTGGATCACGTCGCAATCCAGCGTGATCTGGCGTTCGCCCAGCAGCACCAGATCGGTGACCGCGCGCAGGGAGCGGCCGATCAGGCGCTGGATTTCCTGGGTGCGGCCCGATTGCTTGCCCTTGGCGGCTTCGCGCTGGCCACGGGTATGGGTGGCGCGCGGCAGCATGCCATATTCGGCCGTCACCCAGCCCTTGCCGCCACCGCGCAGCCACGGCGGCACCCGGTCTTCCACGCTGGCGGTCACCAGCACATGGGTGTTGCCGAATTTCACCAGGCACGATCCTTCGGCGTGGGCGGAAAAGCCGGGGATCATCTCGATGGTGCGCATCTGATCGGGGGCGCGGCCTGATGGGCGCATGGGGCGTGTCTTTCCTGATTGCAGTTGGGTGGGCCTTATTGCGTGGGGGCTCCGAAGGGAAGCGCCCATTGCGCCGCGTGCGCACGCACCTTAGATTGCGCCCATGCAGCCAACGAACCAGCAGACCTTGGCGCTGGCCGAGCTCAACACGCGAGCGCGCGAGATTTTCCGGCAGATTGTCGATGCCTATCTGGTGTCGGGTGCGCCGGTGGGCAGCCGCACGTTGTCAAAAGGCGGGTTGGGCCTGTCGCCGGCCTCGATCCGCAATGTGATGCAGGATCTGGAGGAACTCGGCCTGCTCGCCGCGCCGCACACCTCTGCCGGGCGGCTGCCGACCGAGCTGGGCCTCAGGATGTTCGTTGATGGCATGATGCAGGCCGCCGAACCGTCGCAGGATGAGCGCGCCGCGCTGGAAGCCGGGCTGGCACCGGGCGTGGCGATGGAAGAGGCGCTGACACGCACCACCGCCGCGCTGTCGGGCCTGTCGCAGTGCGCCGGGCTGGTGCTGGTGCCAGCGCGCGAACTCGTCATCCGCCAGATCAGTTTCGTGCCGCTGTCCCCCACCCGCGCGCTGGTGGTGCTGGTCGGCGCCGATGGCAGTGTCGAAAACCGTCTGCTCGATCTGCCGGTGGGCGTGCTGCCGGCCAGCCTCGAAGCCGCGGCCAACTATATCACCACGCGGCTGGCCGGGCTGACGCTGGCCGAAGCCACGGCGCGCATGAGCCAAGAGATCGCTCGTGATCGCGCCATGCTCGATACGCTGACGCAGACGGCGGTGGCGGCCGGGCTGGCGGCCTGGTCTTCGGATGCGGCGGCCCGCCCCGTGCTGATCGTGCGCGGCCAGGCCAACCTGGTCGAAGACGCGGTGGATCTTGAACGGGTGCGCCAGTTGCTGGATGATCTGGAAGACAAGGCCGAACTCATCCGCCTGCTCGACCGCGCCCGCGAGGCAGAGGCAGCGCGCATCTTCATCGGGGCGGAATCGCGCTTGTTCTCGTTGTCGGGGTCCAGCGTCATTGCCGCACCCTATCGCGGGAACGATGGCAAGGTGATCGGCGTTGTGGGGGTTATCGGGCCGACGCGGTTGAACTATGCACGCGTCATCCCCATGGTGGATTACACCGCCCGAACCCTGAGCAGACTGGTATCATGACAGACACAACCGAAAACTCTGGCACGACCGAAAACACCGAAACCCCGGAAACCGAAGCGCCCGAAGCGGCCGCACCGGAGATCGATCTGGCCGAAGCGCTGCTCGCCAAGGATCAGGAAATTGCCGATCTGAAGGATCGCGTGCTGCGTTCCCTGGCGGATCTGGAAAACACCCGCCGCCGGCTGGAGCGCGACAAGGCGGAAGCGACGCAATATGCTGTCACCGGCTTTGCCCGCGACATGCTGGCCGTGGCCGAAAATCTGCGCCGCGCCGTTGCGTCGCTGCCGGCCGATGGCTTCGACAATGTGCGCGCCGGCATCGAGGCGACCGAGCGCGAGCTGCTGGCGATCTTTGGCCGCCAGGGCATATCCAAGATCGAGATCACGCCGGGCGAACCGCTTGATCCCAATCGCCATCAGGCGATGCTGGAGGTGGAAAGCGACATGGACGCCGGCAGCGTGGTGGCCGAACTGGCCAGTGGCTGGACGATCCGCGATCGCCTGCTGCGCCCGGCGATGGTGAGTGTTGCGCGCGCCTGACCACCACGTCAAACCCCTGACTTGACCTTGCCGGCAGCTTTGGCAGTCTGCCGGCATGTGGCTGTTTGATCGCCTCTTCAAGCGCTTCATGCAGGATGGCGAGTTGGTCGTGATCGACCCGGCCGGCGGCGAGCGGCGTTATGGCAGGCCCAGCGCCACCCGTGCGCCGGTCCGCATCCGTTTGGCCGACAATGCCACGGCACGGGCCATCGCGCTCAATCCGGCGCTCGGCGCGGGCGAGGCCTTCATGGATGGCCGGCTTGTCATGGAGCAGGGCGATATTTTTGCCCTGCTCGGTCTCGTCACCCACAATCTGCGCTGGGAACGCGACAATCCGGTGCGCTTTGCGCTGTGGCGGCAGGCAAGGTTGGCGGCGTGGTGGGACGGGATCAATTTCGAGCGTCGGTCAAAGCGCAACGTCGCCCATCATTATGACCTTGATGATCGGCTCTACGACCTGTTCCTTGATCCGCACCGGCAATATAGCTGCGCCTATTGGGCGCCGGGCATCACCTCGCTGGAAGCGGCGCAGGAGGCCAAGCTGGCGCATATTGCCGCCAAGCTGGATCTGAAGCCGGGGAGCCAAGTGCTCGATATCGGCTGCGGCTGGGGCGGGCTGGCGCGCTACCTGCACAAGGTGTCGGGCGCGCAGGTGACCGGCATCACCCTTTCGGAAGAACAGTTGAAATATGCCCGCGCCGAAGCCGTGCGGCAGGGGCTGACCGGCGTTGATTACCAGTTGATCGACTATCGCCAGATGACCGGGCAGTTTGATCGCATCGTTTCGGTCGGCATGTTCGAACATGTCGGCCTCCCGCATTATCAGCCGTTCTTCGATACCGTAGAGCGCCTGCTGGCCACCGACGGCGTGGCGTTGCTCCACAGCATCGCCCGTGCCGACGGGCCGGGGGCAACCGATCCGTGGACGGCCAAATATATCTTCCCCGGCGGCTATGCCCCGGCGTTGTCGCAGATCGTGCCGGCGGTGGAGCGGGCCTGGCTGTGGATCACCGACATCGAGGTGCTGCGCCTGCATTATGCTTACACGCTGAAGGCTTGGTATGACCGCTGCGCCGTACAGGAGGATGCGATCACGGCCCTGTACGACGCCCGCTTTTACCGGATGTGGATGTTCTACCTGGCGTCGGCCTGGTGCGCCTTTGCCAATGATGGCCACATGAATGTGCAGATGCAGATGACCAAGCGGCGGGATGCGCTGCCACTTGCCCGTGATTACATGCGCGATGTGGAGAAGGGGTTGCCGGGTGGAGCGCCTTAATCCACCCAGCCCAGTTCCTTTTCCGCTGCGCGCTTGTCCAGTTCCGCCCGGCTGATTTTTTCCGACGCCGATTTCAGCTGACCACAGGCTGCCATGATGTCCCGCCCGCGCGGCGTGCGCACAGGGGCGCTGATGCCGGCCTTGAAGATGATATCGGAAAAGGCGCGAATGCGTTCCTGCGACGAACATTCATAGATGCTGCCCGGCCACGGGTTGAACGGGATCAGGTTCACCTTGGCCGGCAGGCGATATTTGCGGATCAGCCGCACCAGTTCATGCGCATCCTCGTCGCTGTCGTTCTTGCCGGCCAGCATCACATATTCAAAGGTGATGCGCCGCGCGTTGTTGACGCCGGGATAATCGGCGCAGGCCTGCAGCAATTGCTCGATGCCGTATTTCTTGTTGATCGGGACGATCTCGTCGCGGATCTCCTTGGTGACGGCGTGCAGCGACACGGCGAGATTGACGCCGATCTCCTTGCCGGCCCGCACCATCATCGGCACCACGCCGCTGGTGGACAGCGTGATGCGGCGCTTCGAAAGCCCCAGGCCGTCACCATCCATGACGATCTGCAACGCATCGCGCACATTGTCGAAATTATACAGCGGCTCGCCCATGCCCATCATCACGATGTTGGTGAGCATGCGGCCTTCCGACGTGTAGTTGCTGCCCGCATTGTGCGCGCCGGGCACCCAAGGTACGTCATCCTCATCCATATCATCGGCGGCATCGCTGGTGGTCGGCCTTGTGATCGGCACAGGCGTCGCGCCCGGCCATTCGCCAAGCGCATCGCGCGCCAGCATCACTTGGCCCACGATTTCGGCCGCCGTCAGGTTGCGCACCAGCTTCATCGTGCCGGTGTGGCAGAAACGGCAATTCAATGTGCAGCCGACCTGTGAAGACACGCACAGCGTGCCGCGCCAGGCATCGGGGATGAACACGCATTCGGCTTCCTCGCCGTCGCCGAAGCGGAGCAGCCATTTGCGGGTGCCGTCGCTCGACACTTGTGCCGTCACCACTTCCGGGCGGCCCACGACGAAATGGTCATCCAGCAGGGCGCGCGTGTCCTTGGCGATGTTGGCCATCGCCGAAACTTCGGTGACACCGCGATGATAAAGCCAGTGCCACACCTGGCTGGCGCGCATGTTCACTTGCTTGGCCGGCAAGCCAATCTCGGCCAGCGCGGCGCGCAATTGATCTTTCGACAGGCCGATCAGTGCCCGCTTGCCATCGGCACGCGCCACGGGCTTGCGCGGCAGCACCATCGGATCAGACAGGCCGGGGATGGGCATCACGTCCGCAGGCAGCGCCCCGTTGTCGCTGCTGTCGTCATTGGTCGGGGAGGCATCGTTGTTCATCGCGCGGGCCATATCGCAATTTGGCCGCAGCGTAAAACAGCTTGCGCCGCCACGGTTGCGAAGCGACACCGGGGCTTCTGATCGGGGGGTGTGATGGCGTCTGTCTTGTCCAACCGCAATCTGGCCATTGCCACCGCGGCGCTGCTGGCGGTGGTGCTGGTGGCCGTGGTGCGCGGTGCCAGCCAGTTTCCGGGCCTGCCGCTGCTGGTGCAGATCCACTTGGCCAGCATGATCATCATCATGGCGATCACTGTGCCGATGCTGTTGGGGCCAAAGGGCACAGCCCGCCATCGCCTGCTGGGTCGCATCTGGGCGGCGCTGATGCTGGGCAACGCGCTGCTAACCTTGTGTTTCAATGCCGGCTCGCGGCAGTTGGGCGGCGTGTTCGTGGGCGATTTTTCGCCGATCCACGCCATCAGCCTGTTTGTGGCCATTTCAGTGCCGCAGGCGGTGCTGAAGGCACGCCGGCATGACCGGGCCGGGCATGAAGGCAATATCCGCGGCCTGGTGATCGGCAGCCTGTTGATCGCCGGCCTGTTCACCTTGCCGTTCGGGCGCACGCTGGGCGAATGGCTGATGGGCCGCTGAATCAGCCCTGCTGGTGCAGCCCCTGCACGCGGGCGCCAGCGGCGCGCAATCGTTCGGCGCCGGCCCGCCGCATCATCTGGCGCGGGCTGTTGAAATAGGCCATCGGCGTCATGCCCATATAGGCCCTGAATTCCCGGATGAAGTGCGACTGGTCATAGTAACCGCCGTCGAGCAACGTGGCCAACGGCTGGTCGAGCCTGTCGCCGATCTGGGCCAGCGTGCGCAGGAAGCGCTGGCGGCGCAGCAACTGCTTGGGCGAAAAGCCGAAGGCGCGTTGGCACAGCCGCGCCAGGGTGCGCTCCGTCATGGCCAGTTCGTGGGCGAAATCCTGCACCGTATCGATGTTGCCGCTCACCAGCGCCTGCTCAACCCGTTCGATCAACGGTTCAGGCGGCGGTGCGGCAACAGCCAGTTCGCCGAAAAACCGATCGAACAGCGCGCAGCAGCCTTCCCAATCACTGGCGCACAGATCGGCCCACAAGCGCTCGGCACTGGGCCCGTAGATATCGGCCAGATCGTGGATGCGATTGGCATGTTCATGCGCTGACTGCTGTACCAGCGTCGCCCAGCCCATCGCCGTGAGTCCAACACCCACTGTGCGGCCCGGACCAGCCGAACGGACAATGGCGGTGCGATCTGTGGGCCCGAACAGGGCGCCGCGCGTTCCGGTGGGATCGGTGGAGCCGGACCGTTCCACCGTCCATTCGCCGGTGATGGTGAAACGGATATTGCCCCATTCGGGATGGAGATGATCTTCCAGTGCGACCGGCGTTGAAACGCCATAATAGGTGGTGATCAGTGGCCGCAATTGTGGCGCCGGCAGCGCAAAATGCACGTCTGGCAACACGTTGCGAGTTTGCATGTCATTGGCACTGAACACGCCACCCCCAATCCCTGATCCCCTTTCTGCATTAACGGCCGGCCCTGCAACCGCAAGCCATTCACATCATTTTACCAATAGTTCATTTACGCGGGTCTTGCCGGTTCCCGGCGGGTTCCTCACATCGCGCTGATGCCGCCATCCACGTACAGGCCATGGCCAGTCACCATCTTGGCTTCATCGCTGGCCAGATAGACGGCAGCCCAGGCGATATCATCCGGTTCTCCCACCGCGCCCAGCGGGATCTGCCGGCCCAGCTTTTCCAGCCCGGCTTCGCGGCCCATGGCGTCGGTGATGCCCTTCAGGATCGGCGT
>JAIXQM010000056.1 GCA_027485735.1 Sphingomonadales bacterium | reverse complement strand
TTGTCGATGTGCGGATAGTTCACATAGAGCAATTTCTCGCCGTCGCCCCAGCCGCGCGACAGATCGGAGGCGACTTCCTTGAAGCGCAGCTGCGTGATGCGCAGGTTGCGATAATCGGTGAGCGCGCTGCTCATATGTTCAAGGAACTTGGCGCGCGGGAACACATATTTGATGCCCGAAAGCCGCGCCGCCTCATAGGGGCTCATGTCGGTGTAGAGCACTTCCTTGTAGGTGCTGCCGCCCGGATTCAGCACCAGCACATGGCCGGGCGGCAGTGAATCATAGATGCCGGTCAGGAACACGAAGTCCTTGTTTTCCATGTCGTCGGTGTATGATTCATACAGATTGTGCTGGGTCCGATCAGCGCTGGTGATGACGGCGAGGCCGCCCTTCATGCGCTTCATGAACTCGGCGCGGCGGGCGATGGCGGCGTCGCGATGGCCTTCGCGCATCTTCACCGTTTCAATGGGCAGCAGTGTGGTGCCGTGAGCGAGCAGCGGGGAGGCCACCGCCGTAGCGATCAGGGCCGCCAGGATTTTCATGCGCATCATCACCTCGTTCACGGCTGGGCCGGCATGCGCGGCAGTTCGCCCGGCCATGCCACACCGGCTGCTGTCACCGCCTTCTGCACGGCCGGCAGTGTATCGGAAACCAGCACGCCCAGATCCTTGGTGAATGTCTTCACATCAGCCTCCGCCGATGCCGTCAACTGGCGCTGGGCCGGATCGGGCGCGGCCGAATATTCCTGGGTGGAGGTGTAGAGCCGCTGGGTCAGTTCGGCCAGCGGCAGGAAGGTTTCCTGCTGGGCAATGCCCTCTTCCCGGCCGTTCAGGATGACATTGAGCCGTTCGGCTTCCTTCAGCGCTGCTTCGGCCTGGGCCAGCAGCTTGCGGTCGGCCTTGGCATCTTTCAGGACTTTCACCGTCGCGGTCAGTTGCGACAGGCCGGGGGCCAGCGTCTTGTTCGCATGGTAGGTCGCCGCCACCATTCGGGCCTGCGTGGCGCCCACCGTGTCGAGCGCGGCGCTGTCCGCCGCCGACAGGCTGATCGCCGGATCGAGGCGCACGGCCAAGGGCTGCATGTGCACCTTGTCACCCACCGTCAGCTTCACCTGATAGGTGCCCGGCATCACGAAGCGGCCGGGCATGCGGCGATATTCCGACATGGAGGCATTGGGCGGCGCTTCGAAGCGCAGATCCCACACCAAGCGCCGCGCCCCGCGCGCCGCTGCCGGTTGGGCCAGGCTGCGCACCAGCGTGCCGTTGGCATCCATGATGTCGATCTTTACCGTCTGGCCAACGGCGGCGCTGCCAACCCAGTAATCGATGATGGCCCCGCGAGGCGGGTTCTTGGTGGTGAAATACGTGTTGCCGGCGTTCTTGCGGCCACGGGGCACATCGCGGATCTGCGTGCCCCGGCGCAGCGGCGCCAGATAGGAGTGCGAGGCGACAACCTCGGGCGTCAGTTTCTCCACCAGGTTGATATCATCCAGCACCCAGAAACCGCGGCCGTGGGTGCCGATCACCAGATCATTCTCGCGCGGGTGAACCATCAGGCCCTGCACGCTGTTGGTGGGCAGGCCGGACCGCAGCGGCAACCAATGCCCACCGCCATCGCGGCTGAAATAGACGCCCATATCGGTGCCAACGAACAGCAGTTCGCCATTCTTCGGGTGCACGGCGATGCTCTTGGTCGGGCCGAAGGCCGGCAGATCGGCGGTGATGTTGCGCCACGTCGCGCCATAATCATCGCTGCGCACCACATGAGGCGCGAAATCATTGTCCTGATGGCCATCGAACACGGCGACCAGCGTGCCCTCGTTGGTGGACGACCACGCGACCATGCCGACCTTCTTCTGGTTGGCCACACCGGGGAAGGTCGCCGATTTCTGCCACGTCCGCCCATCATCGCGGCTCACCTGGATCAGGCCATCGTCGGTGCCGGCGGCCAGCAGACCGGGCCGCATGGTCGAAACCGAAAGCGAGTGGGTGTTGCCATACAGCGCGGTGCTGGAATGGAGATCGATGGCGTTTGCCGGCTGGATCTTGCCCTGCAGCGGCAGCGCGTCACGGCTCAGCTGGCGGGTCAGATCCGGGCTGATGCGTTCCCACGTATCGCCGCGATCACGGCTGCGGAACAGCACATTGGCGCCGAAATACAGCGTTTTGGGATCGTGCGGGGAAATGACGAACGGCGCGCTCCAGTTCCAGCGATAGGGCGGGAATTCGCCCTTCTGCGGCTGCCAGGGCTGAATGCGCTTCTGCGCCATGCTCTTGCGGTTGGTGCGCACCAGCCCGCCATATTGCGACTGGGAATAGAGGATGTCCGGATCGGTGGGATCGGCCACCGCATAGAAGCCATCGCCGCCCGAAAGGAACAGGAAATCCTCGTTGGCGATCCCGTCATCAAAACGCGTGCCGATCGGGCCGCCCCAGCTGCCATTGTCCTGCGTGCCGCCATAGACGTGATAGAACGGCTCCTGCATGTCGGCCGCGACGGTGTACAACTGCATCAGCGGCAGATTGGACTGCCACGTCCAGCGCTGGCCGCCATCGCGCGATGTGTACATGCCGCCATCATTGCCCAGGATCAGGTGATTGCTGTCCTTCGGGTTGATCCACATCGTGTGATTGTCGGCGTGGACCTGGCCCTTGAGCACGTTGGAGAAAGTCTTGCCGCCATCGTCCGATCGCGACAGCGGCGTGGTTGGTACATAGATCCGCTCCGGATTCATCGGATCGCAAAAGACTTCGCCATAATACCAATGGCTTTGAATTTCCTTGTTGCGCCGTTCCCATGAGTTGCCGCCATCGGTGGACCGGAAGGTGCCGCCATCGGGGCCCACCGCCGTCGCATACAGCATGTCGGCCTTGCCCGGGCAGAAGGTGACGCCCACCCGGCCCACGGCGGTGGTGGGAAAGCCATTGCCCACCCGTGCCCAGGTATCGCCGCCATCGGTGCTGCGCCACAGGCCGCCTTCCTCGCCGCCGCCGATCATGCTCCACTGGCGCCGTTCGCGCTGGAAGGTGGCGGCGTAAAGGATGTTGGGGTTGCCCGGATGCATGGCCACTTCCACGACCCCGGTGAACTTGCTGGGCCGCAGCAGGCGCGTCCACGTCTTGCCGCCGTCGCGCGTGCGATAGAGGCCGCGCTCCTCGCCCGGCCCCCACAGCGAGCCCAGCGCCGCCACATAAACCGTATTGCTATCATCGGGATGCACGAGGATGCGGCCCACATGCCGGCTGTCCTTCAGCCCCATATGCTCCCAGGTCGCGCCGCCATCCTTCGACCGATAGACGCCATCGCCATAGAGCGAGCTGCGCACATTGTTCTGCTCGCCGGTGCCGAGCCAGACGGTGTTGGGATCCTTCGGGTCAAGCGTTACCGCCCCCATTGACACGCTGCCTTGGCTTTCGAAGATGGGCGTCCAGCTTGCCCCGGCATTCACCGTCTTCCACAGGCCGCCCGAGGCGCTGGCGGCATAGATGATGCGCTGATCGGTGGGATGCACGGCAAACCGCGCCATTCGCCCGCTTGGCATGGCCGTGCCGACTTCGCGCCATTCCAGTGCCTTCAGATCGTCCGGCACCAATCCGTCCGGTGCGGCCGCCAGCGCGGCTGAACCGAGCAACGCGGCTGCAACGGCCGCGGATGCAGCGCGCACCAGCCAGGCGGCGGCGTTCAATCGATCAGCGGAAGCGGACATTTCGGCACTCCTCAATGCGGTGCAGCCAGTCTACGGGCCAACGATGATAACTCAAGAAATCATGGGGCCGTCTCGGGGATGAGAGACAGGCCCCATGTGCGGCCACTGGCCCTTCGGTTTCGCCCCGGCGAACGCCGCCGGAACCGGTACGCTGACCAGGCTGCGAGCAGCGTCAGGCCAGGCGTCAGAAGCTGACGTTCGCACCAACGAAGATGAAGCGACCCACGGCTTCGTACACGCCGGAGACCGTATTGCCTTCCACGGTGAACGAGGGCGCCGGGTTGAACTGCGGCACCACCGGCGGATCATTGTCCAGCAGGTTGCGCACACCGGCCCGGAGTTGCAGCCCCTTGGTGACGGTCCAGAACGCAGTAAGATCGATGTAGCTTTCCGCATTCAGCCGCGCGCCGGTGAAGTTGCCGCGGCCACCTTCCGTCCAGGTCACTGGCACGCCGGTCGTCGGGTTGATCGACAGGATGCGGTCCACGGCCGACTGGTAGCGCCAGTTCAGGGCGATATCGACCGTCCACGGCGTGCGCCAGGTGGTGGTGAGCGAGTGGCGATAGCGGAAGCGCGGCAGTTCGCACTGCAG
>JAIXQM010000230.1 GCA_027485735.1 Sphingomonadales bacterium | reverse complement strand
CGCAGCCTGACGGGGGCGAAGAACCCCGAAGGCAAGGCCGATCCGATCATCGTCCACCCCGATGTGCGCCGCATGTTGATGGACGCGCGCAGCTATACCGAAGGCATGCGCGCGCTGATGCTGTGGGGCGCCATCCGGGTCGACCTGTCGCGCAAAGCGCCCGATCCGGCCGAGCGCGAGATGGCCGACGATCTGATCAGCCTGCTCACGCCGGTCATCAAGGGCTATGGCACCGATCGCGGTTACGAGGTCGCCACCAATTGCCAGCAGGTGCTGGGCGGCCACGGTTATATCGCCGAATGGGGCATGGATCAGTTCGTGCGCGATGCCCGCATCGCCATGATCTATGAAGGCACCAATGGCATCCAGGCGCTCGATCTGGTCGGCCGCAAGCTGGGTTCCAAGGGCGGGCGCGGCACGCAGGCGTGGCTGGGTCTCGTGGCCGGTGATATCGCGGCGGCGAGCGACGAACGGCTGGCCTTCATCGCGCAGCCGCTGGCCCGCGCGCTGGGCGATGTGCAGGCCGGCGTGATGTGGCTGCTGCAGAACGGCATGGCCAATCCCGATAATGCCGGCGCTGGCGCCACCGCCTTCATGCGGATGATGGGCCATGTCGCGCTGGGCCATATGTGGCTGAAGATGGCCGGTGCATCGCTGGCCGCGCTCGATGCCGGCATGGCCGATCCCGATTTCCACAACGCCAAACTCACCACGGCCCGGTTCTTCGCCGCCCGCGTGCTGCCCGAAACCGCCAGCCTGAAATCCCAACTGGAAGCCGGTGCCGATACCGTGATGGCGCTGCCCGCCGAGATGTTCTGAGAGGAATGACGATGACCGAAGCCTATATCTACGACGCCGTTCGCACCCCGCGCGGCAAGGGCCGCAAGGACGGCAAGCTGCACGAGATCACGCCGATCCAACTGGCCACCCAGGTGCTGCAGGCCGTGCGCGACCGCACCGGCATCAACACCGCCGATGTGGACGATGTGGTGCTGGGCTGCGTCTCGCCGGTGGGTGAGCAGGGCAGCGACATTGCGCGCGTGGCCGTGCTCAATGCCGATTATGCCGAAACCACGGCCGGCGTGCAGATCAACCGGTTCTGCGCGTCGGGCCTGGAAGCCACCAACATGGCGGCAGCCAAGGTGATGTCGGGCGAAGCCATGTTCGCCATCGGTGGCGGCGTGGAAAGCATGAGCCGCGTGCCGATGGGCAGCGACGGCGCCGCCTGGGCGATGGACCCAGCCGTGGCCTACAAGACCTATTTCGCCCCGCAGGGCATTGGCGCCGATCTGATCGCCACCAAATATGGCTTCTCGCGCTCCGACGTGGATGCCTATGCGATGGAATCGCAGCGCCGCGCCGCCCAGGCCTGGAGCGAGGGCCGCTTCAAGAACAGCATCGTGCCGGTGCGGGACGTGATCGGCGAGATCGTGCTGGCCCATGATGAGCATATGCGCCCGCAGACCGACATGCAGTCGCTGGGCAGCCTCGCACCCGCCTTCCAGGCGATGGGCGAACAGATGCCCGGCTTCGATGCCATCGCCCTGATGCGCTACCCGGAAATCGAGAAGATCGACCATGTCCACCACGGCGGCAACTCGTCCGGCATCGTTGATGGCGCCTCGGCCATTCTGGTTGGCAACAAGGCGATGGGTGAGAAATATGGCCTGAAGCCGCGCGCTCGCATCCGTGCCATGGCCTCGATCGGCAGCGAGCCGATGATCATGCTCACCGGGCCGGAATTTGTCGCACAGAAGGTGCTGCAACGCGCCGGCATGACCAAGGACGATATCGACCTGTTCGAACTGAACGAGGCGTTTGCCAGCGTCGTGCTGCGCTTCATGCAGGCGCTGAACATCCCGCACGACAAGATCAACGTGAACGGCGGCGCCATCGCCATGGGCCACCCGCTCGGCGCCACCGGCGCGATGATCCTGGGCACCGTGCTGGATGAACTGGAGCGCACCGGCAAGGGCACCGCGCTGGTCAACCTGTGCGTCGGCGCCGGCATGGGCACCGGGACCATCATCGAACGGATCTGAGCGCCAACGCCGCCAATCCATTGCTGAACGACATCAAGGGGAAACCCCAATGACCACCGCGATCCACACCGAACTCGATGCCGACGGCATCCTCCTGCTCACCATCGACGTGCCCGGCCAGTCGATGAATGTCATCACGCCCGAAGTGCAGGCCGATCTGGCCGCCGCCATCGAGCGGCTGAAGACCGACGAAACCATCAAGGGCGCCGTGCTCACCAGCGGCAAGGCCAGCGGCTTCATGGCCGGTGCTGATCTGAAGGGCATGGGCGCGCTGTTCGGCGGCGGCGGTGTTCCCGAAGGCAAATCCAAGATGGCCGCGCTGTTCGATGGTGTCTTCGGCCTCAACAAGCTGCTGCGCGATCTGGAAACCTGCGGCAAGCCGGTGGCGGCGGCCGTCAATGGCCTGGCGCTGGGCGGCGGGCTCGAATTCATCCTCGCCTGCCATTATCGCGTGATTGCCGACAATCCCAAGATCACGCTGGGCCTGCCGGAAATCATGGTCGGCCTGTTCCCCGGCGCCGGTGGCACCCAGCGCCTGCCGCGCCTGATGGGCATCCAGCCGGCGCTGATGTATCTGCTGCAAGGCAAGAACATGAGCCCGAAGGAAGCGCTGGGCTTCGGCGTCGCGCAAGCCGTGGTGCCCGCCGATCAGATCATCGCCACCGCCAAGGCGTGGGTGAAGGCCAATCCGAACGGCGGCATACAGCCGTGGGACACCAAGAATTTCAAGATGCCAGGCGGCCCGGCCACGGCGCTCAACCCGAATTTCGCGCAGATTTTCGTCGGCGGCACCGCCATGACGCACGTGAATGCCGGCGACAACATGAACGCGCCCAAGGCGATCCTGAGCGCTGTCTATGAAGGCACCCAGGTGCCGATGGATACCGCCATCCGCATTGAATCCAAGTATTTCGCCAAGGTCGTGGCCGACCCGCAGGCCGGCAACATGATCCGCAGCCTGTTTGTCTCCAAGCAAGCCGCCGAAAAGGGCGCGCGTCGTCCCAAGGGCATTGCGCCCATGCCGACGAAGAAGATCGGCATGCTCGGTGCCGGCTTGATGGGCGCTGGTGTCGCCATGGTCACGGCGCAGGCCGGCATCGAGGTGGTGCTGCTCGATCGCGACTTGGCTGCAGCCGAGAAGGGCAAGCAGTACACAGCCGATCGTCTGGCCAAGAAGCGCATGGATCCGGCCAAGGCGCAGATCATCCTTGATCGCATCAAGCCGACTTCGGATTATGCCGATCTGGCCGGCTGCGACCTGATCATCGAAGCGGTGTTCGAAACTCGTGAGATCAAGGCCGATGTCACCAAGGCCACCGAAGCCGTTGTTGGCCCCGATGTGATCTTCGGCTCCAACACCTCCACCCTGCCGATCACCGGCCTCGCCAAGGCGTGGAGCAAGCCGGCCAATTTCATCGGCATCCACTTCTTCTCCCCGGTGGAACGCATGCCGCTGGTCGAAATCATCGTTGGCAAGGAAACCGGCCCGGAAGCCATCGCCAAGGCGCTGGATTATGTCGCCGCGATCCGCAAGACGCCGATCGTGGTGAACGACAGCCGTGGTTTCTACACCTCGCGCTGCTTTGGCACCTATGTGCAGGAAGGCCTGTCGCTGCTCGGCGAAGGCACGGTGCCGGCGCTGATCGAAAATGTCGGCAAGCAGATGGGCATGCCGGTGGGGCCACTGGCCGTGAACGACGAAGTCGGCCTTGATCTCAGCTACAAGGTTGGTCAGCAGACCAAGGCCGATCTGGGCGATGCCTACAAGCCGGGTCCGGCCGATGGCGTCATCACCAAGATGCACGAACTTGGCCGCCAGGGCCGCAAGAACGCCAAGGGATTCTATGTCTATCCGGAAGGCGGCAAGAAATATCTGTGGCCGGAACTGGCGGCAACGGTGGCCGGCGGCCTCGCCGCGGATCAGCCCTCCGCCGCCGAGGTGAAGGAACGGCTGCTCTATCGCCAGCTTGTCGAATGCGCGCGCTGCTTTGCCGAAGGCGTGCTGGAAACGCCGCAGGACGGCGACCTGGGCGCCATCTTCGGCTGGGGCTTTGCGCCGTTCACTGGCGGTCCGTTCAGCCACATGGATACTGTCGGCATTGCCAACGTCGTCGCCACGCTGGACCGGCTGGCGCAAGCCCATGGTGAACGCTTCGCGCCGCCGCAGCTGTTGCGCGACATGGCAGCGCGCGGTGACAGCTTCTACGCCATGGCGGCGAAGCAGGCGGCCTGAACCAAGCGCTCCCCTCCCTCTTCACAGGAGGGGAGCCGCCGGGCTTGCGCAGGGCCCGTTGGGGCGGCAGGCTGAACCGAAATCAGGGGTGCAAGCATGCCAGACGTCAACGAAGCCTTCAGCCTGCCCGACGGCCAGCACTTCCGCAACCGCATCGCCAAAGCGGCGATGACGGAAGGGCTGGCGTTTCGCGATGGCCTGCCCAATGCCGCCCATGAAACGCTGTATCGGCGCTGGGCCGATGGCGGTTGCGGGCTGCTGATCACCGGCAATGTGCAGGTTGATCGCGGCCATCTGGAACGGCCGGGCAATGTGATTGTCGATGGGCCGCTGTCCGACGAGGGCAAGGCGGCCTGGGCGCGCTGGGCGGCGGCGGCCACCGCGGGCGACACCCAGGCCTGGGTGCAGATCAGTCACGCCGGCCGCCAGACGCAGAAGAACGTCAATCCGCATCCGCGGGCACCGTCGGCAGTGCCGCTGGCGCTGCCGGGCGGGCAGTTCGGCATGCCGCATCCGCTCACCGGCATTGAAATCCAGGATCTGATCGCGCGTTTTGCCAACGCCGCCGTTGTCTCGCGGGAGGCCGGCTTTACCGGCGTGCAGATCCATGCCGCGCACGGCTACCTGATCAGCCAGTTCCTCTCTCCGCTTGCCAATCTGCGCCGCGACGAATGGGGCGGCAGCCTGGAAAACCGCGCGCGTTTCCTGATTGAAACGGTGAAGGCGGTACGCGCCGCCGTGGGGCCGGATTTCACCGTGTCGGTGAAACTGAACAGCGCCGATTTCCAGAAAGGCGGCTTTGCCTTCGATGAATGCCTCACTGTCGCGGGCTGGCTGGCCGATCTGGGCGTCGATTGCCTGGAATTGTCGGGCGGTACCTATGAACAGCCGGCGATGATGGACATGGATGGCCTCGCCCCGCGCGAGGAACCGAAGCAGCAATCCACCCGCCAGCGCGAAGCCTATTTCGTGCAGCTGGCGCGCGCGCTGATGGCCGCGAAAACGCCGCCGCTGATGGTGACGGGCGGTTTCCGCAGCCTCAATGCCATGCAGGATGCGCTGGCCAGTGGCATCGCCTTTGTTGGCGTCGGCCGGCCGCTGTGCGCCGATCCCACCTGCGTTGCCGAACTGCTCGAAGGCCATATCGAGGAACTGCCGCGCGACGAGGAACGGCTGGCGATCGGGCCCTGGTGGCTCAGCCCGGCTTCGCCGTTCAAGCTGGTGCGGACCATGAATGGCTTTGCCGCGCAGGCCTGGTATTATCAGCAACTGCGCCGGGTTGCGGCCGGCGGCGTCGCCGAAAAGCTCAACCCGTTCAAGGCCTTCCTTGCCGAAGACAAGGAAAACAAGGCCCGGCTTTGAAACGGTTCGCGTTCCTTGTTGCCGGCCTGGTGCTTGCCGCAGGAATCCTTGGGGGTTGGGCGGGCTGGCTCGGCGCGATCCGCGATCCGGCGGTGGTGCATTATCGCGTTGAAGTGGCCGGGCTGCAGCGCCCGTTGCGGCTGGTTCACCTGTCAGACCTGCACGGCAGCAATTGGGATATGCCGCAGGTGCGGCTGAACCGCATCATGGATCAGGTGAATGCGCTGCATCCCGATCTGGTGGTGGTCACCGGCGATTTCCACGCCAGCAAGATCTGGGACCCGCCGATGCGGATGGACGATGCGGTGCAGCCGCTCACCCGGTTGAAGGCCCCGCTCGGCGTGTGGAGCGTGCCGGGCAATCACGATGATCCCTACTGGATCCGCTGGGTGATGCGGCGGTTCGGTCTGAAACTGCTGGCCGGCGATCTGGTTGATCTTGGCCCGATCCAGATCGTTGGCAGTGATGATCTGATCATGGGCCAGCGGCCGGTGCAGGGCCTGCGGGCCGCGGCCGCGCGCGCGCAGCCCGGCAAGCCGCTGATCGCGCTGGTGCATGAACCGCGCTTGTGGCCCATGCTGCCGCCCAACGTGGACCTGCTGCTGGCCGGGCACACGCATGGCGGCCAGATCCAGATCTTTGGCTGGCCGCAGTTCAAAAAACTTGATTCCCAATATCTACGCGGCCTGTTCCGAAATCCCGGTGGCCAGCAGATGCTGGTGTCCGCCGGCATCGGTACCTCCATCGTGCCCGTTCGGCTGGGCACGCACGGTGAGATCGTGGTGGTGGAGCTTCAGCCGCCGGGCAGGAATTCCGGTACCGACAGATAACGCTCCCCGGTGTCGTAATTGAAGCCAACGATGCGCGCGCCCGGCATTTCCTTCAGCTTCAGCGCAATGGCGGCCAGCGTTGCACCCGACGAGATGCCGACCAGCATGCCTTCCTCTGCTGCCGAGCGCAGCGCCCAGGCCTTGGCGTCGGCGGCATCGACCTGGATCACGCCATCGAGCAGCGACACATCGAGATTCTTCGGGATGAAGCCGGCACCGATGCCCTGGATCGGGTGCGGGCTGGGCGAGCCGCCGGAAATCACCGGGGACGCCGCCGGTTCGACGGCAAACACCTTCAGCTTGGGCCAGCGGGCCTTCAGCACCTGCGCAACGCCAGTGATGTGCCCGCCGGTGCCAACGCCGGTGATGATCGCATCGGGCGGACTGTCGGCGAAATCGGCATGGATTTCTTCGGAGGTCGTCCGCACATGCACATCGATGTTCGCCGGGTTCTCGAACTGCTGCGGCATCCAGCTGTTCGGCGTGTTCGCCACGATTTCCAGTGCGCGGGCGATGGCGCCGTTCATGCCCTTTTCGCGCGGCGTCAGATCAAAACTGGCGCCATAGGCCAGCATCAGCCGCCGCCGCTCGATCGACATGCTTTCCGGCATGACCAGGATCAGCTTGTAGCCCTTCACGGCAGCCACCATGGCCAGACCAATGCCGGTGTTGCCACTGGTCGGCTCGACGATGATGCCGCCGGGTTTCAGCGTGCCATCGGCTTCGGCGGCCTCGATCATGGCCAGCGCGATGCGATCCTTGATCGATCCGCCGGGGTTGGTGCGTTCGGACTTGATCCACACTTCGGCGTTTGGGAACAATTTGCCCATCCGCACATGCGGCGTGCGGCCGATGGTTTCGAGGATGTTGTTGGCCTTCATCACGGCACCTTCCGGTTGTTTGCATGTGTTTTAGACCTGCAAACGCTGCGCGCCAACGGCGGAAAATCTTTGGGTGTGTTCAGGTAGGCTTTTGCTGATCGAAACGATCGGCGTTGCGCAATTGCGGGAAGCGCCAGGCCCACAGCACGGTGACGATGATGGCGCCGATGCCGCCGATCACCACGCCCGGCACCGCGCCGATATAGCGGGCGGCGAGGCCCGATTCCAATTCGCCCAGCTCATTGCTGGCCGAAATGAACAGGCCCGACACGCTCGACACCCGCCCGCGCATGTCATCGGGCGTGTGCAGCTGGATCAGGCTGCCGCGCACGAACACGCTGATCGCATCGGCCGCGCCCAGCACCGCCAGCGCGGCGAGGCTGAGCGGGTAGGATGTGGACAGGCCGAAGACGATGGTGGCCAGACCAAACAGCGCCACCGAACCGAACATCACCGGGCCAACATGGCGCCTGAGCGGCCGGCTGGCGAGCAGCACCGCCATCAGCACGGCGCCGGCCGACGGCGCGGCCCGCAGCGGGCCCAGCCCTTCCACGCCCACAAACAGCACATCGCGGGCATAAACCGGCAGCATCGCGGTCGCCCCGCCCAGCAGCACGGCAAACAGATCAAGGCTGATCGCGCCCAACAGCACCTTGTTGTGGCGGACATAGGCGACGCCTTCCACCAGCGACCGCCACGGCGTGAGCGCCGATGGTGCCGGCCGCGGCACTGGCCGGATCAGCATCAGGCAGAGGAAAGTAAGGGCGAACAAGATGGCGGCCGACACATAAGGCGTGGCCGGCGAGACGGCATAGAGAAAGGCACCCAGCGGCGGACCGAGCACGGCGCCGGTCTGCCAGCTGATGCTGTTCAGCGCAATGGCCTGTGGCAGCAGTTCGCGCGGCACGAGATTTGGGGCGAGTGCGGCCATCGACGGCCCCTGGAAGGCGCGGCCGACACCAAGCAGGGCAGCGACCACGAACAACGCCAGCATCGGCATGTCACCGGAAAGCGCCAGCCAGCCGAGGACGCCGGCGCAGCCGATTTCCAGTGCGACGGCGGCGCGGGCGATATAACGCCGATCCACCCGATCGGCGATTACGCCGACCACAAGGGCCAGGCAGAACAAGGGCAGGAACTGCGCCAGCCCGATCATGCCGAGCAGGAAGGCCGCATCGTCCCGGCTCATGCTCTCGCGGGCGATATCGTACACCTGCCAGCCGATGACGACGACCATCATCATGCCCGCGACGGTGGCGAAAAAGCGCGCGACCCAGAAGGCACGATAATCGCGGATTTTCAGCGGGGCGGGAATGGACGGCACGGCCAATCCATAGAAAGCCGTGGCGCGTGCGGCAATGCTGTATTCAGAAAGTCATGGTATCAGCAGGTGCTGGGGGCAGCGGATTCGCCGATTGTGCCCGCATATGGTAGCCTTGCAATCGATGAGCTTGCGTCAATTTCCCGGCCTGGTGATGGCGACCGTCCTGTGCGGCGTCGGTATGATCCAGATGGTATTGGCCTGGTCCGGCTGGACCTTGGGCCTTGGCTGGCAATGGGGGCTGGTGGCGATCATCCTGTCGCTGGTGGCGCGCTTCAATGGCTATATCCTGGTGGGCACCTTCTTCTTTGCGCAGGAATATCTGCACTGGCCGTTGCCGCAGTGCCTGGCGCTCACGGCGGTGGGGCTGATTTTCCTGACGCCGCGGGTGTTCACCGAAATCATGGGCGCCCTGACAGGCAAGAATATCAAGCCTCTTTGAGGCTCACGAAACTGTCGAGCACGCGCTTGCGCCCGGCTGCCGGGAAATCAATTTCCAGCTTGTTGCCATCAACATGGAACACGGTGCCTTCGCCAAACTTGGCGTGAAACACCCGCGTGCCCTTGCGAAAGGCCGGGCTGGGGCTGAGCGAAACGGCGGTGACCCGCGCCTCTCGGGGGGCGGCACTGCGCGGGCCGAAATCGCGATTTTGCCCAGCTTGCGCCGCCCGGTCCCAGCCCGGCCCGCGACCGGTGCCGCGCTGCACATGCGCGAACGGATCGCCGCCTTCCAGCGCCGCGCGCCACAGGCTGGGCCCGCCGCTCATGGTGGATCGCGCCAGCACATGTTCGGCCGGCAATTCGTCGATGAAGCGGCTGGGCAGGGCGGCCGTCCACTGGCCATACACCTGGCGGTTGGCCGCATTGATGATGTGCGCGCGTTTGCGGGCGCGGGTGATGCCGACATAGGCCAGTCGCCGTTCCTCCTCCAGCGCGCTGGTGCCGCCTTCGTCCATTGATCGCTGGCTGGGGAACACGCCTTCCTCCCAGCCGGGCAGAAAGACATGATCGAATTCCAGCCCCTTGGCGGCGTGCAGCGTCATGATGGTGATCTTCTCATCATCATTGGCCGCCTCGTTGTCCATCACCAGCGCGACATGTTCCAGGAACGCGGTCAGGCTGGGATAATCGCCCATTGCCCGCACCAGCTCCTTCAGATTCTCGATGCGGCCATCAGCGTCGGTGGATTTGTCGGCCTGCCACATGGCGACATAGCCCGATTCCTCCAGCACCACTTCGGCCAACTCGGCATGGCCCATGGTGCCGGCCATGTCGCGCCAGCGGGCGAGATCGGTGCAGAACGCCTTCACCGCGCGACGGGCGGCGGGGGTGAGATCGTCACTGTCAACCAGCGCCGCCGCCGCGCGGGGCAACGGCAGATTGAGCGCGCGGGCAGCGGCGTGCATGGTCGCCATCGCCTTGTCGCCCAGGCCGCGTTTCGGCACGTTGATGATGCGTTCGAACGCCAGCGCATCGGCGGGCGAATGCACCAGCCGCAGATAGGCCAGCGCATCGCGCACTTCGGCGCGCTCATAGAAACGGAACCCGCCAACGATGCGATAAGGCAGGCCGATGGCGATGAAGCGGTCTTCAAACAGGCGCGTCTGGAACTGGGCGCGCACCAATATGGCCATGTCGTTCAGGGAAACGCCTTCGCGCGCCAGCCGTTCGGCCTCGTCACCCACCAGCCGCGCTTCCTCCGGCCCGTCCCACACGCTCGTCACTTCCACGCGCTCGCCACTGGTGTGGGCGGTGAACAGCGCCTTGCCCAGCCGGCCGCGGTTGTGCGCGATCAGCGTGTT
>JAIXQM010000025.1 GCA_027485735.1 Sphingomonadales bacterium | reverse complement strand
TCGCTGGCCAGGCGGGCGTAGCTGACTTCGTCGAACCAGGCATCGCCATCGCGCCAGCTTTGCACGAAGCGGCCTTCCTCCCGGAACCAGCAGCGTTCCAGCACGCGCTGGGCCGGACGGTTGCGGGCATCGGTGACGGCAACCAGGCGGCGGCGGCCGTTGCGGAACAGGCGGCGCACCATCGCTTCAAACGCTTCGGCACACAGGCCCTGCCGCTGCCAGCGTGGATCGAGCGCAAAGCCGAGTTCGGCCGTGGCATTCCACGGCGGCGAAAAACGGATGCCAAGGTCACCGATCATGCTGCCATCCTTGGCGGTGATTGCGAATTGCTGCCACCCATCGGAATCGGGAGCCGCGCGCCGCTGCATGGCCGCGATCAGGGCGATGCTTTCTTCCACCGAACGTTCCAGCGGATCAAACGGCGCGGCGGCGCGGATGCGGTGCCAGTCGGCAGCGTCATCCACCTGCATCGGCCGAATGAGCAGTCGTTCCGTTTCGATTTCCCAATCGTTCATCCTGTGACCCGCATGCTTTAACCCGTTGTCAAACAGAGATTGGTCTTTCCGTTGCACGATGGCAACGCCCGAGCAAGAACCGACAGTTGGGGGGGCTCAACCGGGCTTGAAAAAACATGAAGCATCTGCAATCCCCTGCGCCATAGCCCGGCCATCGGGCTTGTTCGCGGCTACCGTGGGTCACGGCCAAAGCCCGGATTTTTGGGAAGGAACTTCATGTTGACCGTTGAAACCGCGGGCACTCTTGCCGTGCGCGCTGCCCTTTTGCTTGGCGTTTCCACCACTGTCGCACTGGCCGCCCCCGCCTATGCGCAAACCGCTGCCGCCGAAGACGCCGGCGATGAACAGATCATTATCGTCACTGCTTCCAAGCAGGCCAAGACCCTGCAGGACACGCCGATTTCGGTGTCGGTGACGTCGAAGGCGCTGATTGAAAACGCCCAAATCCGCGATGCGTTCGATCTGCAGTCGGTGGTGCCCAGCTTGCGCGTGTCGCAACTGCAATCGTCCGCCAACACCAATTTCATCATCCGTGGTTTCGGCAACGGCGCCAACAACGTTGGTATCGAACCGTCGGTCGGCGTGTTCATCGACGGCGTCTATCGCAGCCGTTCTGCTGCCCAGATTGGCGATCTGCCCAGCGTTGAGCGCATCGAAGTGCTGCGCGGCCCGCAATCGACCCTGTTCGGCAAGAACGCGTCGGCCGGGATCATTTCGGTCGTCACCTCCGAACCGAAGTTCGAACTGGGCGGTCAGGCCGAACTTTCGTACGGCAACTACAATGCGCTTATCGCGCGTGCCGAAATCACCGGGCCGATCAGCGAAACCATCGCCTTCAGCCTGGCGGGCAACTATAACCGCCGCGACGGTTATGTGTATAACGAAGCGCTGAACATCAACGAGAACGAGCGTAACCGTGGCGGCGTGCGCGCCCAGCTGCTGTTCAAGCCCTCCGAAGATTTCAAGCTTCGCCTGATCGCTGATTACGACAAGATCGATGAAATCTGCTGCTCGGTGGTCAACCTTGTCGATGGCCCGACCGGCAATGCCGTGCGCGCTCTGGGCGGCCGCATCATCTCCAACCAGCCGTTGGCCTTGCGTTCGGCGACCAACTTCCCGTCCACCAACCTAGTCGACAATTTCGGCTTCTCGGCGCAGGCGGATTATAACGCCGGCCAGTTCGATCTCACCTTCATCGGTGCCTATCGCGGCGTGCGGCTTTCCACCAATGCCGACAGCGATTTCACCAGTGCCGATCTGATCGGCGAAAACAGCGCCCGTAACGCCATCGACACCTACACCGCTGAATTCCGTGTCGCGTCGAAGTTCGATGGCCCGATCAACTTCCTGGTTGGCGCCTTCTATTTCCATGAAAATATCGATGCCAGCGGCGCGCTGACCTTTGGTCGGGATTTCCGCAACTATGCCAGCGCGCTTTCGGGTGGTGCCTATACCAGCCTGGAACCGACGCTGCGCGCGCTGTTGCCGGGCACGCCGGCTGGCCAGTTCGGCGGCCGCGGCCAGGGCCGGTTCGAAGACTATGACTACAAGAACCGCGCCATTTCGGTTTTCGGTAGCGTGGATTGGAACATCGTCGAGGACCTGACCCTGACGCTGGGCGGCAACTACACGCACGACAGCAAGACCTATGCCACCAACGTGGTTACCACCGATGTGTTCTCCGGCCTTGATCTGGTGCGCGCCGGTGTGAACGCCGGTGTGCCGGCCGTTGTCGCGGCCAATCCGCAGTTCAACCCCTTCCTGGGCCTGCGCGGTCTGCAGTTCATCCCGCCCTACCTCAACGTGCCCAATGGCGTTGAAGATGGCCGCACGTCGGACAGCGATTTCGCCTACACCGTGCGCCTGAACTACAAGTTCAGCGACAACATCAACGTCTATGCCACCCACGCGACTGGCTTCAAGGCGAGCTCGATCAACCTGTCGTTCGATGCCCGTCCGCCGGCAGCGCTGTTCATCCCGGGTTCGACGGCACAGTCGCCGGCACCGGCGGCCTCGCCGATCCGCACCGCGCTGGGCGCCAACCTGCCGGTGAACCTCACCACCGGCTCGCGCTCTGCCGATCCGGAATATGCCACGGTTTATGAACTGGGCATCAAGGGGCAGTGGGAAGGATTTGGCGTCAACCTGGCTGCGTTCCGCCAGACCCTGAACGGTTTCCAGAGCAACGTGTTCTCGGGCACCGGCTTCATCCTGGCCAATGCCGAACAGCAGTCGGTGACCGGGTTTGAACTCGACGCCACCATCTCGCCGGTGAAGGATCTGCGCTTCTTCGCCAACCTCACCTATCTCGACATGAAGTTTGACAGCTTCGTGGGCGGTGCGGCCCTGCAGGCCGGCAGCTTCGCCACCCTGCCGCAGGATCTTTCTGGCCTGCCTGTGGCCGGCGTGCCGGAGTTCGCCGTTTCGGTGGGCGGCGATTATACCGCTCGCCTGTCCGACCGCACCAAGCTGAACTTCCACGTTGACTATCAACACAACAGCCCGACGCAGATCGCCCAGGGCACGGTGGCGCTGCGCCGCGCGGTGGACAATCTGAACGCCTCTGCGACGCTGGTGTTGAACAACCGGTTCGACATCACCCTGTGGGGCCGCAACCTAACCGACGAAGCCTGGGTGACCACCATCTTCCCGGGTGTGGCACAGGCCGGCACGCTGTCGGGCTATCGCAGCCAGCCCCGCACCTTTGGTGGCCTGTTGCGTTACCGCTTCTGATCATCAGATTGCCGTGAACAACGGGGGGCGTGGCCAGTGGCTGCGCCCCCTTTTGTTTGAGCGGCTTGCAAAGCGTATCGGTCGCGGGCTTAAGATGCCGGGTGGATCCGTGGGAACTTGCGGCGTCGGCGTTCGGGCTGGCCAACATCGTGCTGCTCGCCCGGCGATCGGTGTGGAACTACCCGTTCGGCATGGCGATGGTGGCAATCCTTGCCGGCGTTTTCTGGAGCAGCAAGCTCTATGCCGTGGCTGGCCTGCAGATCTTCTTCCTCCTGGCCCAGGCGCAGGGCCTGTGGATGTGGCTCCGGGCACCGGCCGATGAGGGCCAAGTGGCCGTGCGGCGCTTGCCACCAATGGGCTGGCCGGCGGTGCTGATCAGCGGCATGATCGGCAGCGCGGTGCTGGCCCTGCTGTTGGCGCAAACCGATGCTGCCGCACCCATTACCGATGGCGCGGTGGCTGGCTGGTCGCTGGTGGCCCAGGTACTGGTCAATCTGCGCATGCTGGAAAGCTGGCCGTTATGGGTTGGCATCAACATTGTTTCAGTGGGTCTTTATGCCAGCCAGGCGCTGTGGGTGACAGCGGCGCTGTATGTGGCATTCCTCGCCGTGTCGATCTGGAGCTGGCGGCTGTGGTTGGCCGCGGAGCGGGGCTGAACCATGCTGGGCCTGCATGTGTGTTTCACCGGTGTGGAATCGACTGGCAAGACCAGGCTGGCAGAGCGGCTGTCGCGCCGGCTGGGCGGCGTGCTGATGCCCGAATATGGCCGCGAATATGCTGAAACCACCGGCACGGATTTCACGCCCGACGTGCTGCGCACCATCGCACGCATCCACGCCGAACGGCGCCACCGGCTGCAGACTGCCCGGCCTCACCTGTTGATCGAGGATACCGATGTGGTGATGACGGCGGCCTGGTTCCGCATGCTGCACGGCCACCGCGATCCCGTGCTGTCGGCGATGCCGGCCGTTGCCGAGCTTTATCTGCTGTTTGCGCCCGACACGCCGTGGGTTGCCGATGGCACACGGCAATTTGTGGGCCGCGATCGCCTGATGTTCCAGGCTGCCATTGAAGATGAGATGGCCGCGCGCAACATCGAACCGGTGCTGATCATGGGCAATTGGCAGCAACGCGAAGCCCAGGCCACCGCCGCCCTTACCCACCGGCTGGACAGCCTGCCCCAGTCGGCGTCATAGGGACCGTCATGGCAAATATCCTTCTCACCGGCGCATCGCGCGGCATTGGCGCTGCGGCGCGCACTCTGCTGGAACAGTCCGGCCACACGGTCATTGGCCAATCCACGGCGGGCGACGACGGGTTGATCGCCGCGGATTTCGCACAGGCTCGCGCTGCCGATGCGCTGTGGGCCACCGCATTGGAGCAGGCCGGTGGGCGGATTGATGTGCTGGTCAACAACGCCGGCGTGTTCGAAGCCGCCCCGATTGCCGATGCCGATGGCTTTGCCGCCACCTGGGCGCGCAGCCACGCCATCAACCTGCAAAGCGCCGCTGATCTGTGCCGCCACGCCGTCCTGCATTTTCAGGAGCACGGCGGCGGCCGCATCATCAACGTCGCCAGCCGCGCCGGCCATCGCGGTGATTCGCCCCAGCATTGGCATTATGCCGCGGCCAAGGGCGGCATGCTGGCGATGACCAAGAGCATCGCGCGGGGCTATGCCGCGCAGTATATCCTCGCTTTTGCCATCACGCCCGGCTTTACCATGACCGGCATGGCGGAAGAATATCTCGCCAGCCGCGGCGGTGACAAGTTGCTGGCCGATATCCCGTTGGGCCGCGTTGCCATGCCGGAAGAAGTGGCCGAAATGATCCGCTGGTTGGCCAGCGACGCGCCGGCGTCGATGACGGGCGCCACACTCGACATCAACGGCGCCAGCTACGTGCGCTGAGGACAGGACTGAACATGCCGAATGTGACCGTGGTGGGTGCCCAATGGGGCGATGAAGGCAAGGGCAAGATTGTCGATTGGCTCTCTGCCCGC